>NZ_JBWKJV010000080.1:0-12178 GCF_056432045.1 Streptomyces sp. NPDC045701 | reverse complement strand
TGAGAAGCTGAATCATCGCAGGTCGAGGCGCCCTCCTTCGCTGATCGTGCGCTCCGTCACCATCGCCCTGCCCCCATGGTGAATTCATGAGGCCACGACGGGTGTGGTGCGCTGACCGTCGCCCGGGACGCGGGCTGCGAAGTCGCCTGCCTCCCCGGCCTCGCGATGCGGCGGATAGCTGATCTATATCCGGGCGAGGCGAAAACGGACGCGAAGGACGCGGCGGTGATCGCGGACGCGGCCCGGACGATGCCCCATCGCAGGCTCGTCGAACTCAGCCGCCCGAAGGCCCCGCGGATGGCCGTCCGGCTGATCGACGAGGTCCTCGACGCTCTCAACGAACAGACCGTCGTGGTCCCGGGAACCGGGACCCTCGACATCGTGATCCCGTCCCTGGCCGCTTCCCTCGCGGCGGTTCACGACCAGCGCCGGGCCCTGGAAGCACAGATCAGCAGCCTGCTGGAGGCTCACCCTCTTCACCAGGTCCTGACCCCGGTACCGGGAGTCGGCGTCAGGACCGCTGCCGTCCTGCTGGTCACTGTCGGCGACGGCACCAGTTTCCCCAGCGCCGCCCACCTCGCCTCCTGCGCCGGGCTCGCGCCGACGACGAAGTCGTCCGGGACCTCGATCCACGGCGAACACGCACCCAGAGGCGGAAACCGGCAGCTCAAACGCGCCATGTTCCTCTCCGCCTTCGCCTGCATGAACGCCGACCCGGCCTCCCGCACCTACTACGACAGACAAAGAGCCCGCGGGAAAACCCACACCCAGGCCCTCCTCCGCCTCGCCCGCCAACGCATCAGCGTCCTGTTCGCCATGCTCCGCGACGGCACCTTCTACGAGTCCAGAACCCCTGCCATCACCCTCGCCGCATAACCACCCCAAACAGCCCCATACCCGGCACCGCGTCCTTGACGAAGGACATAGAGACACCCCCCGCCTCCGCCCCTGGCGACCACCACCCGACCACAACCGATCACACCACGAAGATCTGAGGCTGTAGTACTAGTCACCCCGCCAGGCCAAGCACTCTCCCCGCAACTGGTTGACACGTCACAGGAAGAGCGCCTATCCGATAAAATATCTCCTGGGTCCGGTACCGATGCGCCGACTGGGCCCGTGCGGCACAGACAAAGTCCCTCGCGCCAGAATTAAGTCGGCCTGGACGGTCGGTCTGCAGGACTCCCAGCCGCGAATTCCTGCGAATAGGTTAGGCCGTCCTCCCGAAACTTGAGGTCCTCCGATGGGCAAGCGGATGCGACAGGTCCTTGATTCAGCTCTCCGCACTGGAACGGCGACATCATGAACATGACGGATGACGACACTTCGCCTGGTCCGGGAACGAGGGTCATAGGGGCGGGAAGAGCCTTCGCGTGGATGCTGATGGTTACGGGCGCGGCGGGGCTGCTGGCGGCGTGGGTGATCACGCTGGACAAGTTCAGGCTGCTGGAGGACCCGGATTTCACGCCCAGCTGCAGCCTTAACCCGGTCGTCTCGTGCGGCAACATCATGAAGAGCAGCCAAGCCGCGGTCTTCGGGTTCCCGAATCCCATGCTGGGCCTTGTCACCTACGGCATGGTGATCGCCACCGGCGCCGCGCTGCTAGCCGGTGCCCGCTACCGCCGCTGGTACTGGCTCGGACTGAACGCCGGTACGCTCTTCGGGGTGGGCTTTTGCATGTGGCTCATGTACCAGTCGCTTTATGAGATCAGCGCGCTGTGTCTGTGGTGCTTGCTGGTGTGGGTGGCGACGATCGTCATGTTCTGGTATGTCACCTCGCACACCGTCCGACGCAGCCTACTGCCCGCACCGCGTGCCGTGCGCGCCTTGTTCGCCGAGTTCACCTGGCTGCTGCCCGTGCTGCACGTCGGCATCATTGGGGTGCTGATCCTGACTCGCTGGTGGGATTACTGGATGAGCTGAGCAGTACGGGGCAGTTGTCTGCTCGGCCGCTGACTGGTAGGCGCGCCGTCATGAGGCTGGTGAGATTACCCCCTCCTGCATCGCTGGGCCTGCGCGGCCTTCTGCCCGCGGCTTTGGGGGCGGGTGGCCAGGGCGCGGTCCGTTTCGCTTCAGCTGCGCGGAACGGTAGTCCGGCGCCTGGCCAGCCGATGCCTTTCCCGGCGGATGAACGGCGCCCCGGCTGGGCCGACCGCCGGGACGCACGTTCTTGCCCGCGCGGCGGGGCTGCCAGTTCCGCAGGAGGTAGGCAGCACCCTGGACGAGGAGGTAGGCAGCCCTGGACGATTGGCCCGCCCGCGGGCGGCCACTACCCGATAACAGGGCAGGCCTCGCGGGCGTCACCGGCCTTGTTCTTGCAGCAGCTCCGCTACGCAGAAGGCCATTTCGAGGGACTGGTGCATGTTCAGGCGTGGATCACACGCTGTGTCATATCGTGTAGGCAGGTGGCCTTCTGTCAGGCCGAGTGCACCTCCTAGGCACTCTGTCAAGTCTTCTCCCGCCAGTTCAAGGTGCATGCCCCCAGCGTGGGTGCCAAGGCGCTTGTGAACCTCGAAAAACCCTGCTAGTTCATCAAGGATGTCTTCGAATCGTCGCGTCTTGTAGCCACTGGAGCTCTGTTCCGTATTTCCGTGCATCGGGTCGCATACCCACAGGACGGAATGGCCACTAGCTGTCAATTTTTCGACGACGGGAGGGAGAACCGACCGCACCTTTCCTGCCCCCATCCGGCTAATGACCGTAATCTTTCCCGGAGTGTAGTCGGGGTCGAGGCGGTCCACGATCTCTACCGCTTCCTGCGGCGTGACAGAAGGACCGATTTTTACACCAACGGGATTATCAACCTTCGAGACGAAGTCGACGTGCGCTCCGTCTATCTGCCGGGTACGTTCACCCACCCAGATCATGTGGGCGGAGAAATCGTATGCCGCCCCGTCAGTGGTCGCCCGGGTAAGGGCGCTTTCGTACTCGAGGACCAGGGCCTCGTGGCTTATAAAAATCTCCGAGTCACGCAGTGCCTCTTCTCTCACTCCGCAGGCAGAGACGAACATGAGCGCGTCTTCGATCTCTTCTGCAAGATCAGCGAACCGATGCCGGGCAGGGGATGAATTAACGAACTTGTTCAGGCACGCGTGGACGGCATATATATTCGTCAGATCCGGATGCATCGAGTTCTGGATCATGTTCGCCGCGACAGCAGAATGCGCATACGCTTCCACGAGCCGGTGGGGATCGGGGGTACGGGCTGTCGCCGTGGCTTCAGACCCGTTAATCATGTCACCGCGATATGACGGAATGCCGTTGGCATCAACGGGGGACGATCGCGGCTTTGCGTACTGCCCGGCGACACGTCCAACCTTGATTACTGGCAGCTTCTCTCCATAAGTCAGGACAATCGCCATCTGGAGCAAAGTCTGAGTCAGCGCATGCAAGTGCTGCTCTGTGTTCGTCGCAAAAGTCTCAGCGCAGTCACCGGCCTGCAGCAGAAATGCTTTACCCGCCGCAGCGCCAGCTAGATCCATACGCAGTCTGTCGATCGCCTCTCGCGAGACGATCGGGGGAGAAACCTCTAGCATATGGACTGCTTCTTCGAGTTTCTCTGTATCTGGCCACGCCACTTTCTGTGCCTGAGACAAGCGCTTCCATGCATACAGGCCATCAACTGGGGGGCGTGGGACGGTCGTTTGAGGCGGCATGCTGTTGCTCCAGGGACCTCGCGGCCCACGGCGCATGGTGAGAGGCGTATCCGCTCGATCACAATGGAGCCGGTGGCCACCTGAGTGATCTATTGCTACTACCATACGCCTCAGCAGCCCCTTTTCGATAGTGTTCACAGACTGCAAGCAGGCTTGGATGTGTCTTGCCTGGTGGTGCAGCGGCTGCCTGGCGGGCTCTGCCGCCATGTTTCGGGATATCGAAGCCGGCCGCGCACCTGCCGGTTCATCTGGTCGCACGAGCCGGGGTGTGCGGCCGGCTGCACGAGGTGGTGCGGCACCGACGCGATGACGCCGGCCTCACCGACGTATCTCGTGTGGTCCCCGGCCTGGCGGTGGGGGCCGGGCGGACGTCCCGGGGAGCACTGCCGACGGGAGATCGTCGATGCCATCCGGTATGTGGTGGACAACGGCTGCAGGTGGCGGGCGCTGCCCGTGGACTTCCTTCCGCGCTCCACTGTGTATGCCTTCTTCGTGCGGTAGGAACGTACCGAGTACGCTGATGACCTGCATGACTGCACGACCGGCTCCGCCAGAAGGCGGGCCGTAGCCCTGAGCCGAGCACGGCCGCGCCGTGATCGACTCGCAGTCGCTGCGGGCCGCCGGGACCCTCACCGGCGGCAGCTGCGGCTGGGAAGATGGCCGGTCATCGGGCCGGCAGAATGCGCCGTCATGCGTCTTCGCCCTGAGCTCCGGCCAATTCCTCCCTGAGAGCCCTGCGCCGGTCCAGCCGGTGCCGCCGGCGGATCTGCGCCTCCTGGTATCGTCGCCAGTCCTCGGAGGTTTCAGGCAGCACCGGGGCAACAGGCCGCGGCTTGCCATCACTGTCGACAGCGGTGAACACCAGGTAAGCGCTGCCGACTTGTACAGGAGGCGTGGATTCGTTCCAGCGCTCGGCAAGCACCCGGACACCGATCTCCATTGAGGTGCGGCCGGTCCAATTCACCTGGGCCTGGACATGTACAAGATCGCCGACGGTGACCCTTTCCGCGAACGTGACCTCGTCCACCGACGCGCTGACCGCGGGACCCTCCGCGTGCCGACTGGCGACGGCCGCTGCGACGTCATGTGCGAACTGCATGATCACTCCGCCGTGGACCATGCCCAGCAGGTTCGTGTCAAGGAGCGTCATGATGCGGCTCAGCGACACGCGCGACGACGAGGCCGGCTTCCCGGAAAGGTCCGGCATTGGGTACCACCTCACTCAAGTGCGGTCGGTCGTCAGCGCAGGCGCCTGCCACGTTGTCCCGCCAGGGGCGGGCGCCACAGGAGGGGGCGCAGGGATGGAGGCGGCGGGACTGCCCTCGCCGACGGTCACGGTAGCGCTCTGGGGTGTACGGCTCGTTTCGACACTTCGAGTACCGCCGGAGGAAGCCCACAACGACGCCACTTACAGGAGTGCCATCTTCTCCCCGATCATGATGCACGTTGCGTTGGTGTTGCCGGAGATGGTTTTCGGTATCGCCGAGGTCCGCCACACGCAGATTGCGGACCTCGTACGCGCAGCGAGGGATCGGCAACAGCCCCGTCGCTCCGCACCATGCGGCATGTGCCGACCTGGTGGTGGTAAGACGATGCCGCCTGCCTGATGTACGCCCCCATTCCTTTTCGTCCGCGCTGATGGCCCCGGTACCACCTCTGACTTCCGCCACCAGTCGAAACCATGTCCGATATCCCGGGCCATTCCGACCGCCTCGGCCAGGGCTGTTCGATCAGTGTCCGGTGGACCGGCTTCTATCACATGCACGGAGAAGCCACGGTCAATGAGCTGCCGTGTGATACCGCTTCCTGCAGACCCAGCACCGATAACAATGCAGTCAGTCACGATGACGTCCGTCATCACCTCACCTCACAGCGTCGGCGAACGCACTGCGAGATATTACTTATCCCCAGGCTACCTCGCCCGGGAGCTTTCGGATGGACCGCTAGTTTCTTCATTTTTGGGCACGGGTATGCCGGCTGCCGGGCAACCGGAAGAAGAGCAATCGGAATCCGAAGACGGCTCTGCCGAGACCGGTACCTCTCTGATCGAGGAGATCGTGCGGGAGGGCGCGAGGCGGATGCTGGCCGCCGCGCTGGAGGCGGAGGTGGAGCAGTACTTAGCCGGGCTCGCCGGCCGGCGTGATGAGGCCGACCGCCGACTGGTGGTCCGCAGGCGGCCGGCACCGGCCCCGGGTCGGTGACCACGGCCGCCGGGCCCATCGAGGTCTCGGCACCACGCGTGAACGACAAGCGCATCGACGGGACGAGGGGTGAACGCATCCGGTTTTCCTCGAAGATCCTCGCGCCGTGGTGCCGTAAATCCCCGGAGATCAGCGAAGTCCTGCCCCTGCTCTGCCTCCACGGCCTGTCCTCCGGCGGCTTCGTGCCCGCGCTCGGGCAGTTCCTGGGTGGCACAGCCCGGCCTGCCGGCGGCGGCGGTGACCCGGCTGGCCAGACAGTGGACCGCCGGGCATGCCGCCTTCCAGCGCCGTGACCTGACGGAATCCGACTGCGTCTACGTGTGGGCCGGCGGCATCCACCCCAGGATCCGGCTGTCCCGGACGCACTCCTGCCTGCTGGTCCTGACGGGCGTCCGCGTGGACGGCACCAAGGAGCTGATCGCAATCGCCGGGGGGCCACGGGAGCCGGCCGGGTCGTGGGCGGATCGTCGTCGGCGACGGTGCTATGGGCCTGTGGCGGGCCCTGGCGGAGGTGTTTGCGCAGGCCAGGCACCAAAGATGCTGGGTTCACAAAACCCGCAATGTCATGAACGCGCTGCCGAAGTCGCAGCCCGGCGCGAAGAAGGCCCTGCGGGAGATCTGCAGCGCCGAGGACCGCGGCCATGCGGAGAAGGCGGTCACCGCGTTCCAGAAGGCGTACGGCGCGAAGTGGCCCAGGGCGGTGAAGAAGATCACCGGTGAGATCGACGAGCTGCTGGCGTTCTACGGCTTCCCCGCCCAGCACTGGATCCCCCTGCGGACGACCAACCCGGTCGAACCGACCTTCAGCACGGTGAAGCTACGGACCAAGGTCACCCGCGGCGCCGGCAGCCCTACCGCCGCCCCCGCCATGGTCTTCAAGCTCACCGAGTCCGCCCAGGCCCGCTGGCGCGCGGTCACCCCACCCCACCTCGTCGCCCGCGTCCGAGCCGGCGCCCGCTTCGAGAACGGCCACCTCGTCGATCAGGACGAGCCCCTCGCAGCATGAACCGTCGCCGAGCGGGAGCGGCTGACAGTGCCGCCCCTGACTCGAATCCGGCCGGCATCTGGACACACGTCAAGCGCAGCGGGCCAGAAGTGTGCTGGAGGGGCAGGCACCCGGCATTGCCGGTGTTTTGACCGGCCGCGCCTTTCAAATTACTCCGTTTCACTCGCGCTGTACTATCCTGGGGATGATTACTGTTAGTCGATCAATTAGCTACACCGGGCTGCACTGTGAGACGAGGGATCTTCATGTCCGCCGCGTATATTCTCACTACCGGCAACAAGGCTGAAATCACCCTACCGCCGCATTCGCGAGTACATGTCACGGTGAAAACTAACTCTGTCGTCATCCAGCAGGTGGTAGTCATAGGTAATGGCGCCTGGGGGAGGCAGCTGTACGCGGGATCCGGTGAGGGTAACATCATCGGCAACAAGACCATCACGGGCGTGCACCAGCTTGTTGCGATTTTCTCCTATGCACGGACCGGACCGGACCTTATGCCGAGCAAGGTTAACGCGGGCGGACCCTACTGTATCGGATTCTACAATATGATTGTGATTGTCGCTGAAAACGGCGAGGGTATTGACTATAATGATGCAATTCTCGAACTCAACTGGCACACGCCGAAGCCGGAAGTGATCGTTCAGCATAGAGCGGCTAAGCAGTAGGCTGACACTGTACTCTCCCAATTCGACTGTCCGCTGTCTGAGTTGTCTCTAGCGTGGGCCTGACCCGCTGAGTTTCCTAAGTGAGCTTCTTCAGGTCGAGGACGGCCTTGCCGATTGACGTGAGCGGGCTGGGGCTGACGCGGACTTTGCGGGAGATCCGCCAGGCTTTGAGCCGTGCGAAGGCCCGTTCCACAGGTGAGCGGAGCCGGGCGTGTGCCCGGTTGACGGACTTTTCCTTCACGGTGAGTCCGCGGCGTGGGTCGCTCGACCGGGGTGGCGAATGTTCTGTCGGCGCCCTGGCAAGCCTTGTCCGCGAGGGCAGGGATCTTCAGTCGTTCACAGAGGTGACGAAGTCGTGGGTCCAGGCGCCGGGGATGTCCGCGGCCGGTCCGGGCAGGGCCGACGAGTACAAGATGAGTTCCCCGGCGGCCCCGGTGACAGCCTGGATGTTCACCCGTGCTTGCGGTGCTTGTCCGAAAATAGTCGTCCTGGCCATTGCCCACGCGGTCGCAGTCGGCGTGCGTTCCGTCCACGAGCGCGAACCGTTCCGACTTCTCTGCCGCTCCGTTGTTAGCCATCAGAGAGGATGATCGACACCGGCGTCACCGCGGGCGTGACCAGCGACGAACGAGAGGAACTCAAGCGGCTGCGGGCGGAGAACAAACGGCTGCGCGAGGCCAGCGAGGTGCTGACGCCGGGGGAACCCAGCCCCCGAAACCGCTGACCCGTAGTCTTCGTCGACCAGATGAAGGCAGCCGGTCATGCCGTCGAGTCGATCCTCATCTCCCTGAATTACCTCGATCAGCACGAGATCCCCCGGCCGGAGCCCTGGGCACACTGGACACCTGACCCCGGGTATTCAGCGGAATTGGGTGATCTGACGGCCTGGTAGCAGAAAGGTGCCGCTGGCCTGCAAGGATGCGAGTGTCGGGGTCGTATCCGCTGCGAGAGTCAGGGCACCAATCTGGTGAGCGAGCCTGCAGGGTGGGACCGGCGTCTGTCCGTGGTCGCCGGCGGCAAAGGGGCTGGCCGGGCGTGCCGGGGCGGTACTGCTGCGCCGGCTGGCTGACCGTGCGGGGTTGACGGCAGCGCTGGCGGCCGTGCTGCCTGCCGGGACCGGAACCGGCTGGCGAGACCGCGCGGCCGTGGTCGTGCACCTCGCCGTGGCGATTGTGCTGGGGGCGGTAAATCTGTTCGACGCCGAGCAGTTGCAGGCCCGTCACCAGGGACTGTCCGGGCCAGCGGTGCCGGACCCGGCGACCCGCCGGACGCTGGCCGCGATGGACGGAGAGGGCCTCGCGAAGACCGGACAGGTGCGGGCGCGAATACGCCGTCATGTGTGGTCGCTGCTGCATCTGCGGCCGGGCGGCTTCCCCTGGCTGACGGTCGCCGGGAAGTGTCTGCACCGCTGGGTGGTGACCGGCATGGACGCCACGGTCATCACGGCGGTGCCGAAGAAGCAGGGCGCTGCGGCGGCCTGGAAGAAGTCGTTCGGGTTTCATCCGCTGGCCGCGTGGTGTGCGGACACCGGCGAGTGTCTGGCGGTGCTGCTGCGTGCGGGCAGCGCCGGCTCGAACACGGTGGCCGGCCACGTCCGGGTGCTGCGCGAGGCGCTCGCCCAGGTCCCCGGAGCCTCGACGGCGAAGTTCCTGGTGCGGGCCGGCGGCGCGGGCGCCACCCATGGCCTGCACGAACGCCTGCGGGATCTGAACACCATGCGGCGCACGGTCCGCTTCACCACCGGCTGGAGCATCACAGGCGAGGACGAGAAGGCCATCGCCCGTGTGCCTGAGGCAGCGTGTCAGACCTCGCTCAAGCAGGAGGCAGCCCCCAGAAGGCTGCTGCTTCGTGGCCGGGTTGACCGGGCTGAACCGCCGGGAGGGCTGGATCAAGGGGATGAGGCTGATCGTCCGCCGGGTCAGGCCGTCCGGCCGGCAGATGAAGGACCTCACCGCGTTCGGGAAGAAGACCGGCTGGAAGTACTCGATCGATCACCGCCACCAGCATCAACAAAATGACCGCATCCCCGGCTCCCACCAGATCCAGTGGCTCGACGCCCTGCACCCCACCACGCCGTCGTCGCGGACCACGTGCGAACGAACAAGACAATGGAGCTGCACAACCTGCCCGCCAAGTCCTGGACGATCAACGCGGCATGGATGCTGACCGCGAACCTCGCCGCCGGCCTGGACGCCTGGCTGACTGCTCACTGTCCACGGTCAAGACGACCTGGCCGACGCCGGGCCCGACACCACGCGCTTGCGCCTCTGCCACCTCCCGGCCCGCCTCGCGAAGCACGCCCGCCGCCACTGGCTGCGGACCGAACGCTCCTGGCCCTGGGCCGGCGCGTTCGTCCTGGCCTGGCAGAGGCTCTACGTCCTTCCGGCAGTCACCTGACCACCGGCTCACGCCCCGGCGACCAGGAAGGAGAACAACCCGCCACACTCCGGGCCCGTGGAACCCGGCGCCCCGCAGCGTCACGCGAAGACCCCGCCCGACACCCACGGGAACAAAACGGGGTGAACCCACCACCTCACGAAGCAGCGATCACCACTGAAGGATCGAGGTCAACGAGGGTTCACGCCACCAGAAACGACCTCGGATTTAACAAAACAGTAGGGCACAGGAAGCCTCGGAGGGCGGCTCTCTCGGCAGGAATGCCTCCCCCGAGGCTCCACCACGATGTCAAACCACGTGGCCTGCAGAAACAGGCCGGAATGGGCTCCCGGTTCTTAGCTTTGCGCTCCTGGATCGGCGAACAATACGGTGGGTTCGGTCTTTGAACCGGTAACCCGGCATTGGCGGGTGTCACCCTGATTGGAGACCACCTTGCAGCCCGTGACGTCCTTTTCGCTGTCGATGTACACATGGAGGTAGGCGCCGGGTGCTTCGTAGCTCACCATGACCGAGCTGGGCTCCGAAAATTGAGCTGCCCAGCTGGTTTTTTCCTCAGAGTTCACGATGGTGCTGTTAACCACGCCGGGAGACTGGGTGAAATCTGCTCCCTCTCCCGCGTAAGTATTCCAAAGCGTGAGTGGTCCCCTAGTCTGATTGTGAACTGTTACCCGGACCTCTTCTGCATCTTCAACGGTGACATTTTCGGTGGCAGCATGAGCCGCCCCTGCGGTAAGTGCCCCAGTTGCAGCTACTGCAGCAAACAGACTGCTGCCGATTGCCGTCCTTATGCGCTTCATCACGGACTTCCTCAAGCTAGGCAAGATGCGGGTACGGTGGGCCCATCAAACAAAGGGGCGCCCCCTCGAGTCTGGTCGCGTCTGCCATGTACGGCATCGGCCGATCGGCCCCTGGCTGGACGGGATCGCGTCCGGCGAAGTGGTGTATCAGGGTAGGCCTAGCCTCCTGATCTTGAACACACGAGACCCGGGATCCTGAGGATCCGAGGACGCGGATCTCGTAGTCATGAAGAACTATCCGCCGGAGTTCAGGGCCAACTTCCCGGTCAGCCCACGCAGCACGGCGGTCCGGCAGAGGGTTGCCCGAACACCTTCCTGCCTTATGGACTGACTGCGGCCCTGTGATGTCCTATGCCTACGTCCAGATCGAAGTAGACACCGATTCCACCCCCGTCGCTCACTGAGCCTTCTATCAGACCCTTCCCAGCCCCCTGCAGCACCAGCGTGTCGGCATCCACGTGACGAAGGCCTGTCTCACCCCGGAGAACGCGGCGAGCGGTCATGCCCTGATCAGCGGTCTTCCGATGTCTCCCGGTCCGATGACACCACTTCCATCATGATCGGAAAGGGCCGGAAGCCATGCCCCCGCCGGAGACCGGGAGCCCCATGCGGGGCCACGAAACCGGTACTGACTTCGGCTTTTCAGGGTGGGCGGTCAAGGATGAGGCCGGTGTCGGCGAGGACGCCGTTGAGGCTGTGGGGGCGGTACTGCAGGCGTTTGAGGCGATTACGCACCGCGGCTTCGAGCTCGACGGCGTTGAGCCCGGGTGCATAGGCGGGCAGGATGAACACCGTCAGTCAGTCCCGGCCGCGATCAGCTCGCGCATCGCGTGGGAGACATGGGTGTTCAGACAGTCCCGCACCAGCACGATCGGTGCCTTGGCAGCTGGTACGTGCCGTCGATCAGACCGATGTAGTCCTGCTCGGACATGCTGCACCGTCGCCCTTGCGGCTGGTGTGACGGCGCAGGCGGTGACCAGCCGGGTCCGGGAGCCCGGCCGCGTCGCGATCAGTCCGGCCACCGAGACCCTGCCGGAACGTCGGCCGGAGGTCCTCACGACCGGAGTGGCACCGCCTCTGCCGCAGATCCGCCCTCTGGGCGGACTGCGGGTGAAGCCTGCTTCGTCCTCGAAGCAGATGCAGCCCCCGCAGGCCGCCCTGGTGCTTTTACCTCCGCCCAGGTCGCCTCCTTCCACACCGCAACGGCCTGCTCGTCGCGTTCCACGGACCGCCGTTCGGGCATCTGCGGGGTGGACCCGAGTCGGCGCATCAGCCTCGTGGCGCCCGAGACTCTGTAGGAGATGGGGAACTTCCGCGCGATCAGCGTGGCCACCCTCGAGGCGGTCCACACCTGGTCCTGGTCCTAGTACTGCAATCGCACTTGTTTGTGGTTGAGTTGGGGTATGGCTGAGCTTGGGGTGGGGTTGGTTGAGGAGTGGGACGGGGTGCTGGCGGG
>NZ_JBWKJV010000079.1:0-12584 GCF_056432045.1 Streptomyces sp. NPDC045701 | reverse complement strand
AGTGCCTGACTGAGAACCGGTGACGGTAAGTGGAGTGGCACGTTCGAGTGGTGTGGCCTGGAATGCGAATGCCTGCAATGACGCCAGAGCTCCCGTAGCAACAGCGGTTACCAAGCCCAACCGTTGTCACAGGAGCCCTGTCATGCCGTTGTACCGTTCCGGACCCGTTGATGCCAACTCGGTTGTCCCGTCTGGTTGTCCGTGCCCGGCATGCCGTTTCGGCCGGGGGGCTGCCGGGCCGGCCCGGCCGGTGCGCTGTCCGTCGGACATGAGCGACGCGGAGTGGCAGGTCACGGAGCCTTTGCTGCCTGTGCCGGCCTGGCGATGGGGCAGGGGCGGCCGGCCTGAAGAGCACTGCCGGCGCAAGGTCGTCGACGCGATCAGGTATGTGGTGGACAACGGATGCAAGTGGCGGGCCCTGCCCGTTAACTTCCCGCCGCACCCCACCGTCTATGCCTTCTTCACCCGCTGGGAACGCGCCCAGTACGTGGATGACCTGCCCAGCGCACTTCGTGACCGGCTTCGCCGGAAGGCGGGTCGTGACCCCGAGCCGAGTGCGGCCGTCATCGATTCGCAGTCGCTGCGTGCCGCCGGGACCGTCGCGTCCGGCAGCCGGGGGTGGGACGCGGGCAAGAAAGTGAATGGCGGCAAGCGGCACATCGCCGTCGACACACTGGGCATGCTGCTGGTGGTGCTGGTGACCGCCGCCTGCGTGCAGGACCGTGACGGCGCCCGCCCGCTCATCTCCCGTCTGCGGCAGATCCACCACCGCATCCTCCTCGTCTGGGCCGGCGGCGGCTACGCGGGCAAGCTCGTGACCTGCGCGAAAGAGCGCTGGAACCTGACCGTCGAGATCGTGAAACGCAGCGACGACGCCCAGGGCTTCGTCGTCCTGCCCGCCGGTGGGCCGTCGAACGGACCCTGTCCTGGATCTGCCGCAGACGACGCTGCGTCCGCGACTACGAACGCCTGCCAGAACATCACGAAGCCATGGTCAAATGGTCAATGATCATCCTCATGACCCGCCGCCTGGCCCGAGGAACAACCCACCCACACACCTCCCCGTGACCGGTTCTCAGTCAGGCACTCAGACACTCGCGCCCCCAGAACACCCAAACTCGTGGTTGTGGGGCAAGTGCATCGGCGTCCGCATCGCCTGCAAGAGAGCCGAGTCCAGCGAGCGGCGGACTCCGGAAACTGACCCTGTACGACACGACCCCACCCTAAAGCTATCGAAGCCGTGCATCAGTACTCGCTGGCACAGCGCGCCCTTGACGAGACCACCTGAGGGCTTGCGCGCCTACGCTGGCCGGCGCAATCTTGAACCAGGAGGGTTCGCGGTTGGCGGAGGTATTAATGATTACTGAGGCCGATGTGAAGCAAACGAAGACCATTCTGCTCAACGGGCATTCTCTTACTCTAGAAGACATAGAAGACACGGCCCGACAGCGAGCCAACGTTCAGCTCGTATTCCCGGAGTCTGCGCGCCATCGCTGCGAGTCGGCAATGCGGCTGAAGCAAAAAATCATCGAGAGCAAACAGCCTATTTACGGTGTCACCACGGGCTTCGGAGACAGCGCCGCCTCTCACATATCCCCGGATAAGGCAACTGATCTGCAACGGAACCTCACTCGCTATCACCTCAACGGAACCGGTCCTGAGAGCGCGGCTGAGGTGGTTCGGGCCACCATGCTGATCAGAGCAAACTGCCTGGCGCGTGGAGTTTCCGGCGTTCGCCCCGAGTTGGTCGACCGCATTTTGCAGTTGCTTTCCGCCGACGTGTTGCCTTCGATTCCGGAACGGGGCTCAGTAGGGGCCAGCGGAGACTTGGTACCCTTGTGCTATATCGCGTCAGTGCTCCAGGGTGAGGGTGCAGTCGTCCATGAGGGGGTACGCACTACATCCGCTGCCGCCCATGCTGCTTTGGGTCTTACTCCTCTTTCGCTACAGGCGAAAGAGGGGTTGGCGCTTATGAACGGTACATCCTTTATGTCAGGATTCGCTACCCTGGCAGCCAGGGATGCATTGCAGCTCTGTCTTGCTTCTGAGACATGTACCGCTATGGCGGTTGAAGTGTTGCTCGGCAACCGAGGACACTATGCACCGTTCTTGCATTCCCAAAAGCCGCACGCCGGGCAAATGGTGAGCGCTCACGCGATTAATGATCTCCTTCTCGACTCCAACCTGGCTATCGATCATTCGGCACTCGTGGGCTCATATAATCCTCTCGGCCGGCAAGAGTTCCAAATCCTCGGCCGCAGGGTGCAAGAGTCCTATTCGGTACGGTGTGCTCCGTACGTCATTGGGATATTGCGGGATACTCTTAGCTGGGTTACCGATTGGCTATCGGTGGAAGTAAACTCGGCCGATGATAATCCTCTTTTCGACGTTGAAAGCTCTGCCGTGTTTAGTGGTGGCAACTTTTATGGCGGATACGTAGGCCAAGCGATGGATGCACTCAAGGTCGCAGCTGCAAATGTCGCTGACCTCCTAGACAGGCAGCTCGAGTTGGTAGTCGACGCCAAGTTCAACAATGGTCTGCCGGCGAATTTGGTGCCACTCGAGACATCTGAGGTTGAGCCGGGTCTTCATCATGGTTACAAGGGTATGCAAATCGCTTGTTCGGCCCTAGCCGCCGAGGCGCTGAAGCACTCGGCGCCGGCCACTATTCACTCTCGATCAACTGAGGCGCACAACCAGGACAAGGTAAGTATGGGAACCATTGCTGCTCGCGATGCTCGCACCGTTATCGAACTACTCATGGAGGTTACTGCCGTGCACCTGCACGCAGTGTGCCAAGGGATAGATCTCCGAGGGGTTGATCTCGCCAGCTCGGCCACCCGCCGCGTGCATTCACTGATCCGCTCGGTAGCTCCTCCAGTCTCAAAGGACCGCCGGATGGACAACGAAATCCATGCCATCGTGGAGATTATTCGTTCCGGCCAGCTACAGGCCGAGATCGAGGACTGATCAACCACTGAGGCAAAATCGGCATGATGCTGAAGGTGCGTGTAATGGAGCAGTCCAATCTGGTTGTAAAGCACCCAGTTCTGATCGTGGGTGGCGGAATTGCTGGGGCGTGGTTAGGATACCGACTGGTGCGTAACGGAGTGAAGGCAGCCGTCATATCTGCAAATGAACAGCTACCTGCCGTTTCTCGTGAGTGGGCCGCTGCGGTGATCGACCGCAAAGCGCTCGAAGCGACTGCTGAGTCAGCGGCTGTGGCATTCGCCGATGCATCCGGCACGCAGAATCCTGAGTATATTCCGCTAATGATCGCCCGTGCCCGGGAAGAATTCGAGGCGCTGAACCGGCTTGTTAAATTCATGGCCCTGGACGACGTCTTAATTCCCAAACATGCCGCTCAAGTTCCCCGTCTAGGAGCAGGGTCCGACGTTGTGGACGTTGTCCTGCAGCACTTCCAAGCTCTCGGGGGTGCCGTTCTCCGCGGACGAGTGACCGAGCTAGTCATGGATGGCACCCGCTGCCTTGGTGTGCGGTATGACTGCGACGGGGAACCCAGAGCAGCGGTATGTGGCCATCTGGTACTCGCGTCCGGCGGCTACTGCGGATTGTTCCGAGATGGGGCAACACGCAGCCGGGGCCGCCTCCTCGGGTCTTACCTTCGTGCTGGTGGTGCCCTGTACAACCTGGAGTTTTTTAACAGGTTTGCACTGGGCGACCTAGCTCACCGCCGCCCCCTCTACCCCTTCGATCTAAAGGGTGCGCAACTCCTGCGTGCGGGTAAGCCCGCGGACGAGCTAAATCGAATTCTCGCCTCTGCCGATGCGCACGACTTGGGGGTGTTCCGCGACTACTGGATCCAGAACTTCGACGTCCCGCACTCTGCAAATCTGGCCGACGGTTCGGTGCCGCTCGGGCCGGTGCGCGGATTCTCGATGGGCGGCATTCTTGCCGCAGCCGAGGGGCCCCGGAATATCGACGCGCTCGGCGAGTGCCGATACGACGTTGTCGTCGACTCGGTGGCCGGGAAGCCCTGGCTTTCCTTCCTCGCCGCCGGCGGTATGATGAGCGAGCATCTCGCAAATGCAGCCAACACTGACACGAACGACTTTGTCGATTTCGGCATCACCGGGCGGCCATCCCTTGCGCCAGATTCTTACTTGCCGGAGCAAATAGAAGTACGCCTTGCATCGTTCCAGGACGGTCATTTCACAGAGGAAGCTGCCGAAAAGTTTACTTCATGGTGCCGTCGGAAGCGAGCCACCCGACGTGGGGTGTTGCCCCGAGCTCCTGAAGATGTTGACCTGCTTGTCCTGGCGGAGGCCTGCACCGCTTCAGCGGCGGCGCGGGCGGAGAGCCGCGGCTTCTTCTACCGCGGGGACTATCCAGTCCCAGACATCAGCTTTGAACATCGGATTACCGAAACTCGCTACGATGCCTCCGCCGACCGTGTGCTGGCGCGGATGCCGTCCATGCCACCTTGAGAGGTACCTCATGAAAGCGTCCCCTGCCAAGCCACGGTTGACGTCGATAGCTGCTGCTCTGCCCGCCCCGCGCTGGTCCACTGAAGAACTCTTGGCCGAAGGGAAAGGGCACCTATCGGACGCTCTTGTTGGCATGCTGCGCACGCTGGGTGTCGAACACAGGCATTCAGTGCTCGCTAACTATCCAGCGGTGCTCTTCAAAGGAGCTGACCCTCAGCTCGCCATTCCGACGGCAGACCTCGCTGTAGAGGCAGCGCAGGAATGCCTTGAGAAGGCGGACGTTCCGGCTGAATCCATAGGGCTTGTACTTGGGGTTACCAGCAGTCCTGGCCGACTCCTTCCGAGCCTCGTTTGCGACATTTTTGCAAAGATGCATCATCTGCCAAGAAGCGCAGCGAACTTGAGTCTTGAATACATGGGATGTTCAGCTATCGCTAAAGCTGTCGAGACCGCTCGTTGGTACCTGGCGTGCGAGCCAGAAAAGCACGTGCTCGTCTGCTTCGGAGACGCAATTACCCCGCTGTCGCCCGAGCTGCCCGGATTCTACTCGCACTTTTCGGAAGTATCACACGAAGCACGGCAAGACACCGTGAATGCAATGCACGGATTTCTCTTCGGCGATGCAGCGGTCGCCATGCTGCTCAGCTCGGAGGGCGCCGGCCCTTCATTCAGTTCAGTGTTTAGCCTGACGAATGACCAGCCGGAGGATGCGGAGCTCGGCACCGTGCCTGACGGCGGCTCAGACATCCCAATTGTACAGGGCCGTCGGCTGTATACACTCAGTCCGGATGTTACCGCGCGCGGGACGCACTACACCTTAACGACAGTCAATTGGCTTCTCTCCTCCCCGGAATGTCCACTGCACACCGCAAGCCAAGCCTCGTGCCTTCTTATCCACACAGGTAGTGCCAGAATTCTTGACAGCCTGAGTGCAGCCTTTGGCGTTTCCAGCAGCAGTCCGAAGATGTCCTCATCCTACGGTGTCCTGCGCGACTACGGGAATACGATTGGTTGCTCGGTACCGCTGATGCTGGCCGAACCTACCCGGCGTGAGGAAGGCGACGCCCTGCTCGTCGCTTTTGGGCTCAGCTTCAGCTGTGGCGCATTCACGATGAGCATCCCTCCAGGTGGCTGGAACCCTGGAGGGTTGACGTGAGAGCCGGTCACTCCTACGCATAAGGAGCTCTCTGTGGCAGCAATATCCTCGGCCCTTGTGGTGGGAGGTGGCCCTTCCGGGGCAGCGGTCGCCACCCTCCTTAGTGAAGGCGGCGTGTCCGTCGACTTGGTAGAGCTCAGGCCTGATCTGAGCGATGCAGGATCTGGAATCACACTGCAGGGGAACGCACTTCGAATCCTCCAACAAGTTGGAGTATGGCCTGACATCGAACGGCAAGGGTTTGCGTTCAATACCCTCGGGCTGCGCGCTGCAGATGAGAAGGCGACAGTGCTGGCGCAAATCGACGACTTGCGGACAGGAGGGCCAGACCTGCCCGCCACGGCAGGTATGAGCCGCGCGCTACTTTCCGAAATCCTCCTGAGGCGAGCCAGATCCGCAGGCGTGTCAGTGCGCATGGAGACGGCATTCAGCAAGCTCACACAGCGTCCTGACAGGGTGAGTGTTCATTTGTCCGATGGAAGCATGAAGCAATACGACCTAGTCATAGGCGCTGATGGAGTTCGATCAAAGGTCCGCCAGGAACTGGGCATTGAATTGCCAACCGTCCGGACTGGTGAAGGTATCTGGAGGGCATTCGTCCCTCGTCCCGAGTCCGTCGTCCAGACCGACCTGTACTACGGGGGGCCGGCCTACATTGCCGGATACTGCCCCGTGAGCGCTGACTCGCTCTACGCATATCTGGTCGAGGCGGCCCGACCCCGGGATCTCAGGCCAAGTGAGAAATTGTCAGTGATACGGGAGTTGGCAAGCCACTATCACGGCCCCTGGGACGAAATCCGCAGAAACCTCATTGACCCGGACGTGATTAATTACACACACTTCTTGGCGCACCTGCTCGATGGCCCATGGCACCGAGGGCGAGTAGTTCTCATCGGCGACGCGGTCCATGCATGCCCTCCTACCGTCGCTCAAGGTGCCGCGATGGCTCTGGAGGACGCTTCCGTCCTGGCGGAGATGTTATTGACAGCTGACACCCTGGGGGAAATGTGGCCGGAGTTTATGAGCCGTCGGTTGGAACGGGTCCGTACGGTAGTGAACGCCTCCCTCCAGCTTTGCGGCTGGCTGCGACGACGTGAACGCGGCGACGTGCCCGGTCTCCTGCGCGAAGTCGCCATACTTGTCGCGCAACCCGCATAGCTTTAGATCACAACAGGCCAGGATGCTTCACACAGCAGCGGTGGAAGTCAGCCAAAGGCGAGTTTGCCCATTGCCGGCACACTGCATAACAGTAGGTGCCACAGCACTGACCTCCCAGCCGCGTAGCTCAGGTCGAGATGTACTCAGGTGTCGCAGGCGGCCTGCGGAAGGGGAGTACGTTGTGAAGACGGCACTTGTCATCGGAACCGGGTTAATCGGTACATCGGCCGGCTTGGCACTCGTCCAACATGGCGTGGCAGTCTACCTTGCCGACCAAAATCCAGCGCAGGCCCATGCAGCGGCGGAGCTGGGCGCCGGTACCAACGAGCTCGCGCAGGGCCCGGTTGACCTAGTGATCGTCGCGGTGCCGCCGGCGCATGTAGCCGACGTGCTTGCCGACGCGATGCACCGTAGCTTGGCCCGTGGCTACCTGGACGTCGCTAGTGTTAAGGGGAACCCGCGCCGTGCCCTTGAGTCACGGAGCCTCGATCTGTCTGCATATATCGGAACCCATCCGATGTCGGGACGCGAAAAGTCAGGGCCTCAAGCTGCGACCGGTGACCTGTTCGAGGGCCGCCCGTGGGTACTTACCCCGACCCCCAGCACCGACGTCGAGGTACTGAACCTGGCGCTAGAGCTGGTCTCGCATTGCGGGGCTTTGCCGGTAGTAATGGACGCTGACCAGCACGACCGCGCGGTTGCCCTCGTTTCCCACATGCCCTACCTGGTTTCTAGCGTCGTTGCGGCACGCCTGGAGCACGCGCCGACAGCTACCGTACGACTATGTGCGCAGGGTATTCAGGATGTAACCCGGATTGCCGCCTCTGGCTCGGGGATGTGGATCGATATCCTTGCCTCAAATGCCGGGCCTGTGGCTGATCTGATCAGTGACGTGGCCGCCGACCTGAGTGACACGGCCAGGGCTTTGCGGGACCTGGAGTCCTCCTGCGAGACCCAGCGTCTTGAAGGGGCCGCCAGGATCCAGGATGTTCTCCGCCGGGCTAAAGCCGGCCGAATCCGAGTGCCCCCCAGACAAGGCTCCGGTCCGCCCGCGTATGAGGTCGTCACCGTCCTCATCGATGACAAGCCCGGGCAATTGGCCCGCGTCTCAGCAGACGCGACTATGGCTGGCGTCAACATTGAGGATGTCTGGATAGAGCACGGGGAGCAGTCCGGCCTAGTGCAGCTCGTGGTTGATCCAAATTCGGCACTGGCATTGACAGCGGCCCTCAGTGAACGCGGCTGGGCGATTCACCGGAATTAGACTAACGACGTCGGGGGAATTGAGATTCGGGCGTGCCGCCTGGCGGTTCGGCTGGGGGCTGGTCAGCGGGCAGTCGCGGGCGGGGAGGAGTTCGGTGTCTCTGGGCGGGTGACCGGCTGGGCGGATGGGTCAGAGACCAGGCGATCGCGAGGTGTGTTTTTCGGTGTAGATGTGGCGGCGTCCGGTGAACCGTCGCAGGGATGGCCACTGGAGGAGCTCGGCGCTGGTGTTCTACGCAGAGCCGCGCCGGGGACTGCCGCCGTCGCGTCTCGTGCGTCGCCTTCGCATGCCTCGTCCTTGGGCTTCTTCGGTGGCGCTGACCTGACCGGGGAACTTCTTGGCCGTCACGCCTGGCCGGTTGCGGAGCTGCCCGGCGATACGCTGGGGGTGGACGGCGGTCTGGTCGTGCGTCCGGCCCGGGCGGCCACGTCGGACAGCAGCATGCTGCCCTGGCCGTCGCTGAACGTGGTGGTGTTGACGGTGTTCTGCCCCGCTTGCCCGAGACGAACTCACGGCGGCACCAGAGGCCCGGCTTGTGGGCGCCTGACCTGGGTTCCGGCTCCGTCGAGCTGTATCATCGCGACTCACGGCTGTAGTACCTGGACGGCGGATGCCTGTCTACGGACGGTGACCGACATCACGAATTCAAATTCAGTACCTGATCTTTGTCAGCACGCAGGGTACCAGTGTGCATCAGGGAAACCATCACCTCGCCCTCGTCGCTCTCTCTCCAGAAGTCGACCCAAGGATTTGCGTTTCCTGTCATCCCGTCGAGTGCTTTCACGACCCCCATTCTGGATCTGAACGCGTTAAGGTAATGGCCAGCGTGTGGTCTGCCTTGGCCGATAGTACGGCTCAGCGTGCTGATCGACATGATGTACGTTGCGCCGTACCCCCTCTTGCGTATGTAATCCCATGCCTCCCTGAGGGGCATATACGGGGTCCATCGGAGCTCGGCTGTGGGGTCGATATGCCGGGAAAAGTCTTTCCTGTAACTGTATACAAAATCCGCTCGCCACATCAAACGGTGATGCTTCAGGTTAGCAAGGCTAAAATCTTCAACGCCCTCCGGAGTGACTGGATCGAGTTCCTTTGCGCCCCTGAGGCGCATATCGCAAACTAATGCGGTTGCAGGGCAATTTGCAGTGCGCCCATTATTTTTCTGGGCGACAAACTGCGCCAGCTTTTCAGCGCTGAAATCGTCCCCCGCCTTGCTTATCCCAGTACCTTCGATGACCATGCCTTTGAGCGAGGACAGGCCCATCAAGCGTACCGCGTATTTGCCAATGGCGGGCAAACTGCTAAGGGCCCCGATGCCGACACCGCCCCACAAGAGCCCGGCACGCGTCTCGGGCGGCAAGAAGCGTTCGGAGTCGTCCGCGATTGCCACTGTTTCCAGGGCCATGCCGGCCACTTCGAGGACCAATCCAGCTAGAACGGACACACCAGCGGCGGCGATGCCGGCTGACGCGACACTAAGAGCAACTCCGACCAGGGTGAACAGAAGCAGTGCAGCAGAGACCGAGAAGCCGACCCAATCCTCGATGGCGGTGGTGCCGGTGGGGTCGGTTTTCATGATGGGGTTGGCGTCGAAGGCCATGTACCGGTTGTGCTGGGGTGCCGGGTCGCGGGTGATGAAGCGGTTTTGGCTGGGATCATAGAGGCGGTTTTTCAGGTATTGGGCACCGGTAGTGGGGTCGCTGTATTCCCCGGCGTAGGTGAAGGGGTTGATGCCCGCGGCTGCGCCTGGGCTGCCGACTGCCGTCGCGGGCGGGGTGGTGTGTGTGGTGGGGGTGGTGTGCTGTCCGTAGTCGGTGTAGTGCCAGGCGGCGTTGATCTGGCCGTCATCGTCTGTGAGGGTGGTGGTGTTGCCGTGGCGGTCGTGGTGGAGGTATCCGCCGCCGGTGGCGTTCGCCGTCTGGGCCGCCCCGGCCGTCTGTCCCTCGGTGGTGGTGAGGGTGCGGGCTTCGCGGGTGGCGGCCTGGAGGTAAGAGGCGGTGACTGTGCTGCCGTTGCCCGCGCCACTGGTGTGGGTGTCGTTGGTGATGATGCCGGTGGCGGGGTCGTAATAGAACCCGGTCACCGTCGCACCGCTATTGCCGCCGGTCCCTTCCCCGGCGGTGGTGGTGGGGGTGGTGGCGGCAGCGCGTGATCCGTCGGCCCAGTAGGTGTAGCGGGTGGTGGTGCCGTCGGGGGTGGTGACGGTGACGGGCTGGTTGTGGGGGTTGTAGGTCCAGGTGTTGCCGCGGTGGTCTTTGATCAGGTTGCCGGCCTGGTCGAATTCCTGGGTTTTCTTCTCGCCGTCGGTGGTGATAACGGTCAGGTGGCCGGCGGGGTCGATGTCGTGTTCGGTGACCGTCTTCTTTCCGCCAGTGTCGTGGCGGGTGGTTTCGGTGCGGGTGATGTCGCCGGAGACGTTCAGGGTGTAGGCAGTCTCGGTGACCGGCTCGCCCTTGTCGTTGCTGATCCTGGAGTGGATGAGGCGGTCGTAGGCGTCGTACCGGTAGGCGGTGGTGGTGGTGGCCTGGCTGGCCGTTCCCTTGCCGTCCCTGACCACCGTGCCGGTGTCGCTGACGGCGGGGCGGGTGTCGGTGCGGGAGGTGAGGTTGCCGTGGGAGTCGTAGGTGTAGGCGGCTTCGGTGACCAGCGACCCGTCCGCCCGCACGGTCTTCTCGGTCCTGACCTGGTGGGCGCCGGTGAACGTGTAGGCGGTGGTGACGCCGTTGCCGCGTTCGGCTTTCTCGGTCCGGCCCAGCCCGTCGTAGGTGTAGGTGACTTCGGCCAGCACCTTCCCGCCGGTGCCGGTCTGCTTCGCCGAGCGCAGGGTCCCGTCGTCGTTATAGCTGTAGCGCGTGCGGGCGTCGGCGGTGTCGGTTGAGGCCACGAGCTGGCCGTGGTTGTCGTATTCCCGGGTGAGGGTTTTGCCGTCGGGGTAGGTGACCCTGGTGACGTGACCGTCTGCATCGTAGGTGTAGGAGATGACGGTGCCGGGCTTGTCGGCGGGGTCGTACACCTCGGTGACGCGGCCGGTGGCCTTGTCGTAGGTGCAGGCGGTCTTCACCGTGGTCCTGCCGTCCGCGGAAACGGTCGCGGTCTCCGCCACACGCCCGGTGGCCGGGTCATAGGCGGTGGTGGTGACCGACCCGTCCGGGTAGGTCACCTTCTGCGCCTCACCCCGCTCGTTGTAAGCGGTGGTGATGACTGCGCCGGTGGGGTCTTTCTCCTCGATGACCCGCCCGGCGCCGTCCCGCTTCAGGATGGTCCCGGACCGTTTCTCCTCACCCGAGCCGAGGGTTTTCACCACCGGCCCGCCGGTCAGGTCCTGCCGGGGTTCGGCGGTGACCTCACCGCCGGGAAACGCCCCGGGCGCGGCCGGGGTGAGGGTTACCTTGTCGGCCGTGCCGCCGGTGCCGTAGGCCAGGCGGGTGGTGACGTCCCCGGCTGTGGATTCCCGTGCCCGGCCTATCCCGTCGAAGGACTGGCTGGCTGCGGGCACGGGGGTATCGTCCGCGTGACGGGTGGAAGAGGCGATGGTGCGGTCGGCGTCGTCCAGTTTCTCGGTGGTGGTGGTCACCGCCCTGGCGGGGTCGGTTTCCCCGGCGGGGAGCAGCGCGGTGGTCCTGGTGTGCGCCACGTCGTCATACGACATGATCTGTGTCATGCCGTTGGGGGCGACGGCCTTGACGGGCCGGCCGAGCAGGTCGTTCGTGGTGACTGTTTTGCGTCCTGCGCTGTCGGTGGTGGTGGCGGTCAGCCCGTCGGGGGAATACTCCACCTTCTGCAGCGCCCGCGCGCCCGGGTCACCGGTAATCTTCCCGTCTTCGACGTTGTCGGTCCTGGCCACGACCCGCCCGAGCAAGTCGCGGGTTTCGGTGGTGACGTGGCCGTCGGGGGTCGTGACGATGGTGGAGGTTGGGGTGTGGGCGGCGGTGGTGGTCAGCCCGTCCGGCCCGGTCTCCCTGATCACCCGCCCCGCGTCGTCATACGTCTTCTTCACCGACCGGCCCGCCGCGTCGATGGTTTCGACGACTTCGCCGGTGGCCAGGTCGGTGATCTGCTTCACCGTGCCCGCCGGGGTGGTGACCGCATCGGTGCGGGTATGGGCGTCTGTGTCGATGCTGGTGGTGTAGGTCTCGGTCAGCTTCTGCGGCCCCTCATCACCCTCCGGACGTCCCCCCTCGGCCCAGGTGAGAGTCTTCGACGCCAGTTCACCGTGCTCATCAGTCTCAAAGCGCGTGACCGTGCGGGCTTTTGGTGTCACCCCCGGCTTGTTCGCCACCGCTTCGGTGGTGGCCGCAACATGCCTGCCATCCGCGGTGAGCGTGTTCCGCGTTTCCGCCATCGTGCCGTCCGCGCCGGTGGTCACCGATTTCACCGCCTGCCCGAAAGGCCCGTACCCGGTCCGGGTCACCGCCCCGGTCACATCCCGCCGCTCCACCTGCCGGCCATGATCATCAAACACGGCCGTCTCGGCCGTGGTGCGCTGACTGCCGCCCGGGCCCAGGTGCGTGACCCGTGCCTCGGCCGGTTTGGCGTAGTTCGCCGGCAAAGCCACCGG
>NZ_JBWKJV010000078.1:0-12657 GCF_056432045.1 Streptomyces sp. NPDC045701 | reverse complement strand
ATCCTCCGACAACACCAGCTCGGCCATCGGCCGCCCCATCTTCGCCATGGAGACAGCTTACTAATTCAACGAATTCCCGGCGCAGGACACTAGGCTCGTACCGTTCCGCTGCCACCCGCTACCGCCGGAACTATCCACACGACATCGTCGCTCTCCAATCTTGTTTCGAGACCATCGAGTTCCCTGATGTCGCTGTCGTTCCGGTAGACGTTGACGTAGCGCTTCACGGACCCCTGCGGGTCCATAAGTCGTTCGAGTACGCCGGGGCAGGCGCGGTCAAGGCCGACGAGCACTTCCCGGACGGTGTCGCCCTCGATGGGCACCTGCCGCTGACCGCCGGTCAGTACATGGAAGGCCGCCGGGAGTTTGATGGTCACCACGGAAGCCGGAAGGCTCTTACTGACACCCTGTGAGACATCGCTCATGTTTCATTTCCCCTGGGTAGGCCATCTTTGTTCATCCTTTTTTCATCCTGTTGGCGCCACACCTATCGTCAGGTCGGCGCTTCCACCTCGAATTCGTCGCGGATCGCCGAAGGAATCCGGATGTCAAGGCTCTCGCACCGGCCCGCACCGGGCCTCCAGCCCGCTACCCGGTGCGCCATGCCGCCACCGCCATCATGGATGTACCAGATCACGTTGACCGGCCAGCACGACTGGCGGAAGAGGTACTCGTCCATCCTGGTCGGTTTTTCGCTGAGTCGCTGGTAGCGCTCGTGCGGTGGGCCGATTTCGTGCCAGTTCGGATGCGAATGTATGGACCCCATGAGATCCAGACCCTTGGCGGACTGCTTCTTGATCGCCTGAAGGACACTCTTTTCATCGCACCAGAACCCTCGCCCTGGGTTCCTGTACACCTCGCCGAACCGCGGGGCGATTGTCTGTTCGAATTCAGCCATGACGCTTTCGTCGCTGTCGCGGACGTTCGTCACGAATTCGATGTCGCTGATCACTGTCTCAGCACCGTCCGACGCCCCGAACAAGACGGCCGAGGCGCGCGGCAGGTGGGTGGGAACTCCCTCGTCGTCACGGCTGTCCAGACATTTCTGGTACTCCTGCACGGCATGACGAATGAAACGCCTGGCGGGTTCGGCGCCGAGGCGGACGATCGTGGCAGGACTCTCGCACTGAACGTTTTTCATCAACCGGCTGTGCACCTCCAAAGGGGGGCCGTGTCTCGTGTCTCCAGTCGTTCCTGCACGAGAAAGACTGCAGGCGCGACCCCCGTCCGCACGAGGTACGTCGGACACCCTTTTTCGGCCTGCACGGTGGTGGCATGCCACGGCACCACCGCGCCACGGCCCGCGCCGCCGGCAGTCGGCGCTCCGTGGTGGTGTGGCCGGGACCCGGCCACGGGTGGCGCGGGTGTGCTCCGAGCACCGCCGCGCAGCCGGGAGGCTGTCACGTGATCACCTATGGCAGGGCCTCCCGCTGCGGCAGGCTCTCCCCTGGCATGCCCGGCAGGAGGGCACGCCGCGGCTGAGGAGGGACGATGAGGGAGATCCGGAGTTACGAACGGTCACTGGCGCGTAGTCGGCGGTCGATGACGCGGGACGACCGCCCTCGGATCTTTCTCCTCCATGGACGTGAGTGGGACCTTCTGGACGAGGTGTTCGCCCCGCCGTTCTCACCGTCCACCGAGGCGGCGATGGAGTTGCTCGGCTTTCCTGCCGATTTCCACCGGAGCGACTCGTTCCTGGAGATCGGCTGCGGAACCGGTGCGATCGCTGTGTCCGCGGCACTTGCGGGATGCGAGCGGGTGGTCGCGGCAGACATCAATCCGCATGCCGTGCGCAACGCCGCGATCAACGCCAGGCGGCACGGGGTGGCGGACCGGGTGCGCACCGTGCACAGCGATCTCTTCGCGGGCCTGTCGGCGGAGGAGAAGTTCGATGTCGTGTACTGGCACTCGAACTTCGTGCTCGCCCCCGCCGACCACCGGTACGCGACCCTTCACGACCGTGCGTACATCGATCCCGGCTACCGGACACACCGCGGGTATCTGTCGGCAGCCACCGAACGGCTCACTCCGACAGGCACGGCCCTGCTTCATTTCAGCGATCGGGGCGATGCCGAAGCCCTGACCAGGATCGCCGGCGAGTGTGGCCGGAAACTGAGGGTGGCCGGCCGCCTCACGGTCGAGGAGGGCCCGGAAACCGTGGAACACGTCCTCTTCGAGATCACCGCGGCCTGACGTCCGGGACCAGGGGCCCGCCGCCAAGTGGTTTGACCATGCAGGATGAAGATCCTATGGTCGCCACTGGCTGGTGCGGACCACCTGGAAGCGGGGGAGTTGGGGTGGAGTCGGACGACATACGCGCGGACGACCTCACGCTCGCGGTCGTCCGGCTGCTCGCGGAGGAGGCACCGCTCCACCGTTTCGACGAGCTGCTTCACGAGTCCCACCAGTACGAACCGGGCACCCACGACCACGACCGGCTCGCACAAGCTCTGGGCATGGCCCGTGGGATACGGGAGTCGGCCGTACACGCACGGCGCCGCGAGGCCGGCACCGTGGCGCTGATCGACTCGGCACTGGAATTCATGGCGGCCACCGACCCGGAGCAGCTCTCCCGGTCCATCGCGGTCCAGGCACGGCGCCTGCTCGGCCTGGACCTCGCCTACATCACGGCGCTCACCGGCGACGAAGGCTGGTGCGTGCACACCTCCGTGGGCGAGACCACCGCCATGAACGTCGGACTGGCGGTTCCCTCCGGTCACGGCATGGGCGCTCTCGTACACGACAGCACGGCGCCGTTCTGGACCCCCGACTACCTCGCGGATCAGCGCATTCAGCATTCGGAGCACGTCGACCGGGTGGTCCGGGCCGAGGGACTGCACGCCATCATCGCGGTGCCGCTCGGCCGCGGAGGCGACCGGTTCGGGGCCCTGTACGGAGCCGAGCGGAAGATCCGTCACTTCCATCCCGACGAGGTCGGCCTGTTCCGCTCCCTCGCGGAGCTCGCCGGCGTGGCGCTCCAAGGCGTCAGGCGCCTGGAGCGCGCCAGGAACGAGACGCAGGAGCTGCGTCGGGAGCTGGTCTCCCTGCAGTCCCGGCTCTCCCGGTCGGCTGCCTGGGAGGAAGTCATGACCCGGCTCATCGGCGCCGCACTGGACGGGGCGGACCCTCAGGAACTAGCGGAGGCCGCGGGGACGATCCTGGGAGGGACCGTCTCGGTGCGGGACGACGTCGGGCGATGGCTCATCGCTCCGGGCGGGATGCCGGGCGGGGACGAGGCCCTGCTGGCCCAGGCGTCGATCGACTCGCACGCCACGGGGAAGCCCGTCGCGGTCGGCAACGGTCACTGGGCCGCCGCCATCAGCGCCGCCGGAGAGAACCTCGGCCTGCTGGTGCTGTCCGGTCCGGACCGCCGATCGACCGTGGACCAGGGCCTCCTGACGGCCGCCGCGCAAGCCGTGGGTGTCGCGCTGGTCCTCCAGCGCGACACCACCGCGGCGGAGGGCGCCGCCCGGAGCGAACTGCTTGACGCACTGCTCACCACCCCGGCGAACGCGGCCCGTCCGCTGCATGCACGGGCCGGACGGCTCGGCTTCGAACCAACCGGCACGTACGTGGTCGTCGTTGCCAGACCCGAAGGGGACCACGGCCGCGCCGCCGTCTGGGCCTCCTCCTACGCCTCTCGGATGGCGGGTCTGAACACCGTTCACGATGGCTGCATCGTGCTGCTGCTCCCCGGTGCGGACGCTTCCGCCATGGCCCGTACCGTGTCCGGCGAGCTGTCGCCCTTGCTGCCCCGGCCGGTGTCGGTGGGGGCGGCAGGACCCGCGGTCGGCGTCTCCGCCGCCGCCGAGTTGTACGACGAGGCTCTACGCTGCCTGGAAGCCATCACGGCCCTGCGGGGCCCAGGAGGCGCGGCAGCCACCGAGGATCTGGGGTTCCTGGGGCTTCTTCTCGCCGACAGCACCAACGTCGAGGGCTTTGTGTCCTCGACGATCGGCCCGGTCCTGGCGTACGACTCCGAGCGGGGTACCGAGCTCACAGCCACGTTGGCGGCGTACTTCGAGGCTGGCGGCAGCCCGAGTCGTGCGGCGAGCGCGCTGCACCTGCACGCCAACAGCGTCTCCCGCCGCCTCGGCCGTGTGACCGAACTGCTTGGCCCGGACTGGCAGCAGCCCCGCCGGGCACTGGAAATACAGCTCGCACTGCAGTTGCAGCAGACCAAGCAGATGTTGATCCAGCGCCAGGGCACCGGACGGCAGGAGTGACCGCACTGGGTGTACGGCTACCCCCTTGGCGCTGTGGTGTCCGGGCACCTCGGTGCCCGCCTCGGACGTACTGGCTGGTGCGCCACTTCGGGGCCGAGGACCTGGCGATCGGCGCGCCCGAGTGCGGGTCGTGGATGCGGGTGCGAGCCGCCGGCTCCCGCCGGTGGGACGTGACGACCCGCGGCCCCCAGGGACATCTGGGCGGAGGTCCAGGACGCCGCCGCCCGCTGGCGGGCGGCGAACCGGCCGCCTACCGGCTTCGCCTCGACACCGACGACGTCCAGCGGGCGACCAGCCCTAACGGCGACCTGACCTGACAACTCCCCCACGCTCCCGGAGATTCACGATAACCCGCCCCGACCAGCTGGCCTCCGCGGCGGTCTCGGATGCCGCACGCCGTCGTGGCGATCATGGGAAACGGCAGCCTGTGGACCCACGAAGCGGACGGGACGGTTGCCCTTCGGGGGGCTGATCCAGACTTACCTCGGCGAGGAGCGTCGCGCGGGCACTCGCGGCACGTACGCCGGACCGGGCCGCTCCTACGAGGACGACCTCGCCGGCTCGGCGTTCAGTGACGTGACCGAACGCCGCTTCCCCGTCGCCCGCGCATGGGCCCCGAGGACATCGTCGGCTACCTGCGCACCACCGGCTTCGCCCGCCCCGGCCTCTTCGCCGGACGGCACCCCGAGTTCGAGGCCGAGGCGGTCGGTCTCCTGAAAGGCCCATGCCCGCGGCGGCGTCCTGACCGAGGACGCGGAGTTCACGGTGTTGCTCGCGCGCCGCCCGGGCGGTGACGGGGGGCACGCAGCGGCAACCCGAGCCGCTCGACGTCCACCTGATCGCCGTGCGCGACGGCGCGGCCGGGCAGCCGGAGGTGCTGCTGTCCCGGCGGGCCGGAGACGTGTACGCGGCGGGGTGCCGGCAGCTGGTCGTGCCCCGGACGGCACAGCCCGCTCGGTGTACCGGGCCGACCCGAGGAACGACGCCGCCCCCGGACGCACGGATGGCGGGTGCTCCGAAGAGCACCCGCCGACCCGCGCGTCCGTCCCGTGGGGGCGGCCCGGCTCAGTCCTTCGCGGACCACCAGGCCGGGGAGATGCCGATCGACCAGACGTCGCCCACCTGGCGTTCGTCCGGGTCGTCCGGGTCCAGGGCACCGTAGCCGTACGGGTCGGGATCCTCGACGACGACGATCCGGGCGCCGGAACCGGAGACCCGGTACCGCCTCGTGTCCGCGACCGGCGGGGCGTCGTCCGGTTCGACCGTGTGGCCCAGGCCGGTGATCACGTCCCGCAGCTCGTCGAAACGCACCCGGCGAGCGAAGTCACCGTAGGTGTCCCGCAGGGGGCGCGGGACATCGCCCGCTCCCGGGAGCAGGCGGTGCACCTGGACGCTGATGCCGAAGCACGGCCAGGTGTCGTCACTCCTCTGGAAGGACAGCTCGACCAGTCCGTAGTCCCGCCGCAGCAGCTCCCCCGAGCGGTCGTCGAGGTGGTCGGGTCCCAGCACCGCCTCCCACTCGGCGGGCTCGGACCCGATTCCGGCCCCCAGCACGTCGCCGCGGGTGGCGACATGGGCGTAGAAATCCAGATCGGGCATCTACATCTTCTCCATGGCGTCGATCAATTGCTGAAGCTCCTCGGTCCGGTCGTTGCTGAAGCGCCACTGTGGATTGCGGCGTTCCTTCATGGCCTTGGCGCTCGACTCGAAGACCTCCTTGGCGGCCTTCGTCACCCTGATCATGTCCGCTCGCAGCTTCGGGTTCGACTTGATCATGTCGATGACGGCGTCCACCTGCTTCTGGGTGGCGGTGCCCTTGCTCATACGAAGGGCCACGCCGGTGATGCCGCCCTTGCCGTCCGGGCGCAGGGCGACCTCCATGCCGTCCTTCATGTTGACGTGGGCGCCCTTGTGGACCCAGTCCTGGTCGACCTGGCCGACGTGGTCGATCTGGAAGTTGCACTTCTTCTTCTTGGCGTTGTGCACCAGGACGGTCGCGGGCCCGGCGGCGACGTAGTACGTGTGGATGCCCTCGACGGTGAGGTTGTGCACCGTCAGGGTCTGCGACCAGGCGCGGGTGGCGAGGACCTGTCGCTCATCGCCCTCGGGCGTGTGGAGCAGGTCGCCGGCCCGGAGGTCGGCGGCGTCCAGCCAGCGGTGCCGGTTCTCCACCCAGAACGGGTGTCCGGCGGTGGCGGTGACCTCGCCGGTGGCGTCGCCCGCCGGGCCGTCGGCGTCGATGGTGACCTTCACCAGGTCCTTGCGGCCCGTGCCGGTGATCAGGTCGGAGACCGGGCGTGCCGCGGTCTCACCGGTGACCGGGTCCGTGGCCAGGACCCGCTGGCCGATCCGCACGTCCTTGATCGGGAGGCGGGTGCCGTCGGCCATCAGGACCGGAGTCCGCGGCGTGAAGCTGTTGTCCTCCAGCGTGCAGACCACCGGGGTGTTGCGGAACTTCTCGAGGACCTCCTGGCCCTTGGCGATCAGCTTCTTCGCCTTGGCCGACTTGTCGAGGAAGTCCTTGATACCCAGGATGGCCTTGCCGATCTTGGGGAGCTTGGAGACCAGGACGGCCGCCTTCGTCCACGGCAGGCTCTCCACGACCGCCCACAGGCAGGTCGGGATGTCCGGGTCGTTCCAGCACTCCTTGATCTTCTCGGCGGCGAGTTCGACGAGGAGTTCGGCGCCGTTCTCCATCAGGTAGTCGAGCAGGTTCTGCTGTGCCAGGGCCCGGGCCGCCTCGTACTCCTCGGGCGACATGTCCGCGTCCTCGAGGGCCTGCTCCTCCTGCCAGGTCAGCTCGGGGCCGCCGCCCTTGCCGTCCTGCCTGGCGGCCTCCTCGCGCTCCTTGCGCTCCAGTTCGCGCTGGTACTCCTCGGCCTTCTTGGCGGCCTCGTCGGCCTCCTTGGCGTAGGTGCCGGCGTTCTTGGCGGCCGTCTCGGCGGAGGCGGCGTGCTTCTCGGCGGACTCGGCGAACGTGTTCGCGTCGGCGGCGTCCTTCTCCGCCTGGGCAGCGGCGCCCTGGGCGACGCTCGCTTCCTGCTCGGCCAGGCTCGCGGCGCTGTTGGCTGCCGCGGCGTGGTTCTCGGCGTCGGCGGCGGCGCCCCGGGCGCGGGCCGCCTCGGCCTCGGCCTGGGTGGCCGCGTTGCGGGCGGCTGCCGCGTCGGCGAACGCCTGGTTGGCGGCCGAGCGGGCGAGTTTGGCGTCGGCCTGGGCCTGGGCGTCGGCCTGGTTGGCGCGTGCCGCGGCGGCCCGTGCCTTGGCGCCGTCCTCGGCGGCCTGGGCGGCGGACTTCATCGCCGCCGCCGAGGAGCGGGCCGCGTCGGCGGAGGAACGGGCGGCGGCCGCGGCCGCCTTGAAGGCCGGTGCCACCTGGGCGTTGGCCCGCTTGGCCGCGGCCTCGGCGGCTTCGGCGGCCTTGACCGCCTCGGCAGCGCGGGCCTCGGCCTTGGTGACCTCGGCCTGGCCCATCGCCTGGGCGGCCTTGGCGACCTCGGCGGCGAAGTCGGCGTTCACGTCCGTGCCGGTGAACGGCGCGGTGAGCGCGATGGCGGTGTTCGCCGGGTCCGCGATGCCGGCCGCGGTGGTACGGGCCGACGTGGCGGCCTGGAGCGCGATCGTGGACTGGAGGCGGGCCATGGCCGCCTCCCGGGTGGCGCCCTCGGCCTCGTCCCGGGTCCGGTTCGCCGCCTGGAGCGACTGGTTGGCGTGGACGGCGGCCAGGCCGGCCAGCCGGGAGGCCTCATGGGCGGCGATGCCGGCGCGGGCCTCCTGCGCGGTGGCCTCGGCCGCCTTGGCGTTCGCCCGCTGCGCCGCCGCGTGGGTGGCGGCGGCCTCGGCCTCGGCCCTGTTCGCCGCCGCGTTCGCCGCGAAGGCGGCCGCCTCGGCCTTGTTGGCGGCGGCGTTGGCGCGGGCGGCGTGCGCGGTGGCCTCGGCGGCCGCCGCCCGTGCCCGCGCGGCGGCGCCCGCCGCCTCGATGGCCGCCGAGCGGGAACGTACCGCCGCCGCCGACGCCTGGTCGGCCGCGCCCCGTGCCGTACCGGCCGCCGTTCCGGCGGCGTCGGCCGCGGAGCGCGCCTCGGTGGCCGCCGCGCGGGCGGTGCCGGCGTGCTCGGTGCCCGCGGCCTTGGCGGCCATCGCCTCGGTCGCCCGGGCCCTGGCCGCTTCGGCGTTGTGGACGCGTTCGGCCTCGACGGCCTTGTTGCGGGCGGTACGAGCCTTGGTCTCCTCGCCCCGCGCCAGCTCGTCGGCCTTGGCGGCGATGCCCTCCTGGGCCTGCGCGGTGGCCCGCTTCTCGGCGGCCACGGCCGCCGCGGCCTGCGCGTCCGCCCGGCGGGCGGAGGCGGTACGGGCCTCGGCCTCGGCACGCGCGCGTGCCGCCGCGGCGATGTCCCGCTCCCGCTCGGCCCGCGCCCGGGCCGCGGCGGCGAGGTCACGCTCGCGTTCGGCGATCGCCCGCTGCTCAGCCGCGATCTTGGCCTGGCGCTCGGCCTCGATCCGCGCCTCGCGCGTCTTGCGGGCGTGCTCCCACGCCTCCTTCTCGGCCTGCTCGGCGGCGATCCTCGCCTGACGCGACTTCGCCGCGGCGTCCGCCGCGATCCTCGCCTGCTGGGCGGCGGCCTCGGCGAGCCGGGCCGCGGCCTTGGCGTGCTCCTCGGCGTTGGCCCGCCACTTGGCGGCCTGCTGGGCGTGCAGCTCGGCCTGGTTCTGGGAGTTCAGCCCGGCGGCGTCGGCGGCGGTGGCGTCCACCGCGTGCCGCGCGGTCGCCGCGGCCTTGGCCGCCGCGTCCGAGGCGCCCGCGATGCCGGAGGCCACCTCGGACCACTGCACCCCGTGCGTCAGCCCGGTCTCGACCAGCACATCGGCCTGCACCTTGGCCTGCCCGGCCGCCACCTGGGCCGCCTTCGCGGCGCTCTCGGCGATGCCGACCTGGCGGGCGACCTCCGCCTTCACCGGGGCGTAGTCCGACAGGCGCTTGCCGGCCTTGTCGGCGGCGAGCATCCGGTCGGCCTCACGGGACTGGGCGGCGGCGGCGCTCATCGCGTTCGACGCGGTCTTGAGCGCCTTCACCGCGTCGCCGTGCGCGGCGATCAGCTTGGTGCGGGCGGCTGCTGCGGTGGCCGCCTTCTCCGCCAGGTCGCGCAGCTTCTCGGCCGCGTCCAGCGCCTCCTTCTGCGCCTTCTCGTGCGCCTCCCGGTCGTCCGCGTCCTTCTGCGCGGCGGCCAGGTAGCCCTTCGCCAGGTACTCGGCGATCACCTTGTCGTCGCCCGTGGCCAGAGCGGCCTGCGCGGTGCGCTTCACCTCGGGGCCGCCGACCGCGGCGAGCATCTCGACGCGCTTGCGGTTCTCCTCGGCGCGCTGCTGCTCGTTCTGCTCGGTGGCCTTGTCCCGCTGCCTGGCGATGTCCGCGCCGAAGGCCAGGAAGTCGGCGCGGTCCTGCGCCGTGCCCTTGAGAACCCGCTCGACCTCGGCATTGAAGAACGGCCCGCCGGTGCCACGCAGCGCCTCGATCTTGCCCCGGTTGGCCACGTCGACGGCGTCCCGCTTGTCCTTGGCGCGCTGTCGCGCCTCGGCCTCGCCGCGCTCCAGGAACTCCCGGATCGCGTTCGGATCGGTGCTCGCCAGCGCCGCCTTGGCGGCCTCGCGGACCTCCTCCTCCTCGTCGAACTCCGCGAAGTCCTCCACCAGTTGCCGGTCCCGCTCGTCGCTGATGCGGTCGAGCTCGGACGCGGCGGGCGGGGCGGGGTCGCTCTGCGGCCTCGCCGCCGCCGCGAGCCGGTCCAGCGACTGGAGCGTCCGCGTGAGCGACGCCTGCTCGGTGCGTACGGAGGTCGCGGCGGCGGCCTCACCGGCGACGGTGCCCAGCACCGCCACGGCGATCGCCGTGGATACGGCCTTCCGTATGTGCACGGCCACGCCTGCGCGCAGCCCTCCGGCCCTGGGCCGGAATCTTCCCCTCACGGCAGTCCCTCTCGAAGAGTGGATGGAAAAGGACCCCGACCCGGTCATGGGGCGGGGCGGTCGGTGTGCGTGTGCCGTCCGGCCGGCCCCTGGTCGAAAGGGCCGGCCGGACACCCGAGGCGCTCGGCCTGGGCCTGGGTCGGTCGGATCTCCGGGCCGGGACCGGACGTCATGGGCCGGAGCCGGAATGCACAGGCCCAGGCCGGTGGTCGCGGCCGGGGGCCGGAGTACACGGCAGGGCCGGACGTCACGGCCCGGCCCGGCTCGTGGGGCACTCCCCCGGCCGTACGCCCTGGTCATACGCCCCCGTCGTACGTCCTGGTCGGGCCCCCGGTCGCGCCCCTGGTCACAGGCGCCGCGCGCTGTCCGGCCCCGCCCCCGGTCACGGGCGGGGCCGGTCGTACGCCCGGGTTCAGCCCCGGGTGCGGTCCTCGCCGTCCTGGGCGCGGTCGAACATCGCCTTCCAGAACGCGGCCGCCTCGTCCGCGGCCGTCCGCTCCCCGGACCAGGCGGCCTCGTGGTCGTCGGCGGTGCCGGAGATCGCCTGCCAGAGGCGCTCGGCGGACTCGCGGGACAGCTGGGCGACGGTCCGCCAGTTCTCCGCCTGCGCGGCCGCGGCGGTCTGTTCGGCCTGCCAGGCGCGCTGGGCCGCTCCGGCGTGCTCGGACACCGCCTGCCAGGCGCGTTCCGCCTCCGCACGCGCGCGTGCGGCGTCGGCGGCATCGGCCACGGCCGCCTCGGCCACCGTGGCCTCGGCGATCAGGCGGGTCAGCGTGTGGTGGCGTGCCGCCTCGGCGTCGGCCACCCGGCTGCGGTACGCGGCCAGGTCCAGCGTGGCGCCGGTGGCCCAGCCGTAGCCGAAGAACTCCGCCACGTCGGCGTCCGTGGCTCCCGGCCGCAGCGCCCACTGGGCCGCGACCCGCACCTGCTCGCCCGGGTCCTGGGTGCCGAGGGCGCGGACGAACTCGCGGTCGGCGGCGGCGACGTCCAGCCGCTGCTGCTCACCGGCCTCACGGGCGGCGCGGTCGCGGCGCTGCGCTTCGGCGTAGCCGGTCGCGACGAACGCGCTCTGCTCGGCGGCGCTGCCCTTCAACGCCCGGGTCGCGGCGGCCCGCACCTGCGGGGAGAACGACACCGTGTGGGTGGCGAGCACCCGCTCGCAGAACGCCTTGTTGCGGGCGCGGGTGTCCCGGGCACGCTGCTTCGCGGCGTCGAAGCCGCCGCCGGGGGCGAGCCAGTCCAGGAGCGCCTGGTCCCCCCGGGTGCTGCGCAGGGCGTTCCACGCGGAGGTCCGCACCTCGGCGGCCGGGTGGGTCTTCGCCATCGTCGTCACCCGTTTGCGGGCCTCCTCGACGGCGGCGGCCAGCTCCGGCGACAGCGCCGGCGCCTGCACCTGTGTCCCGGCCGGTACGGCTGGTACGGCTGGTACGGCGCCGGCGATGGCCACCACCCGCTGCGGCGCGGCGGCCGGGGTGCCGGCGCTCGCCCACGCCGGTACGTTGCCCACGAGGGCGATCGCACCAGCCAGCGCGCCGGTGGTCACCGCCCGCGCGCATCTCCACTGACGAATCAACTCAAGGCCCCCCTCGAAAAATGACGTACGGTTCACGGCCGCCGGGGCGGGGCCGCAGGTGCGACCCCGCCCCATCGCGGCGTTCAACACGCGCACGCGCAGGCGTGCGCGCCGTCCGGCCGGCTCACGCGGCCGTCCGGACCTGCCACAGCTGGGCGACGGAGCGGTTGCAGGTGTAGAGCTGGAGGTCGATGCCGTTGTCCTGCTTCTGGCTGGGCACGTCGACGCACTTCTCCGGGGCGTGCGCGGGCTGGAGCTCGTACAACTTGCGCACGGGGTCGACCAGCATCATCCGCCAGCGCTGGTGCTCCCCCTGGCCGCAGGCGAACTGCTGGACGGCCGCGCCGGGCTCGACGCTCTGCCGCTGGACTTCGAGGCACTTGCCGCTCTTGACGTTGCGCAGCTCGAAGGTTCCGCCGGCCGTGGCGACGGTCTTCCACTTCTGGGAGTCGGTGCTGTTGCAGTCGTACTGCTGGACGTTGATGCCGTCGGTCGTCTTGCCGCCCTCGATCTCCATGCACTTGCCGCTGTGGGCGGCGGTGAAGGTGACGACCTGCTGCGGCACCTGGCCACGGGCGATGGCCTCCGCGCGGGCCGCCGCGGCCGCGGCCGCGGCCTGGCGGGCCGCCTCGGCGGCGGTGGCCGAGGCGGTGGCCGCGGTGGGGTCCTCGTCGGCCTGGACGGCCGTGGCGGTGCCGGCGAGGACGGCGACGGCCGCGCCCGCGGTCAGGACGGCCCGGATGGTGCGGCTGGTCCGAGACATGTGGGGATCCGTTTCTCTCGCGTGTCGGGGGGTCAGGCGGCTCTACCTTTTTGGACGGGTTGGTCCTCCCATTCGTAGGGTGGGGACGCCCAGGGGTATCGGGTGTGGCTATCAGGCTGCTGCCGCTTTGTGGC
>NZ_JBWKJV010000077.1:0-12673 GCF_056432045.1 Streptomyces sp. NPDC045701 | reverse complement strand
TGAGAACCCCCGCCCCTTCACATGGACGAAGAGCGCCGACGAGATCCTCGAACGCCTGGCCTCATATCTTAATCGAATTCCCGGCGCAGGACACTCACAAGGACCACTCATTGATCACGACTCGTTACAGGCCCTAGCTAGGGCACCCCTAAGACCCCGAACGCAAGGCCGATGCCTGACGGGGCGGCATGCTGCAGACGCCGGGCCGGGACAGCGTCAGCCCAGATCACCCTTCATCATCATATCGCGAACGCGCTTCCCGACGGTGCGAGACCCCAGGAATTCCGCCCGTTGTGACGGGCTATAGGCGAACGAGTAGAGTTCTGGGAAAAAGTCGGATGTAGAATTAAGGGCTCGCTTCACCACTCGCTGGACTTTATTGAAGCGTGTTGCAATATCTTTCCCTACTGTTTTATAGAAGTTAAAGAATGCCTGGTCACGCTCAAAGTGGAATTTGTTCCGATCGTGCAAGAATTCACCCATGAAATAAAGGGAGATTTCGTCGCTGGGGGTTCCATGGAACGAGGAGTCCGTGGGCGGGTCATCGCGCAGATCCATGCGGCGGCCATAGGGGTTCCAGTTCGATTCCAGCTTTTCGCCGCTGATGTAAATGCCCGCTCTGGCTTCCCCTTGAAAATCGTAGTGAGTGTTGGTGCTTCTCATTTCTCTGGCCAATGCTTTCAGGTGCTTTGGCGGAAGTGCCCCAAGTGCGGCGAGATGGCGATTTGCGACTATTTCCGCTCCTGGTTCCACGGTGATGAGATCGCCGAACACGCTGTGTGCAGCAGCTACACGCTGCTCCATGGCCTGTTCAACTGCCCCTTTGGCTGACGGTTCAGGAGGACTCTGCCCGGCTGCCACTCTGGCGGCTTTGGCTCGTGTTCCGATGGGTGTGAGGCCGCCGACGGCGGTGAGGGCGAAGCCGCCGTAGAGGAGGCCGGTGCGTGCGTCGGGGGTGAGGAAGTGTTCGGTGTCGTCGGCGAGGGCGACGGTTTCGAGGGCGAGGCCGGCGGTTTCGATGGCGAGTCCGAACAGGGCGCTGGCGCCGACGGCGGCGAGGCCGCCGGTTGCGGCGGTTGCGGCGATCGAGAGGACGGTGCCGAGGAAGAAGGCGGCGGACAGCGCGAAGAGTCCCCAGTCGAGTTCGGCGGTGTTGCCGGTGGGGTCGGTTTTCATGACGGGGTTGGCGTCGAAGGCCATGTACCGGTTGTGGAGGGGGGCGTTGTCGCGGCTGATGAACCGTTTCTGGGTGGGGTCGTAGAGGCGGCTTTTCAGGTATTGGGTGCCGGTGGTGGTGTTGGTGTACTCACCGGCGTAGGTGAAGGGGTTGATGCCCGCGGCTGCGCCTGGGCTACCGGCACCGGGCGCGGCGGCGGTGGTGGGGCCGGTACCGGCGTTGCTGGGAGTGGTGCTGGTGGTCGCCGTGTCTGCGGGGGGCACGAGGGTGGTGTGCTGGCCGTAGTCGGTGTAGTGCCAGGCGGCGTTGACCTGTCCGTCAGCTGTGGTGAGGTTGGTGGTGTTGCCGTGGCGGTCGTGGTGGAGGTATCCGCCGCCGGTGGCGTTGGCCGTCTGGGCTGTGTCGTCGGTGGTGGTGAGGGTGCGGGCTTCGCGGGTGGCGGCTTGGAGGTAGGAGGCCGTGACCGCGCTGTCGCCGTCCGCGCCGGTGTAGGTGTCGTTGGTGATGGTGCCGGTGGTGGGGTCGTAGTAGAACCCGGTCACGGTCGCATGCTCGCCGTTGCTGGTGGTGGCGGTTTTGCGGCTGCCGTCGGCCCAGTAGCTGTAGGCGGTCTTGTGTCCGTCGGGGGTGGTGACGGTGACGGGCTGGTTGTGGGTGTTGTAGGTCCAGGTGTTGCCCCGGTGGTCTGTGAGGAGGTTGCCGGCCTGGTCGAATTCCTGGGTCTTCCTGGTCCCGTCGACGGTGAGGGCGGTCAGGCGTCCGGCGGGATCGATCTCGTAGTCGGTGACCGTCTTCTTGCCCTGCTGGTCGTGGCGGGTGGTCTCCTCGCGGGTGATGTCGCCGGAGACGTTGAGGGTGTAGGCGGTCTCGGTGACCGCCTCGCCCTGGTCGTTCTTCACCACTGAATGAATGAGCCGGTCGTAGGCGTCGTAGCGGTAGCCGGTGGTGGTGGTCGCGTTGCTCACCGTGCCCTGGCCGTCCTTGACCACGGTGCCGGTGTCGTCCACGGCGGGGCGGGTGTCGGTCCGCTCGCTGAGGTTGCCGTGCGAGTCGTAGGTGTAGTCGGCCTCACTGACCAGTGACCCGTCCGCCCGGGTGGTTTTCTCGGTCTTGACGTGGCTGGCGTCGGTGTAGGTGTAGGCGGTGGTGACGCCGTTGCCGCGTTCCACCTTCTCGATCCGGCCCATACCGTCGTAGGTGTAGGTGACCTCGGCCAGCACCTTGCCGCCGGCACCGGTCTGCTTCGCCGAGCGCAGGGTGCCGTCGTCGTTGTGGGTGTAGAGGGTGCGTGCACCGGCAGTGTCCACGGAAGCCAGCAGCTGTCCGTGGTCGTCGTATTCCTGGGTGAGGGTCTTGCCGTCGGGGTAGGTCACCTTCGTGACCTGGCCGTCGGCGTTGTAGGTGTAGGAGATGACCGTGCTCGCCTTGTCCGAGGGGTCGAACACCTCCAGCACCCGGCCGGTGGTCTTGTCGTAGGTGTAGGCGGTCTTCTCGCTGCTCTTACCGTCCCCCGACGTAGTGGTGGTTTCGGTGACCCGTCCGGTGGCCGGGTCGTAGGCGGTGGTGGTGACCGACCCGTCAGGGCGGGTTACCTTCTCCGCCTCACCCCGGTCGTTGTAGGCATACGTGGTGATGCCGCCGGCGGGGTCCCTCTCCTCGGTCACCCGCCCGGCATCATCCCGCTTCACCGTGGTCCCCGACCGCTTTTCCTCACCCGTGGCCAGGGTCTTCACCACCGGTCCTCCTGTGAGGTCCTGGCGTGGCTGGGCCTTCACCTCCGCCCCCGGGAAGGTGTCCGGGGCTGCGGGGCTGAGGGTGGCGGTGTCGGCGGTGCCGCCGGTGGCGTAAGACATCCGGGTGGTGACATCCCCGGCAGTTGCTTGCTGCTGACGGCCCAGCCCGTCAAAGGACGCAGAAGCCGCGGGCACGGGGGTTCCGTCCGCGTGCCGGGTCGCCGAGGCGACCTGCCGGTCGGCGTCGTCGAGTTTCTCGGTGGTGGTGGTCACCGCCTTCGCCGGGTCGGTTTCCCCGGCGGACAGGGCGGCGGTGGTCTTGGTGTTGGCGACGTCGTCATACGACATCAGCTGCGTCATCCCGTTCGGGGCAACCGCCTTGACCGGCCGGCCCCGCAGATCATTGGTGGTGACCGTTTTGCGCCCGGCGCCGTCGGTGGTGGTGGCGGTCAGCCCGTCCGGGCTGTACTCCACCCGCTGCAGCGTGCGTGCCTGCGGATCAGAGGTGATCTCGCCGCCGGTGATGTTGTCCTTCTTCGCCACCACCCGACCCAGCAGGTCTCGGGACTCCACCGTGACATGCCCGTCCGGGCCCGTCACCGTCGTGGCGGCAGGAGTGTGCACGGCGGTCGCGGTGAGTCCGTCCGGACCGGTCTCCTTGATCACCCGGCCGGCTCTGTCGTATGCGGTCTTCGACACCCGACCCGCCGCATCCACCATTTCGACGACTTCGCCGGTGACCAGGTCCGATACCTGCTTCACCGTCCCGGCCGGGCTGGTCACCGCATCGGTACGCGTGTGCGCGGCCGTATCGACGCTGGTGGTGTAGGTCTCGGCCAGCTTCTCCGGCCCGCTGTCGCCCTGCGGCCGCGCACCCTCCGCCCACCTGACGGTCTTCGAGGACAGCTCGCCGTGCCCGTCGACGGTGAAACTGGTCGTCGTGCGGGCCTTCGGCGCTTCACCTTCCTTATTGGCAACCGCTTCCTTCGTGGCAGCGATGTATTTGCCATCGGGCGTGAGGGTGTTCTCGGTAACCGCCACCGTGCCGTCGCCACCCGCCGTGGTGGACTTCACCACGTTGCCGTACGGCCCGTACTCCACCCTGGTGACCGCTCCGGTGACATCCCTGCGCTCGGTCTGCCGACCATACTCATCAAACACCGCGGTCTCGGTCGTGGTGCGGATTTTGCCGTCCCGGCCGGTATACGTGACGGAGGCTTCGGTGGGTTTGGCGTAGTTCGCCGGCAAAGCCGACGGCGCCGGCGGCACCTCGTCCTTCTCCCCCGCATAATCCAGCTCCTGCCGCTGCAGGCTCACCCGCTTGTCCCCCGCGATGAGGAACGTCTCCCGCTTCTGCAGCAGATGCAGCTTGCTGTAGGTGGAGCGCACCACCGACACCCCATCAGACAGCTCGGTGACGTACTCATAGCCCTGTGCCACGGTGTCGGGGGCGTCGAACAGGCCGAAGGTGGTGTGGTGATAGCGCGGATAGCCCAGGTGGTTGTGCACCTCCCCGTCCACCGCCACCAGCGAGAACGACTTCGGCGCCACCAAATCCTTCCCGCCCCGGTCAGTGACCCGGACGGTCTTCACCACACTCACCCCCGCCGCCATCTGGTACTCCACCAGCGTCTTCGCCCCCGACGGGGTCACAATCTCACTCAGCAGCGGCTTGTTCCCGGTCTCCGCCGACGAGCGGTAGCCAAACGTGGTGACCTGCCCCACCGGGTCGGTGACCTTCACCAGCCGGCCGCCCTCGATCGTCAGCTGCATGACCGGCTGCTGCCCGTCCGAACGCACCGGCGAGGTCACCGCCACACCCGTCGCCGACGGGGCCAGCACCGCCCTCTGCCCGTAGGTGTCCACCACAGCCGCCAGCCGGTGACCCGAACCCCACAACCAGTCCACCCGGTTCTTCCCCGACCGGTCCCCCTGCGCGATCAGATCACCCGCCGCGGAGAAGTAATCCACCCGCCCATCGTCATACCTCAGCGTGAAGGAGTACGGCCGCTCCTGCCCCACACCCTCCCGCACAGGCAGCACCCCCGCCTTCCGCTCAAAGACGAGGTTCTTCAGCGTGTAACGCTTCAAACCACTCGGGGAAGCCTCATCGGCCTCGAACATGCCCCCCGACGCCGGGTACACCCGCACCCCACCCTCGGTCTCCACAAACGACGTCCCCAGCGTCACCCCCGCACCCAAACCATGCCGGTCCACACCCCCCGCCGCCAGCTGCTGGTCATACGACAACGACACCGACACATCCAAACCCCCCCGGCCCGGCAACGTCACCAGCGGCAGACCCATCCGCCACATGCCCGTCCGCTCATCCACCGCCCCCGCCGCCGCATCCCCCACCGGCACCGAACCCGACACCGGCGCAGACACCCCACCCCCGATCTCTGCCGCCACCGCCGACACCACCGGCACCACTGTCGCCGCCATCACCACAGCCGTCGCCAACGCCACACGCCGAAGACGACCACGCCCCACCAGAACCGACCCCACCCTGGCAGACGACCACACACCCACACCACCGGCAGCAAAACCGGCACCGGTAACCGACTCACGACCAGCAGCAGACACACGAACTCCAAAAACAGAACCGGAACCCCAAACGCTCTCTCCACAAAACCCCCGCCCCACCCACACCACACTCCCCCAACCAGACACCCCACCAGACCACCCCACCTCATCCCCCCCAAAGACTTACCCGCTGGTAGGTACCACTCGAGCCGTACTCGGCCACAGAACATGGTCGCGCACGATGTCGACCTACCGCTCGACTCGGCCCTTCCCCTGCGGTCGGTAGGCGGCCCAGACGTCGATGTCGAAGCCGTAGGAGCCGGCGAACACGACCGCCCCCGGATGCAGCGGGACGGCCTTGCCGGCAGGAGCGTCGCGCGGAGCGGAGCCGGGAAGCCCGCCCGGCGGAGCGGAGCGCAGCAGGGTGCTTGATGAGGTACGGAGAGTCGTACCGCGATCAGACTGGGGCGGGGCGGTCCCCACGACCGGTCGGCACGCAAGACGATCCTCCGTGACCTGCCCGTTCCAGCGCTCGGAGCCCTGTCGGCGAGCGCTGGTCCGCACGTGGCGTGTAAGCCCCCGAAACCGGCCTTATGTGGGCCGCCACGCTCGCCCTCGCGGAGCAGCCAGGGCGGGAACACTCACGGAAGCGAGAGATTCACATGGCTGAGTCATCCGCGCTCCTCCCCCGTTACGCTGGCGAGCACCAGCCGACGATCCGGGAGTGTGCGCCGAGGATGGGACCCAAGACGCAGAGGGTCTACGACACGATCCGATCCTGGATCGAGTCAGGCCGATACGGCCCCGGCGACAAGTTGCCGTCCGAGCGGACGCTGAGCGCTGAGCTTGAGATCGGCCGCACCGCCCTCCGGCAGGTGCTCGCCCGTCTGGCGAGCGAGCGGTTCATCAAGGCGTACGGTCGCAGCGCTTACCGAGTTTCGGGGAGCGGGGGCGTTCCCACTCCGGCCGACCTGGAGCCGTGGCAGATCCACGGAAGCCGCCGCATCTACGAGAACCGCTGGGTGAACCTCGATCTGGTCGAGGTGGAGCCGCCGGGCGTCGAGCGCTTCGAGCACCACGTGGTCCGGCTGCATCACGTAGCCATCACCGCTGTAGTGGATGATCAGGACCGAGTGCTCATGCTGTGGCGATACCGCTTTGTACCCGACCAGTGGGGATGGGAGCTGCCCGGCGGGATCGTGGACGCCGGCGAGGACGCGGCGGTCACGGCTGCACGCGAGACGGAGGAAGAGACCGGGTGGCGGCCGACGAAGGTTGAGCACGTGGTCACGTACCAACCGATGATCGGCATGGTCGACTCACCTCACGAGATCTTCGTGGCGCACGGTGCGACCAAGGTCGGCGAGCCGACGGACGCCGAGGAAGCCGGTCACGTCGCCTGGATCCCTCTGGACGAGATCCCCCGCCTGATGAGCGAAGGACAGCTGATGGGGTCGGGGACGCTGGTCGCTCTCCTCCACATCCTCTCGTCCGGCCCTACAGCCGCCCGGTAAGCAGCTCCACCCGCCGGCGGTACCGCACGGAACCGGTGCGGTTCGCCAGCAGCCTGGCCTGCTGGAGGTGGTTCCGGGCATCCTCCAGTTCGCCGCGAGCAAGGTGGGCTTCGGCGAGATCGCTGTGAAGGCCAGACCTTGCCCGTACGAACGAGCTGTCCGCTGCTCGCAGGGCGGCGTACAGCTCGTCCATCGCGTCGCCGTCCCCGAGCATTGCGAGCACGTTGCCGCGCCAGCGAGTCAGGTGACCCTCGTTGAGGAAGATGCTAAGCATGTCAGCGTCGCGTGTCTCGTCACCATTCGGGAGACTCTCTGCCGCGCGTTCGAGGGCGCGCCGCGCATCGTCGCCCATATGCGGGATCGCGGCACACAGCTCGGCCTCAGCGGCGCTGAGCCACGCCTTCAACCGTGGCGAGTGCCGCTCAGGCTGGGTGCGCTGCGCGTTCCGGATCAACTCCACCGCCGTCTCGGGACGCCCGGCGTCGCGCAGGACGTACGCCTGCTCGCCCATCGCGTGCGCTAGGTAGAGCGGCGAATCGGCCTCTTGGGCGGCCCTCTTGGCAAGCTCGTAGTGCCGCCATGCCCGTTCCACTGATCCAGCATCGAGCGCCTGCCACGCCGCGAGGGTCGACGCCCCCGCGAGTGCGGTCGCGATCGGGCGCCGCGCGCTGGGGAGAACGGCGAAGGTCAGGGCGTCCTCCATAGAGGCAAGATGGCCCGCCATCTGGTCGACAAGCCCAGCGGCACCCATCTGCCTGTCCATCGTGCGCAGTAGCTCCGTCTGGTCTAGGAACGTCTGCACCATCGAGTTGCTGATGGACTGCGCGGAGTCGATCCGACTGAGCAGATCGTCGTATCCATCGGTCTGTTGCGTCTGCACCTTCTCGGCTCCGCCGCGCAGCTCCTCGTCCGTGACGCCTAGGAGAGGGCGCAGGATGGCGGCATACCGCTCCCCGATGGAGCGCTTCCCGTTCTCCCATTCCGACACGTAGGTCTTGAGGCTGGCTGCGGAAGCGATGTCCGTCAGGTGCCTCTGTGCGTACCGCTCGATCTCGTAGATCAATCGGTCCTGAGACCATCCGCGCGCCGTTCGAGCGGCACGTAACCCCTGGCCCATGTGCATCGCCTCCGGTGAGTGCGTCTACCGGCGGTTGCTCAAATCACCGCAGGTGGAAGCGGGTTAACCCTCCTGAGGTTAACCCCTGTTGGCTACCGCGCACCCCCGCTTCAGCCGTTTCCTGAAGTCACGCCAGGCAGCACCGCAGCGAACACCCGACCCGATGGGGTTGCCGCTGGTGCGCACCAGGTGCCATCCTTCTGGTGCGCACCAATTACTCCGGGGTTGCTAACCGGTCTGCTTGATGCGCCCGGAGGGCTCCGCATAAGCGGGTCGGCTCGATGGAAGCGCCGGCTACTTGAGAACTGAACAGCGTGATCCACCGCAGCACGACGCCGTGACGACGCCGGCTATGCGAGTGGAGACCAGCCGATCGAGACCGGGCCCGGTGTCACAGCCGGGCCCTACACCCCACATGGGGGACACGCAGTCGGCTCTAAAGAACCGCGTGGCCGAGAGGCCCTGATCACCCCCGAGAACCAGACCTCCTCGGGGCGAGGGGCGCCACGCGAATGGGAGGTCTGCGCACCCCAACCCTTCCGCGGCCGACTCGGCCGCGGCCGGTTGCCTCCTCCGCCCGTCCGGTCCCTCCGCGGGGCTCGTACGGGCGGGGCTGAGGGGAGCCGGATGGTTCCAAACGGCGAGAGGTCCCGGAGCGGCTACTCCGGGACCTCGTTCGGGCCGTTCCTGTCTGGAAGGAGCTGACCCATGAAGTCCATCATCACACTCCCGGCCACGTCTGAGGCACTGGCGTTCGACGGGGAGCCGTCGCCCGCGGAGCTGGACGCGATCGACCGTGAGATGCCGCTGATCCGGGCGGAGGTCGAGCTGCTGGACGCGCAGATCACCACCCTGGACCGCACGCCGTCGCAGCTGGACGCGCGCCGCCGCCGGCGGGCCCGCCGGCGGGTGCTGGCCGCGCGGCGGGAGCTGACGAACCGGGCGGTTGCGGGTTCGCCGGAGGTGGCCTGATGGCGGCCGCCACCTACACGGCGCAGATGGCCGTGAGCCGGTGGACGGGCCGGTGGCGCCTGTACGTGGCGCTGCTCGGCGAGCGGTCGTCGCAGTGGCCGGAGTACGAGTTCGACGGCACCGTGGTGCCGACGGTGGCGGAGCGTTCACGGGCGCTGAACAAGCTCGGCTACGCGTTCACGGACGGCGCCGCTTGGACGTGGGTGGAGGACAGCGTCGTGGCTGACGACGCCGCCTCACCGGTCCTGCTGATCGCCTCCGCGACGGTTCGGGAGGCGGGGCCGTGAACGCTGTTCAGATCCGTTCAGCCGAGCGCGCTCTGGCGGCCGGGACGTGGCTGATCGTCTGCGGAGCGGTGCTCTACTCGATCCTCACCGTGACCCCGCTGATGGCGAAGCACACGCCCGATGCGTGGGACTGGACGGCGCCGCTCCTGCCCCTGGTGGTGGACGCCGCCGTGGTCATCGTCGTCCGTCTCGACGCCGTCCTGGCCCGCCTGGGCGGGCATGGCGGGCGGTGGCCGGTGGCGCTGCGGTGGATGACCGGCGGCATGACTCTGGCCCTGAACATCGCCGACTCGGCCCTGAAAAGGGACCTGGTCGGCGTGGCCGTGCACACGGTCGCGCCGCTGCTGCTGATCGTCACCGCCGAGACGAGCCTGGCCTACCGCCGCGCCATCACCGCGGCCCTGACCGCTCTGGACGCCCGGCAGCGCGCCGAGCAGATCGAGCGCCAGCAGGCGGCGGCCGCCGAGCGGGAGGCGGCCGAGCGGCGGGCCCGCGAGGAGCGCGAGCACACAGCCATGCTGGCGCGTGAACAACGTGAACACGAAGCCCGCTTGGCCCGGGAGCAAGCCGAACGGGAGGCCGCCGCCCGGCGGGAGGAAGCCGACCGCATCGAGGCGCGGGAGCAGGCGGAGCGGGAGGCTCGTGAACGCCGTGAACGCGAGCGTGAACAGCAGCAGCGCGAGCGTGAACGCCTTGAACGCGAAGCCGCCGCCCGCCGCGAGACCGAGCGCCGGCAGCGCGAGGAACGAGAGGCCCGTGAACGCGCCGCGCTCCTCGCGGGCGGCCCGGTGGACGAGAAGGCCCCGGAGGAGCAGGCCCGCCGGATCATCCGCGCGGCGTTCGCCGAGGGCCTGCCCGTGCGGGCGGCGGCCGACCTGTGCGGCTGGTCGATCGGCTGGGTGTCCTCCCGCTACCAGGAACTCCGCGACGCCTCCCAGAGCGCGCCGCGTGAGCTGGAAGGCGCGACGCACTGATGGCCGCGCTTCCCGTCTACCGGTGGCGCCTGGCCCCGGACGGCTACGCCACCTACCGCCAGCTCCGCGCCATGGGGCTGCGGCCCGGCGGCCAGGACGTCGCCGCCCAGCTCGAACGCCCGCGCCGCCGCCGGGGCCCGCTGGTCGCCTACCTCTACCGGATCGACGCCGCCAAGCCCGTCCGGCCGATGACCCCCGCTCGCCGGGCGGCACTGGCCAGGGCGAACACCGCCCAGCGGATCTGCCCGAACTGCCACCGCGACGCGGGGTATCGCATCCCGCGCTCGCTCGGCATGTGCACCCCCTGCCACGACTCGCCCGCTTCCGCCCGCTCGACTCGACAGGAGAGCACCGCATGAGCAGCCAGACCCAGCAGAGCACCGCCCCGGCCGCCACCGGCCAGGGCAGCCACCACTACGTGCTCACCCTCGACCTGCCCGGCCGGATGTCGAGCACCTGGTACGGCACCATCACCCCGGCCGCCGCCGCGAGTCGGCACGACGTCTTCATGGCGCTGCGCAACCAGATCGGCGACCAGCACCCGGAGCTGTCCACGGGCAACGTCGTCTTCTTCTCCCTGGAGCCGAACCGGCTCTGACCTGCACCACCCCACAAGGAAGGCCCGGACGCACTGCTTTGACCGGCAGCGTCCGGGCCTTTGACCTCCCGAAGGGAGTGCACACAGCATGACCGACACCACCCTCACTACGGAAGCGGGCCCCGAAGCCCCACCGGACGTCACCGCACAGCCTCCCGTGGAGCCCGAGCCCGCGGCCGCCGCCTCGGCGCCCGCCGAAGGTGTGGAGCACACGCCCGGCGGGTGGCCGGTCGTTCCCCTGGCGGTGACCGGCACGAACACCACCGCCTCCCTGCTGGCCACCGCATCTCTGGTCGGCGGCCCGGTCGCCCTGGCCCTGGCCGCGACCGGCGCGGTCGTCCTCGGCACCGCTGCCGCGAGCCGTAATGCCCGCCAGCAGCGCAAGCCCGCCCGCAGCACGCGCCGCAGCACCCGGGCCCCCGCGCCCCGAGGGGCACCCACGGGGTCCGGGGCGCGCCTGGGGTCGGCCGGGCGGCTGGTGCCCCGGCCCCGTACCGGGAACGCCGGCACCACTGAGGCCGCGGGTCGCGGCAACAAGGCGAACCAAGGCGGCCAGGGTGGCCGGGGCATGGCCGGGCACCGCGCAGCCGTACCTTCTCCCCTTCGGAGGCCCCTGTCTTCCCAGGGTGGAAAGCGGGGAGCTGCTCGCGCGGCCGACCTGTCCACTGCCACGCCGGGCAAGGCTCATGGGGGCCGGGTCGGGCAAATCAAGGCCCTGCGGGATGCGGCCCGCTCACCGGTCCCGTCGCGGGCCGCGCAGCGAGCCCAGACGATCGCCGCCCGCCGCCAGGTCGCCGACGCACGGCGGGATGCGAAGCAGCAGGCCCGCAGCACCAGGGCCGCGAAGAAGAGGCCCATCGGCCGGGCGGTCGCCGGTGGGCTGAACAAGGCCGGGGCGATGCGGCGGGCGGCTGTGGAACGTGTCCGTGCGGCGCGGGACCGGCAGAACGGCGGCACGGTCGACCGGCAGCGTGCGGCGGTCCGTAAGGCCCCGGCCCGCAAGCGGGCCCGTAAGGCGCTGCGGCGGTCCGCCGCCCGGTTTCAGGGCCGTCGTCTGCTGGCAGCGCTGCTGGGTGGCGCGCTCGGGCTGGTCGGCATGGTCACGACTCCGCTGGGCCGCAAGCTCGGGACTGCTGCAGGGTTGAGTGACACCTGACCTGGCTTGCTGAGAAGCGGCCTGGAAGGATGTTGCAGTGCCCAAGCCCTATCCCAAGGAGTTCCGCGAGGACGTCGTGCGGGTCGCGCGCAACCGCGAGCCCGGCGTCCCGCTGGAACAGGTGGCCGCCGACTTCGGAGTCCACCCGGCCTCGCTGACGAAGTGGCTGCGCCACGCGGAGACCGGGAACACCACCACCAGGCCCGCGACGGCGCCGGCCGAGTCGGCCGAACTGCGCGAGGCCCGCAAGCGGATCCGGATGCTCGAGCAGGAGAACGAGGTCCTCAGGAAGGCCGCGGCCTATCTGTCACAGGCGAACCTGCCGGCAAAATGATGTACCCGCTCGTCCGCGAGCTGGCCGCCGCCGATGCCCCTGCAAGGGTGCCGGCGGCGGTGACGTGCCGGGTGCTCGGGCTGGCCCGCCAGCCGTACTACCGGTGGCTGGTCTCACCGGTCACCGACGCGGAACTGACCGAGGCCCACCGGGCCAACGCCCTGTTCGACGCCCACCGCGACGATCCCGAGTTCGGCCACCGCTTCCTCGTCGACGAGGCCCGGGCCGCTGGCCAGGTGATGGCCGAGCGGACCGGATGGAGAATCTGCCGCGACAACCGCTGGT
>NZ_JBWKJV010000076.1:0-12908 GCF_056432045.1 Streptomyces sp. NPDC045701 | reverse complement strand
CCCGCGAGGTCTACCGCGCCCTGACCAGCACACCAACCGAACGAATCACTCAAACCGACCTCGCTCCAGCGGCTTGACAGCCATAGGAGCATCCCACGGCCCGCACCCGGCGACCGGCCGTCCGGCCGCCCCGGCCCGGCGGACAGCGTGGGCTGGTCCCCCGGGCTCGCCGCCCCGGCCCGTTCGGCCCCACCGGCGAGCCGCGCGGACTCCGCGGGTGGGTGGTGGGGCGGGGCCCACCGGCCGCAACCGACCCCGGCTCGCCCCGCGGGGCGGCGACCCGGTCCCCCCGCAGGGGGCAGCGCGTCAGTGGCCGGTGAGGCCCGCGACCAGTTCGTCGGCCGCCGCGTACGGGTCGAGTTCGCCCGCGACGATGCGCTCCGAGAGCGCGTCCAGGCGCCGGTCGCCGTGGAGGTCGCCGATCCGTTCCCGCAGGGCGGTGACCGCGATCGTCTCGACCTCGTGCGCCGCCCGCGCGCGGCGGCGTTCCGCGAGGACGCCCCGCTCCTCCATCCACGCGCGGTGCTTCTCGAGCGCCTCGACGACCTCGTCGACGCCCTCGCCCCGCGCGGCGACCGTCTTCACGATGGGCGGCCGCCAGTCGCCGGGCCCGCGTGACTCACCGAGCCCGAGCATGTGGTTCAGCTCGCGCGCGGTCGCGTCGGCACCGTCCCGGTCGGCCTTGTTGACGACGTACACGTCGCCGATCTCCAGGATGCCCGCCTTCGCCGCCTGGATCCCGTCGCCCATTCCGGGCGCGAGCAGCACCACCGAGGTGTCGGCCTGCGAGGCGATCTCGACCTCCGACTGCCCGACGCCGACCGTCTCGACGAGCACCACGTCGCACCCGGCCGCGTCCAGTACCCGGATGGCCTGCGGGGCGGCCCACGCCAGCCCGCCCAGGTGTCCCCGGGTCGCCATCGAGCGGATGTAGACGCCGGGGTCCGACGCGTGCTCGGACATCCGCACCCGGTCGCCGAGCAGCGCGCCGCCGCTGAACGGCGACGACGGGTCGACGGCGAGCACGCCGACCCGCTTCCCGGCCCGCCGGTACGCGGTGACCAGCGCCGACGTCGACGTCGACTTGCCGACGCCGGGCGAGCCGGTGAGGCCCACCACGTACGCACCGCCCGCGAGCGGGGCCAGCGCCGCCATCACCTCACGGAGCTGCGGGGACGCCCCCTCCACGAGCGAGATCAGCCGGGCCACGGCGCGCGGCCGGCCCTCCCGTGCCTGGGCGACCAGTGCGGGGACGTCCACCTTCACGTACGTAGCTCCTTACTCGCAGCGAGGATTACTTGCCGTTGCCCGGGACGCGGAGGATCAGCGCGTCACCCTGACCGCCGCCGCCGCACAGCGCAGCCGCGCCGACCCCGCCGCCGCGCCGCTTGAGCTCCAGCGCCAGGTGCAGGACGACACGGGCGCCGGACATGCCGATCGGGTGCCCGAGCGCGATCGCGCCGCCGTTGACGTTCACCTTTTCCGGGGACACCCCGAGGTCCTTCATTGACTGGACGGCGACGGCCGCGAACGCCTCGTTGATCTCGATCAGATCGAGGTCGGCGACGTCCAGCCCCTCCTTCTTCAGCGCGTGCCGGATGGCGTTCGACGGCTGGGACTGGAGGGAGTTGTCGGGACCGGCCACGTTGCCGTGGGCGCCGATCTCGGCGATCCAGTCGAGGCCGAGCTCCTCGGCCTTGGCCTTGCTCATGACGACCACGGCGGCGGCGCCGTCGGAGATCTGGGAGGAGGTGCCCGCCGTGATCGTGCCGTCCTTGGCGAAGGCGGGGCGGAGCTTGCCCAGGGACTCCGCCGTGGTCTCGGGCCGGATGCCCTCGTCCTTGCTGAAGACGACCGGCTCGCCCTTGCGCTGCGGGATCTCGACGGGCGTGATCTCCGCCTCGAAGAGGCCGTTCTTCTGCGCGGCGGCGGCCCGCTGGTGCGAGAGGGCCGCGATCTCGTCCTGCGCCTCGCGGGCGATGCCCAGGCGCGTGTTGTGCTTCTCCGTGGACTCGCCCATGGCGATGTTCTCGAAGGAGTCGGTGAGGCCGTCGTACGCCATGGCGTCGATCATCTCGATCGCACCGTACTTGTACCCCTCGCGGGACTTGGGCAGCAGGTGCGGCGCGTTCGTCATGGACTCCTGGCCGCCGGCCACGACGACGTCGAACTCGCCGGCGCGGATCAGCTGGTCCGCGAGCGCGATGGCGTCGAGGCCCGAGAGACACACCTTGTTGATGGTGAGCGCGGGCACGTTCATGGGGATGCCGGCCTTGACGGCGGCCTGACGGGCGGGGATCTGGCCGGCGCCGGCCTGCAGCACCTGGCCCATGATCACGTACTGCACCTGGTCACCGCCGATGCCGGCCCGGTCCAGCGCGGCCTTGATGGCGAACCCGCCGAGGTCGGCGCCCGAGAAGGTCTTCAGCGAGCCGAGCAGACGGCCCATGGGCGTGCGTGCGCCCGCGACGATGACTGAGGTGGTACCGGTCGTTCCAGACATGAGGCACGGCCCCTTGGATGTGGGAGTGAACGAGGGTTTACCGCCAATGTACTGAGCGGTACGTGTCCTGGTCACCGGGCGGCCAGTGTGATGGCGCGCACGTTGCGTAACCACCTCCTTGGCGCTGCACTGGTCCCATGCTGACGCGAATCGACCACATCGGGATCGCCTGTTTCGACCTCGACAAGACCGTTGAGTTCTACCGTGCCACGTACGGCTTCGAGGTGTTCCACGAGGAAGTCAACGAGGAGCAGGGGGTCCGCGAGGCCATGCTCAAGATCAACGAGACCTCCGACGGAGGCGCCTCCTACCTCCAGCTCCTGGAGCCCACCCGCGAGGACTCCGCCGTGGGCAAGTGGCTCGCCAAGAACGGCGAGGGCGTCCACCACATCGCCTTCGGCACGGCGGACGTCGACGGGGACGCCGCCGCGATCCGTGAAAAGGGTGTGCGGGTTCTGTACGACGAGCCGCGCATCGGGTCCATGGGGTCCCGTATCACGTTCCTGCACCCCAAGGACTGTCACGGCGTCCTGACGGAACTGGTGACCTCGGCGGGGACGTCCTCCGTGGAGCACTGACCACCGGATTCCCGGCCCGGTAGAGTGGGCGGCTCCGGGCCGGGGCCGGATCGGGGCCGTGCCGCGGCGTCGTGGTCGAGCCATTCGATCTGACACCATTCCCCGGGGGGCCGTTCGCCGGCGAACGGTGCTCGTACCAAGAGAGTTGCGACCAGGGGACGGATGGGACCGCGCAGTGCGGGGCTACGAACGCCAGGAGAGCCACCGGGCTGACGACCACCTTTCGCGGTTCGAAGCCGAGATGGACCGGCTGAAGACCGAGCGGGAGAAGGCCGTCCAGCACGCCGAGGACCTCGGTTACCAGGTCGAGGTGTTGCGCGCCAAGCTCCACGAGGCGCGCCGCACCATCGCGTCCCGGCCGGCGTACGACAACGCCGACATCGGCTACCAGGCCGAGCAGTTGCTGCGGAACGCCCAGATCCAGGCCGACCAGATGCGCTCGGACGCCGAGCGCGAGCTGCGCGAGGCCCGGGCCCAGACGCAGCGGATACTGCAGGAGCACGCCGAGCACCAGGCGCGCCTGCAGGCGGAGTTGCACGCCGAGGCGGTCCAGCGGCGCCAGCGGCTGGACCAGGAGCTGTCCGAGCGCCGCCAGACGGTCGAGGCCCACGTCAACGAGAACGTGGCCTGGGCGGAGCAGCTGCGGGCCCGCACCGAGGCGCAGGCCCGCCGCCTGATGGAGGAGTCCCGCGCGGAGGCCGAGCAGGCGCTCGCCGCGGCCCGCGCGGAGGCCACCCGGCTCGCCGAGGAGGCCCGTCGGCGCCTGAGCGCCGAGACGGAGACGGCCCGCGCGGAGGCCGAGGCGATCCTGCTGCGCGCTCGCAGGGACGCCGAGCGGCTGCTGAACGCCGCGTCCACGCAGGCCCAGGAGGCCACCAGCCACGCCGAGCAGCTGCGCAGCGCGACGACCGCCGAGTCGGACCAGGCGCGCCAGCAGGCGGCCGAGCTCAGCCGGGCGGCCGAGCAGCGGATGGCCGAGGCGGAGGAGCGGCTGCGCGAGGCCCGCGCGGAGGCGGACAAGGTCGTCGCGGAGGCCCGCGAGTCGGCGGCCAGGCGGCTGTCGACCGCGGAGTCGGAGACGGAGCAGCGCACCCGTACGGCCAAGGCGGAGATCGCCCGGCTGGTGGCGGAGGCGACGAAGGAGTCCGAAGCGCTCAAGGCGGAGGCCGAGCAGGCGCTGGGCGACGCCCGCGCGGCGGCCGAGAAGCTGGTCGCCGAGGCGTCCGAGAAGGCACGTACGGCGGCGGCCGAGGACAGTGCCGCCCAGCTCGCCAAGGCGGCCCGTGCCGCCGAGGAGGTCCTGTCCAAGGCGTCGGACGACGCGCAGGAGACCACCCGCAAGGCGTCCGAGGAGGCCGAGCGGATCCGCCGCGAGGCGGAGGCCGAGGCGGACCGGCTGCGGTCCGAGGCCCACGACACGGCCGAGCAGCTCAAGGGCGCCGCCAAGGACGACACCAAGGAGTACCGCGCCAAGACGGTCGCGCTCCAGGAGGAGGCGCGCCGGCTGCGCGGCGAGGCCGAGCAGCTGCGGGCCGAGGCCATCGCCGAGGGCGAGCGGATCCGGGGCGAGGCCCGGCGCGAGGCGCTCCAGCAGATCGAGGAGGCGGCGAAGACCGCCGAGGAGCTGCTGACCAAGGCGAAGGCGGACGCCGACGAGCTGCGCACGGCCGCGACGGCCGAGAGCGAGCGGGTCCGTAGCGAGGCGATCGAGCGGTCGACGGCGCTGCGCAAGCAGGCCGAGGAGACGCTGGAGCGCACCCGCGCCGAGGCCGAGGAGCTCCGTACCGAGGCCGAGGAGCAGGCCGGGTCGGTACGGGCCGCGGCCGAGCAGGCAGCCGCCGCGCTGCGCGAGGAGACCGAGCGGGGCATCGCCGCCCGGCAGGCGGAGGCCGCCGAGGAGCTGGCCCGGCTGCACACGGAGGCAAAGACCCGTCTCACGGCGGCCGAGCAGGCGCTCGCCGACGCGCGGAGCGAGGGCGAGCGGATCCGCCGCGAGGCCGCCGAGGAGACCGAGCGGCAGCGCGGCGAGGCCGCCGAGCGCATCCGTACGCTCCAGGCGCAGGCCGAGCAGGAGGCCGAACGGCTGCGCACCGAGGCGGCGTCGGACGCGTCGACGGCCCGCGCGGAGGCGGAGAACGCGGCGGTACGGCTGCGTTCGGAGGCCGCCGCGGAGGCGGAGCGCCTCAAGACGGAGGCGCAGGAGTCGGCCGACCGGGTGCGCGCGGAGGCGGCTGCCGCCGCCGAGCGCGTGACGACGGAGGCCGCCGAGGAGCTGGCCGCCGCGCGGGAGGAGGCCAACCGGCGCCGCCGCGAGGCGGAGGAGACGCTGGGCGCCGCGCGCGGCGAGGCCGACCAGGAGCGGGAGCGGGCGCGCGAGCAGAGCGAGGAGCTGCTGGCGTCGGCGCGCAAGCGCGTCGAGGAGGCGCAGACCGAGGCGCAGCGGCTGGTCGAGGAGGCGGACCGGCGGGCGACCGAGATGGTGTCGGCCGCCGAGCAGACCGCGCAGCAGGTGCGGGACGCGGTCGCGGGGCTCCAGGAGCAGGCCGAGGAGGAGATCGCCGGGCTGCGGTCGGCGGCCGAGCACGCGGCGGAGCGGACGCGCGGCGAGGCGCAGGAGGAGGCGGACCGGGTCCGTTCCGACGCGTACGCGGAGCGGGAGCGGGCCGCGGAGGACGCGGGCCGGGTACGGCAGCGGGCGCAGGAGGAGGCGGATGCCGCCAAGGCGCTCGCCGAGCGCACGATGGCGGACGCCATCTCCGAGTCGGAGCGGCTGAAGAGCGACACGGCCGAGTACGCGCAGCGGATGCGGACGGAGGCGTCGGACTCGCTCGCCGCCGCCGAGCAGGACGCGGCGCGCACCCGTGCGGAGGCCCGTGAGGACGCCAACCGCATCCGCTCGGAGGCGGCGGCGCAGGCGGACCGGCTGGTCGGCGAGGCGACGTCGGAGGCCGAGCAGATGACGGCCGAGGCGGCCGAGCTGCTGGCCGTGTCGGAGCAGGACGCGGCGCGGCTGCGCAGCGAGGCCGAGCAGGTCAAGGCGGAGGGCGAGGCACAGGCCGAGGAGCTGCGGGCGGCTGCCCGGGCGGACGGCGAGAAGGTCCTCGACGAGGCGCGGAGGGCCGCCGACAAGAGGCGGGCGGACGCGGCGGCGCAGGCGGACCAGCTGGTCGGCGAGGCGACGGGCGAGGCCGAGCGGATCGGCGCGGAGACCGCGGAGCGGGTGGAGCGGCTGGTCGCGGAGGCGACCGCGGAGGCCGAGCGGCTGCGCGCGGAGGCCGCGGCGGAGGCCGAGCGCCTGGTGGCCGAGGCGACCGGCGAGGCGGAGCGGCTGCGGGCCGAGGCGGCCGAGACGGTCGGTTCCGCGCAGCAGGCCGCGGAGCGCATCCGTGCCGAGGCCGAGCGGCTGCGTACGGAGTCGGAGGCGGCGGCCGAGGAACTGCGCGCCGAGGCGCGGGCCGAGGCGGACCGGGTGGTCGACGAGGCGCGCGAGGCGGCGGCCAAGCGGCGGGCGGACGCGGCCGAGCAGGCCGACCAGCTCGTCGCGAAGGCGCGGGAGGAGGCCCTGCGGGCCACCGCGGAGGCGGAGTCGCAGGCCGACACGATGGTGGGCGCGGCGCGCAAGGAGGCGGAGCGGATCGTCTCCGAGGCGACGGTGGAGGGCAACTCGCTGGTGGAGAAGGCCCGTACGGACGCCGATGAGCTGCTGGTCGGGGCGCGGGGTGACGCGACGGCCATAAGGGAGCGGACGGAGGAGCTGCGCCGGCGTACCGAGGCGGAGATCGAGGAGCTGCACGAGCGGGCCCGCCGGGAGAGCGCCGAGCAGATGAAGTCGGCGGGCGAGCGGGTGGACAAGCTGGTGAAGGCGGCCACCGAGCAGCGGGCCGAGGCGGAGGCCAAGGCGAAGGAGCTGCTGGCGGACGCCAACTCGGAGGCGAGCAAGGTCCGTATCTCGGCGGTGAAGAAGGCGGAGGGGCTGCTCAAGGAGGCGGAGCAGAAGAAGGCGACGCTCACGCGCGAGGCGGAGAAGATCAAGGCGGACGCGGAGCGCGAGGCCGAGCAGATGATCTCCGAGGGGAAGCGGGAGCTGGAGGTGCTGGTGCGCCGCCGGGAGGACATTCAGGCCGAAATCTCCCGTGTCCAGGACGTGCTGGAGGCGTTGGAGTCTTTCGAGGCGCCTTCGGGGGGTACCAAGGACGGCGGGGTCAAGGCCACTGCGGCAGCAGGGGTTACCCGTTCGAGTGGCAAGTCAACCGACGAGTAAGCCACTCAAAAGGCTGGACATTCTCCAGTTTGAACGGGCATCCGCTCGAAGACACGCCGTGTGGACCCCTAGGATTCCCCCTAACACCTCACCGGTCTCATTCGACAGGAACCCCATGAGCGACACTTCCTCCCCCTTCGGCTTCGAGCTCGTGCGGCGTGGTTACGACCGCGGTCAGGTGGATGACCGCATTACCAAACTCGTCGCCGACCGAGACAGTGCTCTGGCCCGAATCACCTCTCTGGAAAAGCGCATCGAGGAGCTCCACCTCGAGACGCAGAACGCCCAGGCCCAGGTCAGCGACGCCGAGCCGTCGTACGCCGGTCTCGGTGCCCGCGTCGAGAAGATCCTCCGTCTCGCCGAGGAGGAGGCGAAGGACCTGCGCGAGGAGGCCCGTCGCGCCGCCGAGCAGCACCGTGAGCTCGCCGAGTCGGCCGCGCAGCAGGTGCGCAACGACGCCGAGTCGTTCGCCGCGGAGCGGAAGGCGAAGGCCGAGGACGAGGGCGTCCGGATCGTCGAGAAGGCCCAGAGCGAGGCGAACTCGCTGCGCGCCGAGGCGCAGAAGGACGCGCAGTCCAAGCGTGAGGAGGCGGACGCGCTCTTCGAGGAGACCCGGGCGAAGGCCGCGCAGGCGGCCGCCGACTTCGAGACGAACCTCGCCAAGCGGCGGGAGCAGTCGGAGCGGGACCTGGCGTCGCGTCAGGCGAAGGCGGAGAAGCGTCTCGCCGAGATCGAGCACCGGGCGGAGCAGCTGCGCCTGGAGGCCGAGAAGCTGCGTACGGACGCGGAGCGCCGGGCCCGTCAGACGGTGGAGACGGCGCAGCGTCAGGCCGAGGACATCGTGGCGGACGCGAACGCCAAGGCGGATCGTATCCGCAGCGAGTCGGAGCGCGAGCTGGCGGCGCTGACGAACCGCCGGGACTCGATCAACGCCCAGCTGACCAACGTCCGCGAGATGCTGGCGACGCTGACCGGTGCGGCCGTGGCCGCGGCGGGTTCGCCGGCGGACGACGAGCCGGTCTCCCGCGGCGTCCCGGCGCAGCAGACCCGCTAGTCGGCGTTCCGGCCGGCCCTGTCGGTTCCGTCGGTTCCTCCCGAGGGCCCTGGGGCCCATGACGCGCAGGCCCGGCGGCCGTGCGCGCGTGGGCCTCGCGGGGCCCTTTCGCGTACGCCGGGTGCGGGAGAAGAGGGGCCGTGTCATTCCGGTGGCGGCCCGCGCGGGGCGCCCGTAGCGTGGACGGGTGATCGAGCTCGAGGGCCTGACGAAACGTTTCGGTACGAAGACGGCGGTCGACCACCTCTCCTTCCAGGTCCGCCCCGGTGTGGTGACGGGCTTCCTCGGTCCCAACGGCGCGGGCAAGTCCACCACCATGCGGATGGTCCTGGGCCTGGACCACCCGACCGGCGGCTCGGTCCGGATCGACGGCCGGCCCTACCGGGAGCACGACGAGCCGCTGAAGTGCATCGGGGCGCTGCTGGAGGCCCGTGGGCTGCACGGCGGGCGCACCGCGTACAACAACCTGCTGTGCCTGGCGCAGTCCAACCGCATTCCGGAGAGCCGGGTCTCCGAGGTGCTGGAGCTGGTGGGGCTCACGGCCGTGGCCAGGAAGAAGCCGAAAGGTTTTTCGATGGGTATGGGGCAGCGGCTGGGAATCGCCGCCGCGCTCCTGGGAAATCCGCAGATCCTGATGTTCGACGAGCCCGTCAATGGTCTGGACCCCGAGGGAATTCACTGGATCCGCAATCTGATGAAGGCGCTGGCCGCCGAAGGGCGGACGATCTTCGTGTCCAGTCATCTGATGAGCGAAATGGCGTTGACGGCCGACCACTTGATCGTGATCGGGCAGGGGCGGCTCCTCGCGGACACCTCGATGGCGGATTTCATCCAGCGGAACTCCCGCAGTTTCGTCCGGCTGCGCTCCCCGGAGCGCGAGCGGCTGCGCGACGCGCTGCACGGCGCCGGCCTGACCGCGGCCGAGACGGGGAACGGCACGCTGGAGGTCGACGGCGCGACGACCGAACAGGTCGGCGACCTGGCGGCGCGCCATGGCATCACCCTGCACGAGCTGAGCGCCCAGCGGGCCTCGCTGGAGGAGGCGTTCATGCGGATGACGGCTGGGGCGGTCGAGTACCACGCGCATTCCGCCTCCGGGCCCCAGTGGTCGAAGGAGGTCTGACGATGGCCTCGGCACCCGCGGTCCTCAGGTCGGAGTGGACCAAGATCCGTACCGTCTCCTCCACGGTCTGGACGCTGGTCAGCGCCCTGATCGTCACCGTCGCGATGGGCGCGGCGCTGTCCGCCCTGGTGCGCGAGACGTTCGACGAGATGCCCCCCGTCGAGCAGGCCACGTTCGACCCGACCGTGGTCAGCTTCTCCGGCATGCTGCTGGGCCAGCTGGCGATGGTGGTGTTCGGCGTCCTGGTGGTCGGCACGGAGTACAGCACCGGCATGATCCGTACGTCGCTGGCCGCCGTCCCGCAGCGGGCGGCCTTCCTCTTCAGCAAGATCGCGGTGGCCGCGGCGCTGGCCCTGCTCGTCGGCCTGGTGACGTCCTTCCTGAGCTTCTTCCTCGGCCAGGCGCTGCTCGGCGAGCACCGTACGGCGATCGGCGAGGCGAACGTGCTGCGCGCGGTCATCGGCGGCGGCCTCTACATGGGCCTGATGGCGGTGTTCTCGATGGGCGTGGCGGCGATGCTGCGCTCGACGGTGCTGTCGCTCGGCATCCTGGTGCCGTTCTTCTTCCTCATCTCCCAGATCCTCTCGAACGTGCCGAAGGCCAAGGAGGTCGCCGAGTACTTCCCCGACCAGGCGGGCTCCACGATCATGCAGGTCGTCCCCGGCGCCCTGGGGAGCGACCCGGCGCCCTACAGCCCCTGGGGCGGCATGGGGATCATGCTGCTGTGGGTCGCGGCGGCCCTGGCGGGCGGCTACCTGGTGCTGAAGCGGCGGGACGCCTAGGGGGTGTCACTTCTGACGGCATGGCTGGAACCGTCAAGGGGCGGATACGCTCTTACCTCTTACGGGGGTCCTGCGTGAGCGTGCCGCAGGCCCGACGACGTGACCACCTGTCGATGGGGCTGGAGAATGATCGAGGCAGTCGGCCTGACGAAGCGCTACGGCGCCAAGACGGCCGTGTACAACCTTTCCTTCCAGGTGAGGCCGGGCACCGTGACCGGCTTCCTGGGACCGAACGGCTCCGGCAAGTCGACGACGATGCGCATGATCCTCGGGCTGGACCGGCCGACGTCGGGCCATGTGACCATCGGTGGTCATCCCTTCCGGCAGTTGCCGAACGCCCCCCGTCAGGTGGGCGCCCTGCTGGACGCCAAGGCCGTGCACGGCGGGCGCAGCGCGCGCAACCACCTGCTGTCGCTGGCGCAGCTCGCCGGCATCCCGGCCCGCCGGGTGGACGAGGTGCTCGGGGTCGTCGGGCTCCAGGACGTGGCCCGGAAGCGGTCCAGCGGGTTCTCGCTCGGCATGGGCCAGCGGCTCGGCATCGCGGCGGCGCTGCTCGGCGACCCGCAGGTGCTGCTGTTCGACGAGCCGGTCAACGGCCTGGACCCCGAGGGCATCCTCTGGGTGCGCAACCTGATGAAGGCGCTGGCCGCCGAGGGGCGGACGGTCTTCGTCTCCTCGCATCTGATGAGCGAGATGGCGCTCACCGCCGAGCACCTCATCGTCATCGGCCGCGGCCAGCTCATGGCGGACATGAGCGTCAAGGACTTCATCTCGGCCAACTCCGCGGACTTCGCCCGGGTGCGCACCCCGCAGACCGAGCCCGCCCAGCGAGAGAAGCTGATGGGCGTCCTCGCGGAGGCCGGCGGGCAGGTCATGTCCGAGCCGGACGGCGCCCTGCGGGTGACCGGCCTGCCCCTGCCGCGCATCAGCGACCTGGCGCACGGCGCCGACGTACGCCTGTGGGAGCTGTCACCGCACCAGGCGTCGCTGGAGGAGGCGTACATGCGCCTCACCCAGGGCGCCGTGGACTACCGCTCCACGGCCGACCAGCGGGCCGGGCTGATGCAGCAGCCGGACCCGATGGGGTACGCGCCGCCGCAGCCGGTCGCCCCGGAGGTGCCGCAGCAGGGTTGGTACGCCCCGCCGCCGCCCGGTCAGAACCCGTACGCGGGCGACGGGCAGCCGGGCGCGCAGCACGCGGTGGCCCAGCCGCCGCAGCCGTACCAGGGCGCGCCCGCGGCCCCGCCCGCGCCGCCCGCCCCAGCCGCAGCCCCCGCAGACCTGAGCAAGAGCGAGGACGCCCGATGACCACCGCCCCCTACCAGCAGCAGTACACCTCGCCGATCCCGGTGCGCCGCGCCCACCTCGGGGACGCGCTCGCCTCCGAGTGGACCAAGATCCGCTCCGTGCGCTCCACGATGTGGACGCTCGGCGTGATGGTCCTGCTCATGGTCGGCGTCGGCCTGCTGAGCATCGTGGCGATCAACGCGACCGACACCGACCTGGGCGGGGAGTCGGTCCTCTCGCTGGGCTTCAACGGCGTGCTGCTCGGCAGTATCTGCGTGGTCACGCTGGGCGTGCTGACCATCTCGTCCGAGTACGGCACCGGCATGATCCGCACGACGCTGACCGCCTGCCCCAGCCGCGGCCGGGTGCTGGCCGCCAAGGCCATCGTCTTCTTCCTGCTCACCCTCGTGGTGACGGCGGTGACCGCCACCGTCGTCGCGGGCATGCAGGCCGTGATGATCGATTCCGGTACGGCGTCCGGGGAGGAGTGGGTGCGCGCGACGATCGGCGCGGGCCTGTTCACCGCGGTCCTCGGCCTCGTGGCGCTCGCCGTGGGCGCCCTGGTCCGCCACTCCGCCGGCGCGATCACCATCATGATCGGTGTGATGCTGCTGCCGCTGGTCGCCGGCATCTTCATGTCGTCGCTGCCGAAGGTGCAGGAGTTCGTCTTCCAGTACTCGATCCCGAGCCTGCTCATCGCCTTCTACAGCGACACCGGCCTGATCGAGGGCGGCCCGCACGGCTGGACCCCGTTGTGGATCCTGGGCGCGATCGCCGCCGTCGCGCTGGCCGGGGCGTTCCTCGCCACCGAGAAGCGCGACGTCTGAGCCGACGGCCCTCCGGCCTCAGTGGCGGGGCGCGTTACGGGACCGCTGCACCCGCGTGGTGCGGCGGTCCCTCGCGTTCCAGCACGCCTTGTGCCAGTGCCGCCGGTCGTCCACCCCGCCGTACTCGGGCCAGGCCACCACGTGCGGCACGCCGGCGGGGATCTCCTGGTCGCAGCCGGGGCAGCGGTACCGCTTCCCGGCGGCGGCGCCGCCCGCCACGTGCCGCACCGACCAGTCCTCGTCCTGCCAGGTCTCGGTGCGGTGGAAGCTCCCGTACCGCTGACCCGGCTCGCCGCTGGTCTCGTACGGCTTCTCGCCGCCACGGGGGCGGTTGCGGCGCGGGGACACGGAACACCTCACTGGGGCGGACGCGGATATGTGCCCGTCCAGCCTAAAGGCCAAGGCCGTGAAGTTACGGCTTTGGGGCTGGTAGCGAGGGGTGTCGATCTGACTGAGTGCCGGACGTAGGAAGCGGAGCCCCGGTAGAACTGGC
>NZ_JBWKJV010000075.1:0-13226 GCF_056432045.1 Streptomyces sp. NPDC045701 | reverse complement strand
GCGGCGGTCAGAACCCACTGACCGTCGACCAGGGTGCCGGAGCAGGAGCGGGCGGCATCACCGTCGCCGATGTGGAGACGGGCGACGGACGCCTGAGTACCGGCGGAGGCGTTCGGGCCCGTGACGGCCATGGAGGCGGTGCCGTTGAGCACAGCGGCGCTTGCGCTGGCGGCCAAGACCATAGCCAGCACGGCGGGACGGGTGCGTCTACGATACACGGTCAGGATCTTCCTTTGTGGGACTGGGAAGGACGTATGCACCTCACTCAGGCGCATGGATAATTGCGGCATAGCGCCGAATCACCGCCGCGTGATCCCGCGAGGACGCAGGGGTATAGGGCAGCGTCACGGAGCAAGAGGTGGCACACCACGCGGACTGGCAGGCCCGCTTGGCATGCGTAACGGCAGCCATCAGCAGCGTCGCCACCGACGGTTCGTTACGCGCTCACCACAACAATCGACATTGGAGGGGGTGACGAGGTCGGCGCGAGGGAACTGGCAAGTACAGCGCCATAACGGTCACCATTAGTGTGATACGGGGACCAGGCAGGCAGTGATCACGCTGGGCTGCGCACTTGCACTCAAGGGGCTGACATCAGCCGGTAACGCGGATCTCAAGAAGAACGGACTGCGGCCCACCCTTGTTGCCCTCACCGACGCTTTCGAAGCCGCCCTTCGGGACGTCGACGGTGGTCGTCGAGCCATTCGCACTCAGTTCAGCGCTAATGGGGTGCTCGGCGGTCTCAAGGGCGAAGACACGCGGAAGTTCGAGGGTGACGTACCCGGACTTCGCAGTGGCATGGAAGCAATAGGCGCCCTGGCGGCCGGCCGCGCCATCTTTGACGGTGTGGACCTTAATCTGACCGGCAGTGGCGTCGCACTCCGCGAGCAGAATGCGCCCGTCACCCTTTTTCAGCATGATGCCCTGGGTAGCGAGAATTTTGGTCGCACCGGGGTATCCGTAGTCCTCCACTGCATACGGCAGGGGGTCGGCCGGAGCGAGGCCAGAAGGTTCATCAGCGACGGCAAGCGGAATGCCGATACCCGCGGCAAGGACGCCGACAATCCCCGAAATGAGGACGCTACGAGTACGGAAAGCCACCGCACACTCCTTTCAGAGACGACACCTGCATAGGCGCGGGCAGTCGCCATAAATTTACCGAAGAGTAATATCGCCAGCCAGCCTAACCTCCTCAATCACCGAAGGTCAACAGGATCTCCAAATTCCGCTTAACACTGTGTCGCATTTTTGCCATATGTAACATAATGCCCCGACCTTGATAGCCAATATTCGGACCCCCAAGGGGCCCCTCCATCACTATAACGGAGCACCTCCTTCCATTTTAGTTTCGTTCACCATTCAAATGATTCACGAGCGTTATGATCTGGTCTCTGATATCGGGCGTACGGCAACGCCCGTCGCCTCTAGCCGAGATGAGTGTCTGTGAATCGAATACTTAGTACGCCGCGGACGGAGGGGAGGGCTCGCAGAACGGCGCGTGTGCTGGTCGCGAGTCTGCTGCCGCTGACCCTTCTAATGGGGTTACTGGGAGGCACGGCGACTGCGGCCGACGACCCCCTGTCCGAGGAGAGCCTGTACAGCGGTCAGAGCGGCAGTCCCACTCCCCTCACCCAGCGCGGCCTTGTCGTGGATCTATGGAAGACCGGAGGCCCCGGCCTCAGGGCTGCCGCCGAAGCAGCTCTAACCGGCACGGACGCCGATGTGGCGAAACTCCTCTCCACCGCCCGGGAGATCGGCCACGAGGACAGTCGCGTCACCGCGGCCCAGCTCGCCGGCATCGGTGGCACACAACTCCTGGAAGCCGCCCGTGCGGCGCTCGGGGGCACGCCGGAGGACCTTGAATCGTTCCTGGCGTCCGGCTGGGAGGTGCCGTTGCAGCAGGACCAGCGGGTGAAGGTGGCGCAGGTCATAAGCATGGGCGGCCCTTCAGTCCAGGAGGCGGGACGGGCGGCGCTGAACGGTACCCCCAGGGACGTTGAGACATTCCTCGCCTCAGGCCAGTACACCAAGCGTGAAGAGGACAACCGGGTCAGACTCGCACAGATCATCAGTACCGGTGGACCCAACGTGAAGGCGGCCGGCCGGCTCGCCCTGAATGGGGCGCCGACCGACATCCAGGAGTTCCTGGACGTCGGCCAGTACGTGGCACGCACTCGGGATCAGGAGCGGACGACCGTTGCACAGTTGGCCGAGCAGGCCAGGCAGGCAGGCCGTCAGGCCGCCAAGGAGACCGAGGCCGCCAAGGAAGCGTCCGCTAAGGCGGTGAAGGCCGCCTCCATGGCGAAGGTAGCGGCGGACAAGGCCGCCAAGGAAGCCTCGCTGGCCCAGAAGGACTCGGTGGACGCTGCAGCCGCCGCAGGACGCGCGGCCTCGGCCGCCAAACAGGCGGCAAGCGCTGCCCAACAGGCCATCTCGGCCGCCAGCGCGGCTAACAACTCCGCCCGCGTCGCGGCGAGCGCCGCCTCCCAAGCCGCCGCCGCCGCCGCGGGCGCCGCACGCGCGTCCTCGAAGGCCCGCGGCGCGGCGGCGGACGCAGCTCGTGACGCTACGAACGCTGCCGCCGCCCGCAAGGCGGCTGAGGAGGCTCGCGCCGCCGCCAAGGGTGCCAACCTCGCAGCTGACGCCGCGGACGAAGCGTCCAAGGCTGCGGCTGCGGCCGGCAGTGCGGCGATTTCCGCCATAAGCGCGGGCGCGAACGCCGACGCGGCAGCGAACGCAGCCGTCAATGCGAGCACTTACGCGAATCAGAGCAGCGCGCAGGCCGCCGAGGCCCGCCGGGCCGCTGCTACCGCCAAGCGTCACGCCGCCGAAGCCAACCGTGCCGCGACTGCCGCCGAGGTCCTCGCCCGCAAGGCCGCGACCGCGGCGGCGCAAGCCCGCGATGAGGCCCGATCTGCCGCCGCGCACGCCAATGCCTCTGCGAAGGCGGCCGACGAGGCTGCTGAGCACGCAGGTGAAGCCGCACATGCCGCCACCAGGGCTACGTCGCACGCCAATGCCGCGACCGCTGCGGCCAACGCAGCGTCCAAGGCGGTGGCTAAAGCGCAGGAGATCTTCAAGCTCGCCCGCGAGGTGGAGGCCGAGGAGCTACTCGGGCGGACCAACGCGGGTATCGAGCAGGCGAAGGACGTAAAGCAGCAGGACGACGGGCGCAGGGCCGCCGCGGCTGAGGCGATCCGGGAGGCCAAGGAGAGGGACGGCGAGGCCCAGCGCTTGGCCGTGGCTGCGGCCCAGCCTGGAGCGGATGTGGCACAGGTCGCGGCCGACGGCCGCAAGCTCGCGCTCCTTGCGGTCAAGTACGGCGGTCCCTGGAGTCGCGCCGCCGCGGAGGTGGCGCTTGCCAGCCCGAATCCGTACATCGTCGACTACATTCGCACCGGCTGGCAGGAAGCTCGCTCGCAGGACGAGCGCTTCCAGGTCGAGCGGCTGGCCGAGGACAGCATGAGCAAGGCCGTGCGGGTGGCGGCCGAGAGGGCCCTGACGGGCGATGCGGCCACGGTCCACGCTTTTCTGACGAAAGGCCAGTACGAGGCGGGTGCCGAGGACTTCCGGGTCTTCATCGCCCAGGTTGCCTCGACCGGTGGGCCCATCCTGAAAGACGCGGCAAAAAAGGCGCTGGCGGCCGCAACCCCGGCGGTGTACCGGGAGTTCCTGCTCACAACGCAGCACACTGCCCGTACCGAAGATGAGCGGGTCAGAGCTGCCCAGCTGATCTCCTCCGGCGGTCCGGAGGTAAAGTCCGCGGCACGGATGGCCCTCGAAGGTTCACCGCAGGCGCTGCACGTCTTTGTCGCCAAGGGCCAGTTCATGGCCCAGCGCAAGGACGTACTCGCGGCAACCCACGTCGCGCAGGTCCAGCAGCTCATTGCGGAGGCGGCGGGGATCGCGGCCACCGCCCAGCAGGACGCCGCCAAGGCTCAGGAAGTCGCGGCACTCGCCCGCAAGGCGGCGACCGAAGCAGCCGAGTACAAACGGCAGGCGAGCGCGTCGGAGACCAAGGCCAAGGGGCACGCCGCCGAGGCGGGCCAGCATGCCAAGGCTGCCGAGGCGTCAGCCGCTCAGGCCGCCGAGTCAGCCAGGACGGCCCGCAAAGCGGCAACCGACGCCGATCGCGACGCGCGCGACGCCGCCGCGTCCGCCGCCACAGCGACGGTCTCCTCAGAGATGGCGCAGGCATCCGCGTCCATGGCCTGGTCGGCGGCGAACGAGGCCCGAGCGTCGGCCACCGCGGCCGGCAAGGACGCCAAGACAGCCCTCACAGCGGCCAAAGAAGCCTACTCCGTCGCCGTCAAGAAGCTGAAGGCGGAGGAGGACCAGCGCCGGAAGACCGCCGTCAGCGCCAAGGAGAAGGCGCAAAACGACGCGGGCGCCCAGGCGCGGGAAATCTACCGCTGTGGCTATGTAGGCTGCGACCTCTACTACACCAACCACCCACGCTGGTGCCAACACAACTGGGTTTTGTGCGAGATCAACGCTTCCGCCGCTGATTTCGAGTCGGCTATGCAGGAGCTCCACGAGGTCACGATGGCCCTGACCGGACTGGGCCAGTTGGAGACGTGCGCCGACAACCTCGACCTGGCCTCGTGCTGGCAACTGCTGGGGGACGTTACCGTCAAGTCGAAGCTCAAGTGGGTGGAGCAGTCGTACGAGACCCTGCGCAAGCTGTTCAAGGTGAACAAGCTCTGCAAGGCAGCGAGTGCGACGCAGCGGATCGCCGTGCAGCGCACCGCCTCCAGGCACGCCAAGGCGGGCAGCTCCAAGTGGGCCTGCGGCTCGTTCGCGAAGGGTTATGACGGCGACGGACTCATTATGGCCGACGCCAAAGACGGAGTGCTGGATATCGCCGTCGAGAGGAACGACAGCAAAACTAGGGGCTTCGAGATGTTCGACGATGTCATGGCCCACTACGGCCCCGACACCATTAAGGCCATCCGGGGCAAATGGGTGCCGGCCATGCCGACCAACCTCAACAAGTTCAATGAGTTGCTCCGCGCGGGTAAGACCCCGGAAGAGGCAGCCGCAGGGGCCTTCACAGGCCAGAATGCAGCCAGGTACGGGTTCACCAAGATCACAATTACGAAGACCGAGGGAGAGCCGGGGCACTATACGAATGTCGAGGCTATCTTCGAGAGATAGAAGGGATACAACCGTGGAAAGATCAGTGGAAAACATCCGGAGAATGGCGGCGGAAGGTTCCGGTTTTCTCGCGATAATCCAAGCACTCAGGGATGACAACACGTTCACGCTCACCCCGTTGCAGCTGGTGCGAGCTCTGACGGAGGCGTTCGGAATCCCTCTACAAGAAGCCCTGACCTTGCTGGAGGGCTTGGATCCTGACCTGCGGCCGCTTGCGCCAGAGGCTGAAGTAGACCGCAGAGCCGAGGCGCTCTTGTCGCGTTATGTGAAGCGAGCACCGTAAGCGCGCGTAGCGTTAAAACGGGCCGGTGTGGTCCGGGCCTCGGGCCCAGACCACACCGGCTTCGTGTTGCGGTTTCCTGAGCAGTTCTTGGCGTCGCCTTCAGGAGGCATCGGGCGCCAGTGTTCGCCGGAGCGCTGGCGCCACCGCCGGGAAGGAGCGGGATGATCCTCCCCGTTCCGGTGAGCGGCCAGCCGCCGTCCGCGTTGGCGGGTAAGGCGGCCATCGGTCAGCCGACCTGGCGCTGGTGGGGACAGCCGCTTGACGGTGCCAGGGACGTACTTCGGGACGGAGCCGAGCCGTGAGACGGTCATTGCTCTGGGCCGGGCCCAGGCCCGGCCCTCGTCACGTCGGCGCGTGTCCGCCATCGCGGGAACGCCGCAGCTGGCGGTCGGCTTCGTCGCCTCGCCGCCGTTCCTCCATGTGCCGCGGCTTGGCCTTGGTCAGAGTCCGGGTGGCCACGGCGACTACGGCTCGGCAGGTCAGCCTACGAGCCCAGCAGCGAAGGGGCGGAACCCGAACCCCCCTCCGACTCATGGACTCGTGAGGTGTTCCGGACGAATGCGCGAGTGACTCGCAGATGCGGTGACCGGCTCCTGCGAGGGTGAAGACGCAGCAGGTCACGTAGTGGGGTACCCGACTGTGCCCAGGTGCGCAGCCGGTCGCGGTCGATCCAGTGCACACGGTGCTGGTCTCCCCAGCGCTTGGCGTCCCGTGTGAAGCCACCGTTGGTGACCACGACGGCGATGTCCGCTCCGTGGACGGGGCCGGCGGTGCCCTTGACCTGGTACATGACGTGTGAGCCGACTTTGGCCGCCACTTTGGTGTGCTTGGCCTGGATGACGATCCAACCGTACTGGGGGTGCTGGCCGATGACGTCGGCGGCCTGATCGCCCTGCTGGCCGACTCGGCGGGCCGTCCAGCCATCCCGTATCAGCAGGTCCCTGAGTGCGAACTCGAACTGAACGTCGCTCAGCGCGTCGACCTGGGCGAGAGTCAGACGTAGACGTGCCAGACTCGCAGCACGTACACGGGCCGCCCGTGCCGAGCGCACCGCCCGGCCACCCGCAAGGACCAAAGCTGTGCGGGCAAGCAGGGCGAGGGCTGGCCAGGCCTGGACGGCGGCCGTCCAGGCGGCGGCAGCGGTCTTCACGAGCAGCGCCGCTGCGGCCACGGCGACGACTGCGGCCGCGGCCCACTCCCCCGCGTCCCGGGGCATGCGCGGCCTGGGTTGCCGCCTCGCCATCAGCGTGACGCCGGCTGCGAGAGGGATGGCGCCGGCGAGTGCGCCGGGGTATCGGTCGACTCACCGAACCCGACGACCTGTCCCCACAGCCAGACGCCGGCGACAATCGCAGCGATGCTCCAGCCGCTCATTTTCTTCCGGCCGGGAGCAGGCTTCGCCTGAAATGGCTGCGAACCCGGACATATCTCTCCGGTGCCTTGCCCGACATGCTCTGCCCTCCCCTTCAGCGCACGAGCCGCAGGTACGGCTCGCTTCCTGTCCTTGGGTGTAGCAGCGGGCACTGACATTGATGCTGATACTCAGGTTCCGGTGGTCGTGGCTCGGGCACTGACTGACGCCCTGCTGGGTTGTCCTCAAACTGTTCTGTCCGACCGCCGGGACCTGTTCTCATGGCTCCGGCCGGGCGGAACATGACCTGATAGGAGCCTGGCCGGAAGCCTCCTCAATGTCCTGTCTGCGCCCCCGGCCGGTGCCGCCACCGACTGGAAGGCGTCATCGACATGACATCAGCGGTCGCAACGGACACCGCGGACCGGTACGTTTTCGGTGGGGTCGACTCCCATGCCGATACTCTCCACGTCGCGGTCGTCAGCGATAACGGCGGCCACCTCGCGGACGCCGAGTTCACCACCACCGCCGCGGGATCCGCAGCGGCCCTCGCCTTCCTGAACGCGCACGGCCAGGTGATCGCGGTCGGCGTGGAAGGCACCTCGTCCTATGGCGCCGGCTTCACCAGCGCTGCCCGCTCCCACGGGCACCTGGTCGTCGAGGTCAACCGGCCCGACCGGGCCGAACGCCGCCGCATCGGCAAGTCGGACCCCATCGACGCCTACGCCGCCGCCCGCGCGGCCCTGTCGGGACGGGCCTCCAGCACCCCGAAGGACGCCACCGTCGCCGGCATACGCGCCCTGCACAACGCCGCCCGCTCCGCCGTCAAGGCGCGCACCGCCGCTCTCAACCAGATCACCCACATCCTCTTCGCCGCACCTGAGACCATCCGCGCCAAGTTCAGACACCTCACAGGGACGGATCGCACCGATGCCCTGGCACGTTTGCGGCCGGCCGGAGACGCGGTCCACATCGCTGTCCTCTCTGCACTCAAAAGTCTCGCCCGGCGCGTCAAGGAACTGACCGCCGAGCACGAAGAGCTGACCCGGGCCCTGGACCGCGAGGTCACTGCCCACAATCCCGGCCTGCGGGCCGCCTACGGGGTCGGCCCCGACACCGCCGCCCAGCTGCTGATCACGGCAGGCGGTAATCCCGAGCGAATGCGGACGGAGGCTTCCTTCGCCGCTCTGTGCGGAGCCGCCCCGGTTCCCGCCTCCAGCGGCAGGACCAACCGGCACCGCCTCTCACGCGGCGGTGACCGGGGCGCCAACGCGGCCCTCTACCGCATCGCCCTGGTCCGTATGGCCGGCAACTCCCGCACTCGTGAGTACGTCGCTCGCCAAACCGCCGCCGGCCGGACGAAGAAGGAGATCATCCGGCTCCTGAAGCGGGCATCGTCCGGGAAATGTTCCGCTGCCTGACCACCACAGTCACCGTCCCGGACACCGCGGACCTGCGGCCCCTGCGGCAGTCCAAGAACATCACGCTCACCGCTGCCGCCCGCCACTTCGGACTCTGGCCGACCGCCATCTCCAACCTCGAACGCGGCCTTCGCCGCGACGACGAACTCGCCAACGCTTATCGGGAGTGGCTCGACACGGCCTGACCGTTCAAAGTGGACGACTCACTCATAGACCGTGGCGGCCTGCAACGCTCTGGCCATGAAGGTCCAGTTTCCGCCGTCGGGAAGATCCTTCCCGACGTTCTGGTACCAGCCCGGTGAGTCATGCACCCATGCCGCCAGAGCCTCAAGGAAGCTGCCAAGGGTCTGATTCTCCCATTCGTGCCCATTGCGGAGAAAGTCTCGATGCAGCTCTTGCACGAAGGAGACCAGTTCGTCGCGGCTGCGGACTTCGCTGTCGGGAGTCAGTGACATGAAGTGAAAGTACCTTGCGTCTCGGTCGCGGAGCTCTTGACGATCAATAGGAGCATCACAACCAGCGGAACGATCAGCAGCCGGGGCCTGTCCAGAGCGAGAAGTGGACACCCTCACATGCGGCGTTCGATGCCATGCATTCGCACGCCGCTCACCAGGCCCGAGCCCCCGTTTCCGCCAGCGGAAGCCAATCGTTGTTGGCGGAGATGTGCCGAATCGTGGCCAGAACAGGCATGCATCAGGCCACCTACGGCCGCGATGAACCACGAGATCGAACTCTCCTGTTCGACATACGGCCACCGAGGCCACCACATGCAACATCGGCATGCCGACTGGCTTTCCAGCCATCCCTCAGGTCTTTGACGGATCGGGTCGGCACCACGCCAAAGTTGCCCGGCTCAGGTGGTGAGTCGACGGAAGCAGATGTGCTGCGCCGCTATGCCGACGAAGGCAAGGAAGTGTTCGGCCTTGCGTTCGTGGTGGCGGTAGAACCGTCGGCATCCGGCCAGCCAAGACACGGTTTTCTCAACTACCCCTCGATAGCGCCCTAGTCGCTCAGTTCAACGGGCTACTCCGCCGGCTGGTCCGGGAGGCCCGCAGGCCGGACGCAGAACCGAGCGCGTGCGTACTGGACGCACCAGCGCCTCATGGCGTCGACACCGTCGGCCTCCTCCTCGCGGTCTGTGTCACCGCCGCCAACGTCTCCGACAACACCGACGACATCCACCTGCTCTCTCACATCGCCAAGGCCCACCCTCAAAGCAACAAGGCCTGGGCCGACACCGGCTACCGCACCAAGACGATCGGCCGACCTCGCCGCCGACGAACCCGACGGCCACCTACCCCACATCGCCCCCGGCGTTCTGTTCGAGGGCGACGACCTGGGCAAGTGGCTTCAGCGGCAGAAGAACCCGGGCACGTGGGCGCAGCTGTCGACCGAACGGCAGCAGCGGCTGGCGAAGCTGGGCGTACAGCCCGACCAGGGCCCATCTCCCACCCCGGCGACCGCGCATGCGACGAAGGGCCCGAGCAAGGCACAGCAAGCGTTCCAACGCGGCCTGGCAGCCCTCACCCAGTGGATCGAGTGAGAAGGCGCAGACCGGCCCGTGCCGAGGAGCGCAGTGGTGATCTTGCCTGACGGGACCGAGACCAAACTCGGCATCTGGTACAGCAACACCAAGCAGAGGCGCGACAAACTCGACGCCCACCAACGCGCCGCACTCGCAAAGCTCGGCCTGGATTGGGCCTGACGCGGTCCAGCGCTGAGCCACAGCGCGCGACAGCTCTGTGCGCAAGGGGGGTTCATGCGGTTTGATCAGCGGATGTACGCACACATCAAGTTTCTGGGGCTGATGGCCGAGCTCTACGAGAACGAGTTCGAGGACTTCTCCCAGAGGGCCGACCACGGAGCCCATGAGGCCCAGGATGCGGGTCGAGGCGCTGATCATCTGCCCGGTGTGGGGGCCCGGGACACGCATCCCGACCCTGAACTGCGCCTTGGTGACCTCAATGATCACCTGGGCGTCGTCGCTGGGCATCTCGTTTTGGCCGACGGGGGTCGTCCAGATCTGCGCTTCGGCCTGGGCCGACGGCTGCTCGCCGCCACGGCCCGGAACAGCGGCCTGTGCAGAGTTGTCGATCATAGGGCTGGGTCCTCCAAGGCGGTGACCGAACTGCGCACCTTGCCCGACGACCTGGAGGCGTACACCGTGCGCTGGGACGGCGAAGAGATCTCGGTCTGCCAAGCGGATATCGAGGAGGTGGTCTTCCGAGCCCAGCCCGCGCCCGAGCGTCCCGCACACGGCGATGCTCCCGCCCCGACGCGGCCGCCTGAGGTGTAGCGCGAGGAGCGTGGCCACAGTTTCTACCCGGATCCGGCGGTACTGGCCGAGATCCCGAGGCTGTGGGAAACGGTCTTGAAGCCGCATGAGCACAAGGTGGTCGGGCTCCGGCACTTCTCTGCCTGGGGCGAGTGGTACGTCGTTGAGGTCGACACCGCGAGCGGCATGGCCTACGGGTGGTCGTGCCTGGGCAGTGACATGTCGCAGGGCCGGTGGGGTCTTATCGATCTTCCGGCTCTGGAGTCGGGTCGTCCGGATGGCGATCTGTCCCGGCTGGTCGTTCGCGATCTGGCTTTTACGCCCGCCGTCGCGGCGAATGTTCTGCCGGAGGGCCGTCCGCGGCTGCGTACAGCGGTCGTACAACCGCGACCGGCCCACGGCAGCCATACACACCGCGGCCTGCGCACCGCGGCCTGTGGCCCCGCAGCCGAGCACCGTGGCGTGTGCACCGCAATCGAGCACCGTGGCCGGTTCGCCGGACCCGGGCGGCCCGCGGCCGTCCGCGGCGGTCGGCCGGGAGCCCGCGACGCCGCGAGGCCCGCACTAGCCGGGTGCGGGCCTCGGAGGCGCACGGGGTGCCGGGCTGTTCCCGGCTGCCGCTCAGCGCTTGACGGACTTGGCGGGCTTCACGGGCGCGGGCTTCTTCGCCGGGGCCGGCTTCTTCTTTGCCGCCTCGTCCTTGGCACGCGCCTCGTACTGGCCGATGTCCAGGAAGTGGCGCAGCTCGTCCGCCGTGCCCTTCAGCGCCTTGGCCGCCGCGGCCTTGACCGCGGGACCGCCCGCCGCCTGGATGCGGGTGGCACGGGCGCGGTCGTCCGCGAGGCGCGCGGCGTGCTGGCCAGTGTCCAGGAAGGCCTGGATGGCCTGCTCGGTGCCGGCCTCCAGGGCCTGCCGAGCCTTCTCCTTGACCGTCGGTCCGCCCAGGCCGATGATCTGCGCGACGCGCACCCGGTCGTCCTGGAGACGCACCGCGTACTGCCCGGTGTTCAGGAAGTACCGCACATCGGCCGCCGTGCCGTCCAGCGCCTTGCTGCCCGCCTCCTTCACGCCGCGGCCGCCCCGGTGCATGATCTGGGCGACGAGCACCCTGTCGTCCTCGTGCTGCGCCCGGTACTGGCCGGACTCCAGGAAGTCGACGATGTCCTGCGGGGTACCCCTCAGCGCCTTCTTGGCGGCTTCCTTCACCGCGGGGCCGCCCCTGCTGAAGATCTGCGACACCCTCACCTCGTCGTCGACGAGGCGCTCCTCGTACTGTCCGGACTCCAGGAACGTCCGCATCTCCTCGGGCGTGCCGTTCAGCGCCTTCTGCGCCGCCTCGCGCACACCCGGCCCGGTGTAGGGGTTGGCCAGCATCTTGAGGATCGCGGCGCGGTCCTTCTCGGCGGGGGTCGGCTCCGAGGACGAGGAGGACGGCGCCGGAGCGGCCGGCGTCCCACCGTCGGCGGCGATCGCCGGGACGGCAAACAGGAGCGCGGGGGTGATGGCCACCGCCGCGACCATGGCCGGCACGCGGGTCAGCTTCATGTGCACCTACCAAATCTTGGGAATGATCTTCACATCATCTTCGAATACACGTTGATCTTGTGCGAATTCCGCTGCCGGGTCAAACGGGTTGCCAGGTTTCGGCCAGCGGCACCCGAGCATGCGCCGCCGTACCCGGCCGGAAGGCGCCCGGCCGGGTACGGCCCGCATGGTCACCGGCGGATGCCGACGGGGGCGACGGCCCGTCAGTCCACGAGGTGCCGGACGGCACCGACCACGTGCGGGTCGTGTCCGAACGCCGCGCTGAGGCGCTCCAGCCGCTCGTACGCCGCCGGAGACAGGCGTGAGCAGAACCGACCGGTGGCGCAGAGCAGGAAGCGGAACGCCAGTTCCGGGCGCACCGTCTCGGCGCAGCGCACGAGCACCTGCCGTGTCGGGACCAGCGGGGCGAAGCCCCACGGCTGCCGCTGGTCGAGCACGCCGACCATGTCGACGACGTCCGGCACGCACGCGGGGTATGTCGCACAGAAGCCCGGCGAGGCGCCGCGGGACCGCGCAAGAGGGACGACGAAGGACAACACCTCCTGGAGCCACTCCCGCTCCTTGCCCGGGGTCCCCGGAGCGCCGAGCGACATGTCCGTGGCGTACCACAGCAGGCCGATCTCCTCGCCGCTGAGGCCGGAATCCCTCCGTCGCAGGAGGTCCTCGATGAGCAGGAGGAGGGACGTCGGGTCGCCCTGCGTGCCGTACCGATGGGCGACGGGGTCCAGCGCGCTGTCGGCGTAGTTGCTCCAGTCGCGGTGGAAGGACGTGCTCAGGTCGGTCGCTCCGAAGTCCGATGCCAGGTGGTCCCGTACGGCCACGGGGTCGTGCATGGGTCGCTCCCTTACAGCGGGTAGGCGGTCAGCACGTGGAAGCCGCCGGCTTGTGGCCCCTCTTGATGGCCAAGGTCACCTTGAAGCGGTTGCTGATGGTGGAGCTGTAGTTGCCCAGGTGGTCCATGCTGTCACCCAGCGACCCGGTGCCGTACGTACCGGTGAGGGTGAGCTGCTGCTTCCCGTTGGGCTTGCCGGCTTCCGCGACCCACTTCCTGATCTCCTCCCCCTTGTCGGCGACGAGCTGGTTGACCGCCTTCTGGGCGAGGTCGGCGCTGGACCAGCGGGAGTTCGGCGTGGGCCGGCCGATCTTGCGGGTCTTCTTGACGGCCAGGTCCTTCATCTGCTGCTGGGTCACGTT
>NZ_JBWKJV010000074.1:0-13396 GCF_056432045.1 Streptomyces sp. NPDC045701 | reverse complement strand
GGCGCACGCTTCGAAAAGGGCCACCTCATCGAACAAGAAGAGACCCTCGCAGCATGAACCACACCAACTGATCCACAAGTCTTGACTATTGCTCGGTGTGGGCCGTCAGGGGAGTGTACGTGAGCTGCGCGCGGCTGCATGCTGCCGTGCTGCTGAGAAACCTGGCCGGGCAGCCCCTGCCGTCGCCGCTATCGGGCGTCGCCCACGCGGTCACACCCGCAGGTGTTCCGGCCCGCAAGCCTGCTTGGACCTGCCACAGATCACGGTCGGGCGCGGCGCCAGGAGTCTGCCCCGCGCCTGTTACATGGCCCGCCGCCGCACGACCGGCCCGCGCTCGCCGGTACGGGCGCGCGGCACACGCTCGTCACCGCTTTGCGGCGGTGTCCAGGGATCCCCACTCCAAGGGCAAGCCGCCCGGCGTGCCCGACGCGACGCGGTGGTGAGCGGGCGGCGCCATGGGCACACTGGTAGTGGCGTATATCGCCCTTGCGGAAAAGGATCGGGGTGGCTGGTGATGTCAGTGCCAGTGACGGTTCAGCTCACGCCGGACGGTTACACAGTCAGATGCAGCGGGACCGACATCGTCGGGCATGGCCCCACCGAGTCGGCGGCCTGGACCGATTTTCAGGCGGCGCTCCGCGCCGGGTGGAAACCTCCCGAAGATCTCATGCCGTCCTCTGACACCGGCAAGAGGACGACAAACCGTGTTGTCACCAAACGGCGGATACGGACGATCCGGGTGCGGGATTTGTTCGGTTAGGCACGGACCGTCCCGGTGGTGTGTCACCCATAGTGGCAATACGGCCCGCTGGTGAGCCCGTGCGGCACGTACCGCCGTACAGAAGTGGCTGGCCCGTGCTGCACGGCGGGGGTGAGGGGGAAACTGGGTATTTCCGCGGCTGTTCCGCGGCTGTCATGCCACCGTGCCGGGCCCGGGGGGAACATTCACGCCACGCTCGCGGCACCAGCGGGGCAAGGACAGCGCCCCGGCCCGCCAGGGTTCTGCCGCCGCGGCGCGCCAGAGCAGTTCGGGGCTTCGCCGTCTCGTTCCCGTGACCGATGCCAGAGGCTGGCCCCGCCGGCCCGCCCGGCGGTTCTTTCCGGCAGCGATCCCGTAGTTCGGCACCGGTCCAGGCTGCCGGGCGGCCGTCATCGTCAGCGCTCTTCCGGCCGGCGGCTGCCCGGCGGTGGTGACACCACTTCCCGTTGCCGCGGACAGCAGGGCCGTTTCACGTAGTGTCCGGAGAACGTCACCGCACGTATCAAGCCGCAGAGATCAGGGTGTGTCTGGGGGACGGCCACAGTCCGGTTCCCGGCCGCCGGGGCTTCGGCAGCCGCCTGCCAGGACCGGGGCGGGCTTTGCGCACGGTCTGGTATGGATGTTCCTCAGCCACCGCGCCCTGCCGCGGGGGTGCGGTGGCATGACCGCCGCGGAAATGATGGACTGGGGGAGGGGTAAACGCCCTTCTGAGATGGTCGTGATGGCGATGGGTGGTCACCGGCTGTGGGTGCGGCGGCTGGAGGAGCTGGGCCTGCCGGGCTATGCGCTCTCAGGGGGACCGCTCCTTGGAGCGGTGTGTGCCGTCATCTTTGCGGCGGTGCTGGTTTCGGCATGCCGGGCTTCTGTGCAACCTGCGGTGCTGCCCGCCGATGACAGTCGCCGGCCGGTGACGGTGACGGCCACCGTCACTGAAACGCCGCCGCAGCCGGATGAGCTGCCGGACACGCCCGCCGGCTCCCCGCCCATGGTGCCACCGGTTCCGGCGCCCTCTGAGCTGCCCCGGCAGCCCTCCCCTGGAGAGTCTCCCGGCGTTTCACCACCGGCGCAGCCGCCGCCCGACCCCGCGCCTGACCCGCCACCCAGTGGCACTGCTGCGCAGCCGCCCTCCCCGCCGGCAGCAGGGATCCCCGGGGAGGGGACGTTCATGGTGGGGGATGACATCCAGGCCGGAACATATCGCACACAAGGGCCCGCAGGGGAGGGGCCGTGCGTGTGGGAACGGCTGAAAGACACCAGCGGGGAGTCGGGGGGCGTGCTGGCCGGGGACGTGACCGAGGGCCCTGCGACGGTGACTGTTGCTGCGGCGGATGCCGCGTTCAGGACCTTTAACTGCGGCCCTTGGCAGCAGGTCTCTCCATAGCGGGTTCCGGCCGGAGCAGTGCTCAGAACCTGTGGATCGGCCTGGGGAGGGGTGCCTCGCGGGACGCGGAGGGCGTACCTTCCCGGGTGATCGACTCAAGGTCACCGAGTAGGCCCGCGCTGCGAACGCGGGTCGGGAAGGCACGCCCGTGCTCAGCGTAGTCAACGAAGACGGCACCACCGCCAGCGGTACTTCTCTGATAGACGAGATCGTCCGGGAGGGCGCCCGGCGGATGCTGGCCGCCGCCCTGGAAGCAGAGGTCGAGCAGTACATAGCCGAACTCGCCGGCCGGCGCGATGAGGCCGGCCGTCGGCTGGTGGTCCGCAACGGCAGGCACCGGCCGCGGACGGTAACCACGGCCGCAGGGCCCGTCGAGGTCGCGGTCCCGCGGGTCAACGACAAGCGCGTCGATGAGGCATCCGGCGAACGGATGCGGTTCTCCTCGAAGATCCTGGCCCCGTGGTGCCGCAAATCCCCAAAGATCAGCGAAGTCCTGCCCCTGCTCTACCTCCACGGCCTGGCATCGGGCGACTCATGCCCGCGATGGAGCAGTTCCTTGGATCTCCGGCCGGGCTGTCACCGGCCACGGTCACCCGGCTGACGAAGCAGTGGACCGCCGAGCATGCCGCCTTCCAGGCTCGTGACCTGGCCGATTCCGGTTACGTATATGTGTGGGCCGACGGAGTCCACCCCAAGATCCGCCTGTCCCAGACGCACTCCTGCCTCCTGGTCCTGATGGGCGTCCGCGTCGACGGGACCAAGGAACTCATCGCGATCGCCCAGGGCCTGCGCGAGTCAACCGAGTCGTGGGCGGATCTACTGCGGGACTGCCGCCGGCGCGGGATGCGCGACCCGATGCTCGTTGTCGGCGACGGAGCTATGGGATTGTGGCGAGCTCTGGCGGAGGTGTTCCCCGCCGCCAGGCACCAAAGATGCTGGGTTCACAAAACCCGCAACGTCATGAACGCCCTGCCGAAATCCGCGCACCCCGGCGCCAGGAAGGCGCTCCAGGAGATCTGCAACGCTGAGGACCGCACCCACGCCGAGAAGGCGCTCACCGCGTTCGACAAGGCATACGGGGCGAAGTGGCCCAAGGCCGTGAAGAAGATCACCAGCGAGGTGGACGAGCTGCTGGCCTTCTACGACTTCCCCGCCGAACACTGGATCCACCTGCGCACCACGAACCCCATCGAGTCGACCTTCAGCACGGTAAGCTCCGGACCAAGGTCACCCGCGGCGCCGGCAGCCCTACCGCCGCCCTCGCCATGGTATTCAAACTCGTCGAGTCCGCCCAAGTCCGCTGGCGCGCGGTCACCGGCGCTCATCTCGTCGCGCTGGTCCGCGCTGGCGCCCCCCAGCAGGCTGCTGATCTGCGCTTCCAGTGCCCGGCGCTGGTCATGGACCGCGGCGAGCGAGGCGGCCAGAGAGGGAGGGTGCCCGTGCCGGGAACGACGACGGTCTGCTCGTCGAGTGCGGTGAAGACGTCGTCGATCAGCCGTTGGGCCATCCGCGGGGCCTTCGGGCGGATCAGCCGGCCCGCGCCGGTCTTCGCCTCGCCCGGGGAGAGGCCGGCGATCCGTTGCATGGCAAGTCCTGGCAGGCAGGCGCCCTGACAGCCCGTGTCGCGGGCGACGGCCAGCGGCGATGGAGGCGGGCGACGTCCAACCACGTCAAACCCGAGGAAGACGCCCACGCTGCTGGTGTCGATCACCATGCCCCCACTCACTCACTCAGTGCCGTGCTGGCCTGGTCGTCGGGGCCGTTCTCGCACATCCACGTTATGCAGGCCTGCCGCCCGCGTACTGCCGGCCTTGCGCCGGGCCGACCGGTGGCCGGGTCTCTCATCAGCGTCTCCGACGGCACCCCACGGGCCCGGCGACACCACCCCTCAGGTCATCCGCTCGACAGGGGGCAACAGCCATGCCAGGCCCGGAGGCCAGCGGCCCTCTTGCAGGACCGCGAAAACATAACTGTGAGTTCTTCTGCGGCCCGGGATGGGTTGCTGCCAGGCTCGACGCCGATGATCCGGCATGACTCGAAATGGGGCGCCGGGCTGAGGCGCAGCGCGCGGAACCGGAGCTGTCTTCCCGGACCGCGCACCCTGGCGGCGGGCCCTCGAGGTGGCCGGCGGAAGCGAGGAGATCCCCGGGGAACGCAGCGGGTGCGTCTGCCTGGCGAGGGACGGCAGCGGGCGGGGCGGCTGCGGAACGGGGGGCGCCGGCAGTATCTGGGAACGGCGTCTTCGAAACTGCGCCGGCCACGACTATGAGGGCTGGGCGGGTGGGGCGGGGAAAGCCACGGGGAGCCGGGTTGCCGGCCGCGGTGCCCTGGGGTCCCGTAGCGGCCCGGGGATCCCGGCGGCCGGTATCCCCGGCCCGGGCCACTCCGATGCAAGACCGCCCGGCTGCCGGCGGCAGCCGCACCAGCCGGCACCTGGCCGGGGGCACCCGCGGGAAGGGGTCAGCCGCCCGCTGCCCCGTCCTGGCACGGGGTGGCTGCAGAGCATGGCGCCGTGTGCTGTGCGGACCGGCACGGCCGCACAGCAGCAAGCGGTGCGGCGGGAACGGGACCGTGCTGAGAGCGGGCGGTCTTTTCCCCGACTTTCCCCGCGCTGACTGTCCGGGGGTCGACAGCTTCGCCCGGCGCGCCATTGCGGTAGATGCCATGGGGGTCATTGGCCCGGTCGTGCGGGTAGAGGAAGAAGACACGCCGTTTATACAGGCCGCTGTCGGGGTCGGCGGGGGCTTCTTTGCCGAGTGTGCTGTAGCCGACCATGCGGCCCGGGCGTGCGTAGGGGGGTCTGCTGGCCTTGCGGGTGGTTTTGTCCAGGGCCTGGCGTACGTAATCGAAGCTCTCGGGGTCTTCCAGCCACACCACTTCGGCTTCGTGGGAGAGGTCGCTCTCGGTCAGTAGCGAACTCATGGCCGCTCGCCCTTTCTCGTGGGGCCGTTCCTGCCGGGGCCGGCTGGGTCCTGGGGGTGTTCCATCCTAGAACGGCGGCCCGCCGGCCCGGAGGCTTTCGGGCCGGCCGCCTTCGGGCCGGCGGTCATTCGGCTGTCAGCGCGATGTTGGGATAGTACTTGCGGCCGTTCGACTTGATCATGTCGGCCGGAGTGGCCAGCCCGATTTCCTGCCGGACCCGCTGGGCGAAAGTGCGTTTGGACGCGGCCCTGATCTCCTCTCCCGCACCGCACCAGGCGCTGTAGGCCGCATAGAGCTGGCCCTGCTCGACCCGCAGGTCGCCGGCCTGGCCGGAGCCGGTGGTACAGCATTCGGCCAGGAAGCGCCCGATGTGGTCCTCGGTGGTGGCGTAGGCGTCGGTGGCCATGCGGACACGGCCGGGCCCGGAGAGCGGATCGCGGGTTTCCAGATACCGCTGCGCTCCCTGGATGAGCCACAGCAGGATGCCCGGGCCTTCATCACGTACCAGTTCGAAAGCAAGATTGTCGATCTTCCGGGCGTCAGGGACGACACGCTCGAAGGGAATGAGCCGGATGCGGCGCCAGAAGGCAAAGCCGCCGGTAGAGACCTCCGGGCGGTGGTTGCCCAGGAGCCAGAGGTGATGGGTGGGGGTGAAGGAGAAAAAATCCTGCCGCATGCGGCGCGCCTTGATTTTATCCCCGCCGGTCAGCAGCCTTACCCGGGCCTCGTCGAACTTGTCATTCGGCTTCAGCTCGCTGCATACCACCAGGCGCCGCCCGTGCAGTTCGGTCAGTTCCGTGGAGTGCTCAGAATAGGCACCCCGGTCCATGAGGAACCCGGGCGGGGCCGCGTCCGCATAGTCACCCAGGATCTGGATCATGACATCCAGCAGGACCGATTTCCCGTTCTTTCCCTGCCCGTGAAGGAACGGCAGAACCTGCGCACCCACATCCCCGGTGATGGAATAACCGAGCAGCAGGTGCAGGAAGCCGATCATTTCCTCACCCTCGGGGCCCTCCCCGAACGTGTCGTGCAGGAAACGGTGCCACCGCGGCGTCGGCATCGGCTGAGGACCCACGCTGGTGCTCCTGGAGTGGAAGTCCCGGCCCGGGTCGGCGCAGCGCAGGAGCCCCGAACGCAGGTCTACCACGCCGGCCGGAGTGCACAGCTCATAAGGGTCACCATCAAGCGTGTCAGGATCCAGCGACAGATCGGGACTGGCCTTGGCCTGCGCAAGCAGGGCCTTCTGGCCGCTGGTCGACAGCGATCTCCTCTTGTGGCAGCCCAGCTCCCGGTCACTGAAACGGCCCTGCGGGTCGCTCTCGGCGATGCCTTCGGCCATTTCCCCTGCCGCCCACAAAGCGGCTTTCTCCCCCCCTGCGCGCTTCCACCGGCAACCGTCCCAGACAAACCACCCCAGGCCCTCAACATGCCGGAACCGGCCCCGGTACATCTCGACGAACAGACGCGCGTTACCACGGTCAGTCAGGGTCGGCGGCACATGCCCCGTCCCGGGAAACGCTCCGGCGCCAGCGACGGAAGCGACTGAAGCGACCGAAGCCGGGGGAGTGGCGCGCGGATTGTGCACGGGCAGCGTGATGCCGTCCTGCATAGCCAGATGCAGTATCTGGCGGGCTGCGCCCGCAGCATCGAAGAACGGGCCACCGGCTGTACTCATCGGTGTCCTTCCCGGCCCAGCGGCCGCACCGCACCAGCGGCCAGCCCGGCCCTGATGATCCGCGCACTGCGGCCGGCCTGCCACGGGCGGGCATAAGCCGCCGCCTCCGCCAGCAGGCCTGCCGCCTCGTCATAGGAAACGCACCCTCCCCCCACCAGGCCCCCAGCGGTGTAAGCGGCCCGGTTCAGCTTCTCACTGAAACCCATCCCCTGCGCCGACGCGGCACAGCCGCGCACCTCACCCAGCAGCGGACCGAGAATCCCTGCCCCCCGCACAGCGCCCGTACGTCGCACAGCACCGCCGGGCGGCTCCCCCTGGCGGGGGGCCGCCCGGGGAAGCGCATGACCGGTACGCGCCAGTTCCCTGGCCAGCCACGCCGGCAGCGGCGCCGGCACCCGGGCCGTGCCCACCGCCTCATACACCCCGGCCGCCGTCCGGTTACCGGGCGCGATGATGTAGCCGTTCCCGGACCGCACATCGACCTGCCACGCCAGCGCCCTCCCGCCGCCTGACCCCGCCGAGGAACGGAAACCCGCCCCTCCGCGGGCCCGCCGGTACCACACATGCATCCCCCCCGACGGAGTCCGCACCCGCAGAGTCTGCTCATCCTCCGCCGGATTCCGGCCTCCGCACAGCGCCGCCAGCAAAGCCAGTGTGTCGTACCCCGAAGCAAGACCTCTCAGATCCACCAGGTCATGAATCGCAATCCCCGGAAGCAACCGCCCCCGCTCCGGCACATCCACCGCATGCGCATCGATATCGATCACAACCAGCTCCGCCGGACCGCATGACACCCCCACCCCCAGGCGCGGATCACGGCCCCACCACTGACCGATACGGCCCGGATCCGTCGTCGCGGCGTGAAAACCATGGCACCACCGTCCCGCCGCAATGCACGCACAGCCCCGCGGACCGTGGCCCCCTTTCCGGCAGAGCCCGCAATTAGCAACCGGAATCTTCCTGCCAGGAACCAGCGGATGCACCGGCCAGCCACGTGCCGCACACCACTCCGCCACCTCCCGCATACCCATCCGCCCGGCACCCACATCCCGAACAACGCCCCGGCCGGCCCCCCGGCCGCTCCTGACACCGCACCTGTCCCCGCTTCCCCGCTCCAGCGCCAAAGAATCAGCCAGCACAAAGAGCGCCTCCCCCAAGGGACTGAAGGGACCGGGAATCAAAACAAGGAGGCGATCATAACCGCGGAGGACACCCCATACGGACCACGGTCCCTTGAGTCCCTCCACCCCCTGCCTCACCGGCACATCACGCCCGCGCGCACAGAGCGCACCATGAAGAGTTTTTGGTCTCGGCACCCGCACCGGCATAGCCAGAAGGAGGGAAAAACAGCTGACAGTCACCCCCTCCGGAAAAGGCATGCCTGGCCCCCAGGAGAAGGACAGCAGGGCCGTGCGCACAAGCCAGGAAGCGGCAGCCACGACCCCCGGACCCTGGCCCGGTCCCTGAACATATGCGCAGGTCACACCCGTTCATCACAGCAGACAGGGACCGAAGCGACTCAAAGTTGCCATTATGGTTCGCTCCAGTAGAAGATCTCGCGCGTCCGTACGCGCGGACGTATAAAGCCCTATAACCCGGAATCCGGGTCCCTACAGTCCCTCACAGCACCCACCAGACGCTTCCCACCTGGGAAAACACGGCAGGGACCCAGCCCAGCCGGGAGGAACCGAAGCCCCGGCGGCCTGCCGGGGCTTCTGCGGCCTCTCACTCTCTGGTGCGCCGGGCCGGACAGACAGCGGCCCGGCCCCCCAGGCCAGCCAGGCGCCCCCCGGCAGGCGCGCCTGCGGGCCGGCGGGGGCGCTTCCCTCCAGCCGGCTCCAGCGCCTCCCGGCAAGCCGGAATTTTTTCAGTCGCTGCTGAAACCAGCAGGTGAGGCTGATACAGCACAAACGGCAGCGACCGAAGCGACCCAGCTCCTGTAATGCCCTGCCCCCAGCAGGTAATCCGGACATTTTGTGCATAAGGAAAAAACTGCGGGCTTTTCCTCCCGGGCGCCCTGCCCTGCTGCTCAGCTGCTGCCGCTGGGTTCACGGCCCCGGCGGGCGGAGCCCCCGGGGCCACCCGATGGCCCGGCCGCTTCCCGGTCGGCACCGATCCCGCCATAACACGCCGCCATCTGTATCTCCCGCCCCCGGTACGCGGCCCCGCCGGCCGCGCACCCGCCCCGCCACGGGTAACATCCGGGCAAAGGGAGTGGCCTGTAGTTACTTTTCCGTAACCCCGCACCGATCGGTGGCATCCTTTGACCAGAGGCCAGGGCTCTCCGCAGGAGCCTGATGAAAAGAGCGCACCGGCAGCCCCGGAAAAACGCAAGCGGGGGTTTTCCGCCCCAGCAGGCCTTGTACGCCGTTTCTCGCGTTTCCTCCGGGAAATCATGGCAGAGCTGCGCAAAGTGGTGTGGCCCGCGCGGGACCAGATGATGACCTACACCTTCGTGGTCATCGTCTTTGTACTGGTCATGATCGGCCTGGTGACTCTGGTTGACTACGGATTCCGGGAAGCTGTCCGCCACATTTTCGGCTGATCGGCAAGGCCCCCTTGCACAACCCGGGGCCAGTCACTGGCTGCTGACAGACAGACCCCTCCTGCCGGGCATCCAGCCCCGGGCACGGGAGCGTGCTCCCCGGGAAAGCAGCCCGGCCATTTCCGGCTCAGGCCCCCGGATTTCCCTGCCGCAGAAACGACGCGTCCCACTACAACCGGTCAGCAGAAAGGGTTCCTCACCCGGAACGGGCGCAATCGCAGCCGTATCCCCCAGCGCGGCGGTATCTGGCCGCCGAGATCTGTCACCGATTTCCGCAGCGGTGAGCAGTCGGCCCGGACCGCGCCCCAGAAATCCAGCCACGCATCCGCCTCAGTGGGCCCGCGCCCCACCACATCTGAACGGCTGCACGACACCACGTAACCATATGGCGTCACCTCAACCGATACACCGCCATCGCTCTCCACAGCCCTTCACCACCTGCTCCGTCTGCCCCCGTCACCACCTGCCCCGGCCACGCTGGGAGAGGTGTTTCCGGGTCACGCAGCCATAACCGGCACACATATGCCGCCTCGCCGCTTCCCGGCAGGCGGCTGCCCGTGCCGTCCCCGGCACCCGGTGCTTCCCGCGACCTGCAAAACACGGACACCCGGAACAAAAGGCCCCTTACAGTCTGCCTGCCTCCTGCCTGCCGCGCACCCACAGCAAGTGGCCCGCTTCCCAGGTCTTCCACAGCGCTACGGGGCGGCACAGTCACGCACCCTGCGCCACACCGCCGCTGCATCCCGGACGGCACCGGGCCACCGGCGGGGCATCTGCAGCCCGGAACCGCTACCGGGCCGTGACTGGCGCGCAGACCCCCGGCCAGGCACGGTGCCTGACAGCCGGCTCCGGCACGGCACCCGGCTGCCCTGATGCCTGCCAGGCCCGCACAGAACCCGGGCCCGGCCGGTGTGCCCCCCGGTATCCCTCCGCAGCCGTAATGAAGCAGCCAGCCAGGAGATTTCCCCAGGCGGGGCCTGACGCTCTTCCCGCAGGCTTAGGGTGGCAGCATGACTCCTCTGCCCGAGCACCACACCAACCCCCGCGGAGCCCTGGCGGCCGCTTCCGGGCAGAGCTGCGGTCCCCTGAAGCCCCGTTGCCAGCCGTGCGCGGGCACGGACGGCTCGCCTCCACTGCGGACAGCAGCGCCCCCGCTCCGGGCCCGGAAGGCGGAGCGGTGAGCCTGTGGCGGGAGGTGCTGACCGCGCTCAGCGACCCCACCCTTGACGACGCAGCCCGGGAACGCATTATCGCCCGCGGAGCGGCCAGCCTCGCCCTCAGCCGCACCCTGCCCAGCAGACCGCCCACCCCGGCTGACGTGATAACACTGGCGTTCTTCGAGTTCGCTGTGCTCCTGCATCCCGACACCGCTCGCGCTGCTCTGCAAGAAGCTCACCGCCGGTGACCCAACCCGCGTGAGGCCGCGCCCCTGCGCCTGCCCAGGACAAGCCTGCGCAGGGACCGGCCGGCAACTTGTCGTGCCCGCCCCGGCCAGCGGCCACGCGACGGGACTCTATGTGAAGACCGACGACCTGCTGAAAGCCGCCCGCAAATGGCGCCGTGGCGTCCGGCGGCGGGGATCGCCCCGCAGCTCACCGACGCCGGACTCGTCACGCTGGCGATGATGCGGGCCATGCTCGGCTTCACCTCCGAGGCCAGGTGGCTCCGGCACGCCCGCGTAAACCTGAGGCACCTCTTCCCGTACCTGCCCCAGCAGCCCGGCTACAACAAGCGCCTGCGCAGGGCCGCAGAGCTGCTGCGGCGGGTCACGCGGCTGCTGGCCACCGACACCTCCGCGTGGAGCACCGACGTGTGGATCGTCGACTCCACCCCGGTGGAATGCGGCCGTTCTCGCGAGACCGTCAACGCTCAGACCCTGAGTACGGGTACTGCGCCAGCCACAGCCGCTCCTTCTGGGGCCTGCGCCTGCACTCGGTCTGCACCCTTCAGGCTTGCCCGTCACGGTCCCCCCCCGACCGGTGCCAAGGCCGACGAAAGCGAAACCGTGCTGGACCTGCTCGCCGCCGAACCGGGACCTGACCGCCGCCCGCCCTGGACAGACACTGATCGGCGACAAGAAGTACTTCGGCCGTGATTTCGAGCACCAGCTGGCCGAGCAGCACGATCCAGCTGCTGCGGCCGGCCGCAAGGGCGAGCCGGAACGGCCCGGCGCTCAGCTGCTCAGCCCATTAACGACAGGGCATCGAGTCGGTCAACGAGACCTTCAAGGGCCAACTCAACCTCGAACAGCACCGAGGCCGCACACCCGCCGACGTAATCACCTGCATCATGCAGCGGGTCCTCGCACTGACCGCCGCGATCTGGCACAACGACCACACTGGCCAGCCCGTCCTCCGCTCACTGATCGACTACGACCGCTGACTTGGAATCGATCATAGACGAGTATCCCCAGAGCAAGAACCGTGCTGAGCTGCTTCCCGGAGGCGTAACCCGGCAGAGATGGCCAACTTGTTCTGCAGCCCAAATACCGGCAGACAGACAGCATTCTGCGTCCTGGAGCCCGAAACCCGGTTCTCCGGCCCGGAGCGTGATACAACCTTGCCGCAATCATGGCCGGCCGTATCCCTGTGACCATCGAGACAGACTGCAACAGCAGTAACGTGCACGTGAACCAGCCCCCGGCTCTGCTGAACCAGTGCTGAACCAGCTGGCCCCTGAAATCCGGTGACCAGCAGAGCTGCCAGCAGCCCCAGTGGCATCAGCACCGCAACTGTTCCAGCCCTGCACCTGTCCGGATCGCACCGCCATTAATCACGAACGGACTTCAAAAATGGTCTGGCTTCCCGCTGCAGCATGACCGGTCACCGTGACCGTGTTGGCAGTCCCGCTTGTGTAAGCATCCGACCAGTAGTCGTACCCCCAGACGTTTGACCGGGCGATCAGAGAATAATTGCCGCCGACGGCGTCGGAAAAATCAAGGGCATAGTTGTCACGGTAAGAACTTCCCCGGTCGACTTCGAAGTAGTGCCAAGCTCCGGGAGGGATTTGATCACCCACCCGGACACCTGTTATAGGCATGGGCCTGGCGCCGTCGTAGGTAGCGAGATAGCGAATGTTCTCCAGCGTGAGGGTGTCGTCCGTGTGATTCACGATGTAATACCCGTTTGTCAATGCCTGCGCCGTGACTGCATCGGCACTCTCCAGCTGGCGCGGCTGCGCAGCTGAAGGGACCGGCCACGCGAAGAGAACCATCCCAGTGACTGAAAGAGCAATCACCAACGGGCGCCTGAACGACACTCTGCTTCCCTCCCGAGGAGACATGCTGTTTGCTTCGTCAACGTTTCATCTCTCCGGTGGGCACACTGCCGGCCGGATGGGCAAAAAGGCGGCTGCCCCGCCCCGCCGAACGGCCCAGGCCAATCGTTCACCACCGGCCCAGCCGCGCCCGGCGGCACCGCAAAAAGCGCATCGCACCGCGGCGGACAAAAGTCTGCCCGCCGACGGGCCACCGCACAGCCCTGAAAAACAGGTCAGTTGCCGCGGGACCACGGAAGCGCGGGCCCGGCACGAACCCGCACTGGCTGGCTGGCTTGCCGCCGCGCCCACAGGGTGCCGACCGCGATGTGACGCTTGCGGCCGTTGGTCTTTTTGGCCATGTCGAAGCCCCGGCTCGTGGCGCCGACGGTCTCTGCGGCCCGTACCGACTGCGAGTCGATGACCGCGGCGGTCGGTTCGGGGTCGCGATTGTCCCGGCGGCGGACCTGGTCGCGCAGCCAGTCGTGCAGCTCGTCCACCGCCTGGGAACGTGTCCAGCGCAGGAAGAACTTGCAGACCGTGCTGAATGGCGGGAAGTCCACTGGCAGAGCCCGCCACTTGCAGCCGTTGTCCACCACGTACCGGATGGCGTCCACGATCACCCGACGGCAGTGAACCCCGGGCCGGCCGCCCCGGCCCCACAACCACGCCGGCAGCGGCAGCCGCCGGCTGATGACATCCCACTCACCATCGGTCATGTCCGATGGGTAGCGCCGCGGCCGGGCCACCATGCCCGACACCTTACGACCTTGGGGGAAATTGAGGTCGGGCCGTCTTGGCCTGGTGGTTCGGCTGGTGGGTGATCAGCAGGCCGTCGTGCGGACGAGGACCAGT
>NZ_JBWKJV010000073.1:0-13452 GCF_056432045.1 Streptomyces sp. NPDC045701 | reverse complement strand
TCTTCCCGAAACTCCGGGGTGTACTTGCTCGGTGGTGCCACTTCTTGCGTCCTCTTTTCCGTTCAAGGCAATCCTATTGGACGTCTGTCCGGAAATCACTCGGAACCGGCGGCGTCCGCCCCGCTCGCCATCCAGCGATCCTGCCAGGTCTCTCCAGGCTGGCCTTCGAGCCAGTCCAGCAGCTTGCTCAGACCCCGCCGACGGGACTTGTCGCGGATGAGGCCCGCCGTGGGGTCGGTCAACAATCCCAGCAGCCGTTCGACCAGGCTCTCCCGGCTCTGACGGGTCTGCCACCAGCTCGCCTCGCAGGCTCGCGGTTCCCACTCCAGCGACTTGTCCTCCTCCGGCGACTCGACGGCCTTGGCGACGTCGGCCTGCACCATCGGATTCACCGGCGCTCCCCGTTGGCGGTCGATGTGCCGAACAGCGCTGCCAGCACTTCGGGACGGTAGCCGGGCGCCGGCGGGGCCGGTGGCTTGGCCTGCTCGGTGCGCTGCCGCTCATGGTGGGCCAGGACACGGGCGACGACCTCGTCGGGTGTGGGAGCGATATAGATCTCCGTGGTGCTGATGTGGGCATGCCCCAGAACCCACTGCACGTCGGCGAGGGTCAGATTCGGATCGCGGACCATCCTCTTGGCCGCGCTGTGCCGCAGGTCATGCAGTGTCCAGTTCGCACCGAGAAGCTGGTTGGCACGGGTGAAGACCATCCGGGCAGCGTCGTACTCCAGCGGGCGAAAGGGCCGACGAAGCGTCCACCACAACGGCTCCGACGGGCCCTTGGGGACCATCCCGCGCAGTTCCTGCTGGTAGAGCCGCAACCACACGAACGCGTCCGCGGACGCCGGAAGGTGCTGGAGGATCTGGCTGCCCTTGCGGACCACGCCGATTGTCTGGTCCTCGGGCGCGACCAGGCCCTGCTCGACGCCGAGCAGCTCAGAGGCGCGGGCGCCGGTGGAGATGTAGAACGCAATCAGGGCCCTGTCCCGGTTGCATTTCAACGCGGCGAACAGGTCGTTGAATGCCTGGTCAGGAATGATCCTCGGGGTCGGCTTGGGCTCCTTGGGCTGATAAGTGCCCCGGCGGGCGGGGCGCCGGAACGGCTGCATCGGGTTGTGATGCGCATTCGGATTGCTCTCCTCGGCGGCACCGCCCTGAGGGAACGGGTTGATCAGCGGTCTGCCGTGCGTCTCGCGGTGGTACTCGTAGAACGATCGGATCACCGCGCGAGCGTGCCGCCTGGTCCGAGCGGCGTAGTTCTCGCTGGGCGCGGCCTTCCCCGTGATCGGGTTCACCGAGCCTGGTGCGGGCGCGTCAGAACGGCGCTGCCGCGGAGGCTTCTTCGTGGTCTTCAGCCACAGTGCGAAGTCGCGGGCCTCGACCCGGCTCGCGAGATGCCAGGGCACATCCACGGCGTGTAAGAACCGGACCCACGCCAACAGCTCATAGGCGTAGGCCCTCAGCGATGCCGGACTCGCGTCGTCGGCGAGCATGTGGTGCAGAAACTCACTGACGGCCGCCACCTCGGTGCCATCAGAGTCCAGGAGCCGGAACGGCCGCAGCGGGTCACCGCTCTTCTCGACGCGGCCGACCCGCTCCACCCTCAGGGCCGCCACGTCCCGGACCGTCGTGCTGTGCTCTGGCATTCATACCTCCGCTGGCCTGCGTACTCGACGACACGCGATGAAAGCAGGTCCGCCCCACCACACGCAGTGACCAACGAGGTCCAGCCGGAGCCAGAAGCCCCGTGCGGTTACGGCCCGTTGATCTCGGGCGAGGCCCTGAATGCGTCACAGTTAGTTCGGTCAACGGGACGTGCTCATGGACGCAGGGGGTGCCGAAGTCGCGTGCGCAGACGCCCAGCGCCACCTTGCGCAGTTCGAAGTGGGCCAGGAAGTCCTGCCACTCCTGCGCGCGGTGGGCTCGCGGTACTCCTCGCTCGGCCTCAGCGACCGGCGGCGGGCGATGAAGGACCGGTGGTGGTTGATGACGTCCTCCGGGTAGATCGCGGCGTATCCGAGTGTCGTGTCGACCGTCCGGTGACCGCAGATACGGGCGGCGATGTGCGGGGGCAGCCCCGAGCGGAGGGCGTCGGTCACGAGGATTCCTCGGAAGTCGTGTGGCGTGTAACGGAGTTGCTCGTTGGCGGGTCCGGTCAGTCCGCTCGCGGCGAGGGCGTCGTTGAGGCAGGTGTAGATGTAGTTGCGAGGGATGGCGCGGTCCTCCGGACCGCAGCGGCGCTGGAAGAGGAACGGCATGGGCGCACTCCAGAGCCGTTCCAGAGTGTCGTAGGCGGCGACCAGGGGCATGGCCTGCTGTCCGCGCCGGACGCGGTGGATGATCGCTGTCAGCACCTCGCCGAGTTCCGGCGAGACGATCAGCAGCCGCTCCTGGTCGAGCTTGGACGGGGCGACTTGCAGCATGGGCACGATCTCGCCGGTGGTGGGCCGCTGGTAGGCGACGAAGCTGTGGTGGGTGAGCTCCAGTGCTTCCTCGATGCGCATGCCGGTGTGGCGGAGGACCTCGACGATGGCCCAGGCCCAGAATGCCCGTTCTTCCTCAACGGTCAGATCCCGGCGCCGGCCGGTGGCCGGGTCGTCGGCGTAGACCCGGGACGACACCCCGGCCCGGCGGACGAGGGTCTCGCTTGTCGGCGTGGTGAAGGGGGCTCCGCCAGAGGTCTCCCGCCCGGTGGCGAGACACATCTGGGCGTCCTTGAGCTGGCGCTCGACAGCTTTGACCAGGGCGGGGAGCGCGGGAAGGAGGGTGCGGGTGCGCTGGTCCATGGCGGCTTTGCGGCGGGCGCGGTTCTTGCTGTGGTCGGTGTCGCTGCGCGGACCGGACAGGGGGCGACCCACGGGCCCCACCGTGCCGGTTCTTCGGCGGCCCAGCGGGCGAGGTCCTGGTAGAACGCCCGGACCCAGCTGAAGATGGTGTGCGCGTTGACCCGCGGCCGGACGGGGATGCCGTGACGGTCACGGACCATGCCGACGCGTTCCTTCCAGGCTGTGACGGTGTCGGTGTCCAGCCGCAGCGAGTCGATGACGGGGTGGGTTTCTCCAGGTCACGCCAGAACAGTCCGGCCAACGAGCGGGCCATATCTTGGAGCGTGGTGTAGTCGACGTCCACCGCACGCTCGGTGAGGTAGTCGACCAGGAGGTCGCGTATCGGGGTGCAGGTGATGCCGTGGCGGTCGACCAGGGCTGCCGGTGTCAGCTCCCGCAAGGCGGCTGGCGTCTCAGGCACGCGCGCTCCGACCACGGGCAGCGACAGCGGCAGGTGATGGAGAGCCTCGTAGACCTTGGCGTGGAAGCCGCAGGAGCACGCGGTGAAACTGGGTGTATGGCTCTGTCCAACGCCCGTTCCCGCCGCGCGGGGCTCCCCGCCGGTCGCGTGGCGGTACGGGAGCAGCTCGGGCTGATCTGACCGGGACAGATCAAGAGGCACCCGGGCCGGGGACCCCGCCGTCCCCGTCAGGCACCTCTTCCCGCGCCAGGTGCGCGGACGAACACGCTTCGCCCTCCTTCGCCACCGCATCCCCCTGCGATAGCGGCACACTTCCCTCACCACCGAATCGCCTGGCGGTGCCGGGCTACAGGCGACAGGCGACAGGCGACAGGCGACAGGCGACAGGCGACAGGCGACAGGCGACAGGCGACAGGCGACAGGCGACGGTCAGAGCGGGTCAGTAAGGAGCACGCCGACGACGGGCGCGTATGGCTGCTTTCCTTACAGTGTCCCAGCCCTAGTGGTGGCCATTTGGTGGGTGCCAGCCGTGGCGGAGGGGCGGGTTGACTTGATGAGCCCCGTTTGTGTGTTCCGCCGTCTCTCACCGAGGTTGTTCTATGTCCCCCTCCCTGCCTGTCGGAGCTGGTTTGGTCGCGGAGCAGGGTGTTGGTGGGGTTTTGCGGTGGTGTGGGTTGCGCCGGGTGGCGTTGGCGACGGCTGTGGTGATGGGGGTGTCGGCGGTTCCGGTGGTGTCGGCGGTGGCTGCCGATGCCCCGGGTGGTGGGGTGCCGGCGCCGGTGTCGGGTTCGGTGCCGCTGGGGGATGCGGCCGCAGGGGCGCTGGATGAGCGCACGGGCCTGTGGCGGATGAGCCTGCCGCTGGTCACGCTCGGGGGGCGTGGGGGTCTGGATGCGTCGGTTTCTTTGTCGTATGACCAGCAGCTGGCGGCGGCGGGGGTGGACCGGCATGGTCTGGGTGCGGGGATGAGTCTGGGGGTGTCGTTTGTGGAGACGGAGGGCGGGGTGCGGGTCTTCCCGGCCTCGGGGGGCATGTTCGAGGCCGATGAGGCCTCCGCGACCGGCCTGAAGCGCTACCCGCTGAAAGATTTGGAGTTTGAGCGCAGGGCGGGCACGGTTCCGGCCCGCGACGGCGTCCCGGCCCGCCCTTACAGCTACGTGTTGTCGTATGAGGACGGGCGGGTGGATTACTTCTCGGGTGAGGGGGATCTGCTGGGGCGTGAGGACCGGTCGGGCAACCGGGTGGACTGGGTGTGGGGGTCGGGGCACCGGCTGGTGCAGGTGGTGGACACCTACGGGCAGAAAGCCACCCTCATCCCCTCCGCGACGGGTATCACGGTCACCTCGCCCGCCCGCTCCGACGGGCGGACGCCGAAGATGCAGCTGAAGGCCGAAGGCGGCCGTCTGGTGCAGGTGAGCGACCCGGCCGGGCAGGTCACCACCCTCGCCTACCGTGCGAGCACCGAGACCGGCAACAAGCCGTTGTTGAGTGAGGTCGTCACCCCCGCCGGGGCACGGACGGCGGTGGAGTATCAGACCGCGGCGGGGATGAGCGTGGTGAAGACGGTGCGGGTGACCGACCGGGGCGGGAAGGACCTGGTCGCGCCGAAGAGCTTTTCCCTGGTGCCGGTGGACGGGCAGCTGCACAATCACGCCGGTTTCCCGAAGTACCAGCACACCACCTTCGGCCTGTTCGACGCAGCCGACGCTGCCGCCCAGGGCTACCGGTACGCCACCGAGCTGTCGGACGGGGTGTCGGTGGTGCGCTCCACCTACAACAAGCTGCACCTGCTGCAGGAGCGCGAGACGTTCCTGGTCGCCGGGGACAAGCGGGTCAGCCTGCACAAACAGGGCCTGGACTACACGGGCGAGAAGGACGAGACGCCGCCCTCACCGTCAGCGCTGCCGGCGAACTACGCCAAACCCACCGAAGCACGGGTCACGCACCTGGGCCCCGGCGGCAGGCAGCGCACCACGACCGAAACCGCCGTCTTTGATGATCACGGCCGGCAGGTGGAGCGCAAGGATGCCACCGGGGCGGTCACCCGCACCGAGTACGGGCCCTACGGGCAGCCGGTGAAATCGGTCACCACCGGCACCGACGGCACCGTCGCCGAAACGAAGAACACCCTCACCCCCGACGGCAAGCATGTTGCCGCCAGCACCGAAGCGGTGGCGAACAAGCCGGGCGAAACGCCCAGGGCACGTACCACCACCAGTTTCGAGGTCGACGGGCACGGTGAGCTGGCCTCGAAGACCGTCACCTGGGCGGAGGGTGCACGCCCGGAAGGCGATGAGGGGCCGCAGAAGCTGACGGAGACCTACACCACCAGCATCGACACCGGCGCTCATACGCGTACTGATGCGGTGACTACGCCTGCCGGGACGGTGAAGCAGGTCACCGATCTGGCCACCGGCGAGGTCGTCGAAACCATCGATGCGGCGGGCCGGGCGTCGAAGACGGTGTATGACGATGCGGGCCGGGTGGTCAAGGAGACCGGGCCGGACGGGCGGACCGTCACCGCCGCCCACACCTCCACCTCCACCACGCTCACCACCCCCGACGGGCATACCGTCGTCGAAACCCGCGACTTGCTGGGCCGTACCCTCGCCAAAACCGACAACGTCGAGGGTGGGAAGATCACCGGTGACCCGGGCGCGCGGACGCTGCAGAAGGTGGAGTACTCGCCTGACGGGCTGACCGCCACCACCACGGACGGTGCCGGGCGCAAGACGGTTACGACGAACGATCTGCTGGGCCGGCCGGTCAAGGCGGTTGCCCCCAACGGCATGACACAGCTCTTCTCCTACGACGACGTCGCGAACACCAAAACCACCGCCATCCTCCCCGCCGGGGAAAGCGACCCGGCCAGGGCGGTGACCACTACCACCGAGAAACTCGACGACGCCGACCGCGCCATCGCCTCTTCGACCCGTCACGCGGACGGCACCCCTGTGCCCGCAGCCAGCCAGACCTTCGACGGGCTTGGCCGGCAGCGGGAAGCAACCTCTGGGGATGTCACCACCCGCCTCGCCTACGGCACCGGCGGCATGGTCGACAAGGCCACCCTCACACCGGCCGCGCCCCAGGTGTTCCCCGGTGGTGAGGTCACCGCCGAACCCCGCGGGGACCTGACCGGCGGACAGGTGGTCAAAACCCTCGGCTCGGGTGAGGAGAAGCGGTCCGGGACCATCCTGAAGCGGGACGACGCGGGCCGGGTGATCGAGGAGAAGGACCCCGTCGGCGGGATCACCTCCACCGTCTACAACGATCGGGGTGAGGCGGAGAAGGTGACCCGTCCGGACGGGTCGGTCACCACTACCTCCTACGACCCGGTCACCGGCCGGATCACCGGAACCACCACCGTCTCCCCAGACGGCAAGCAGGTGGTGAAGAGCGCCTGCACCTACGACAAGACCACCGGCCGGGTGCTGGAGGTGTTCGACCCCGCCGACAAGACGGGCACGGTCATCTCCTACACCTACGATGCGGACGGCCACGTCACCAAAGTCACCTACCCCGACGGCAAAACCCTGACCCAGGAATACGACACCCACGGCCAGCTGACCGCTTCGACCGACACCGCCGGCGCCCGCACGCTCTACACCCGCAACGACGACGGAACGCTGCGCTCGGCGAAGCAGACCGGTGCCGGCGGGAAGGTGCTGGCCGAGGTCACCTACACCTACGACGGGCTCGGCCGGATCGAGAAGGCCGAACGCGGCAACAAGGTCACCACCCTCTACACCTTCACCGGTGCCAGCCAGGTCAAGACCGAGAAAACCGTGCGGGCGGACGGCACCCTGGTCAGTGAGGCCGCCTACACCTACGACTCCCACGGCAACCTCACCTCCCGCACCGACACCCGCCCCGCCGTCAATGACACCGGCGCGGTCGTCAAGGACGACAAGGGGATGGTCAGCAACACGACCACCACCACCGCCTACCAGTACGACGCCTACGACCGCCTCATCCACTCCAAGGTCAGCAACGACAAGGGCCAGCCGGTCACCGAGACCGCTTACACCCTCAACGTCTCCGGTGACATCACCCGCTCCGAGACCACCCGCCACGACCAGGGCGGCAAGAAGAGCGTCACCGAACACGTCATCGACCCCGCCGGACGCCTGACCGCTATCACCACCGACGGGCAGAAGAAGACCCAGGAGTTCGACCAGGCCGGAAACCTGATCAAAGACCACCGCGGCAACACCTGGACCTACAACCCCCACAACCAGCCCGCCTCCGTCACCACCCCCGACGGCACCACCACCTACACCTACTGGGCCGACGGATCACGCGCTACCGCCACCACCACCCCCACCAGCACCACCGGGGAAGGAACCGGGCAAGGCGGTGCGACGGTCACCGGGTTCTACTACGACCCCGTAACCGGCACCATCACCAACGACACCCACACCACCACGGCCAGCAGTGGTGAGGGGGCCGCACAGGCGGACACCATCACCGGCTCCTACCTCCAAGCCGCCACCCGCGAAGCCCGCACCCTCACCACCAGCCAGGCTGGCACCCAGGCCGGGGCGGCCGATGCGGTCCAGGCGGCGAACACCACCGGCGGCGGATACCTCCACCACGACCGCCACGGCAACACCACCACCCTCACCACCGGTGACGGCCAGATCAGCGCCGCCTGGCACTACACCGACTACGGCCAGCACACCACCCCCACCACACACACCACCCTCCCACCCCAAGGCACACCCGCCACCGCAACGGCGACCACCAGCACGAACACCAACCCAGCCGCGACCGCAGCCGGCGCCAACCCCTTCACCTACGCCGGCGAATACACCAACCCCGTCACCGCCACCCAGTACCTCAAAAACCGCCTCTACGACCCCAGCCAGAACCGCTTCACCACCCGCGACCCCGCACCCCAGCACAACCGCTATTCCTACGCCGACGCCAATCCCATTACCCGGCTCGATCCAACCGGTCACTCCGCCGAGCCGGACTGGACTTCGTGGCTCACCATCGCCCTGGCCGGATTCGCCATTGCGGCGTCTATATTCGCGACCATTGCCACCATGGGCCTAGCGCCAACTCTCGCGATGGCGGGACTTGTACTAGGAACAGCATCTGGCGCGCTCGAACTTGTTGCCGCAGTAAATGAAGCGACCCAGCTTATCGCGGATGATTCTACGGGAAGGTCCATTGAGTACGCGGCTCTAGGGCTCGGAATTGCTGGAGCGATAGCAGGTATGGCGAACTCTGCGATCGGTGGCGCATCCGTCGCGTTGTCGAGGATGAGTAAGGCCATTAAAATAAAGCCGGCAGTGCTGAATCCGGAGGCCCCCAAGTTGCCGCCCCCAACGAATAGGGTGGGGCAGTTGGATGCGAAGATCCAGAAGGTTCGCAAGGGGGGCGTGCGAAATGACAAATCAATGTGTGCCGCCACTGCACTCGCTTTTGATAAATGCGAGATGGGGGATAAGGTGACACTCAAGCCTGAGGTGCGGATTTTTGATTATGCACAGTTTGCCCGCAAGGCCAAGATTCCGGGGCAGTGGACCGGTATCCTATCTACAGAAGAAGCCCTCAAGTATATGCTCGGGAGGGGCAATGGGACGAAATTCATCCTCATGGGTGGAAGTGATAACAACCTTGGATGGCGCTTGACTAACTTCGCATTCCCTGGGAAATTCGGGCACTTCTTTAATGCGGAAAAAATAGACAATGAAGTATACGCAGCCGATGCATTTTTTGATTTGTGGGGAAATGCATCGACGGTGATGCAGCAACCTTACTACAACGGAAATTGGCGCGTCCTGATCACCGCGGAAGACGTCTCTGTGATTCCTCACCCGATCTGAACAGGTCAAGGTATGTACGGACGGCTTTAACGGCGCGGCTGATGCGTCGTCGATGGATTGTCTGGCGAAGGGAAAGGGAGTCGGCGTAGCCAAGCAACGAGCTCGTGCTGTGCGATGTAGTGCTGCCAGGAGGCTCGGTCTTGGTGCCTGATTGAGAACCGGTCACGGTAAGTGGAGTGGCACGTTCGGGTGGTGGGGCTGTGAAAACCCGCTCGGTGGGAGCTTGTGCATCTCCTTGCGCGCTGCCGCCAGCTCGCGGCGCAGGGCCTCGTCCATTTTTGCAACAGACTCTATTCTTACCAGGCCACCTACATGATCACCGCGACTTTGATCAAACACCCCTGCCCTGCATCTGGCCAGCTCAAAGTGAGATGGAAATGCCTCAACTCTGCGACGCGTTCGTCTCCCTGGCCTGCAGCCTCATCTGATAGGACGCCCTCAATAATCCTGAATCATGAGCGTGTTACGAGCTCTTAAGTAGAGAATTCCTGCAACACCTGACAGAATTCGTCCGGTGCCGTGAAGATGGGCAAATGCCCCTTTCCTTCGAAGCCTTATATTTTTGCGTTTGGCAATGAGCGGACAGGTGCTCTGCTGCCCGATAAGGGATCAGCTGGTCCGTAGTCCCATGCGTCACCAAAGTGGGTACCACCACATTACTCAATAGAGAGGAGACATCTTCGTCGGGGTCCTCATCATAGAAGCTCAAGATCGTATCGCGGGGAAGTCTCGTCATCCCGTCTATAAGAATCTTTTTGAGTTCCTCGGTTCCTGGTTCACTGTACATAAACGTGCCGAGGAGATCAAGCAGACCGCGCATATCTCCTCGCCTGAGCGCCTTAGGCACTTCCACCCAGTAGTCAGAATATGTAGCGAGTCGAGCCCTCCTTCTGCAAATGAGCACCCTACGGTAATCAATTTACTTACGTATTTCGGCTGGGTAGCAGCGAGACGAATCAGCAGATTACTGCCTCGCGACAAACCCACGCCGATGACTGGGTAACTTGCGGCTGTTTCCAGGACCTGCGCAAGGTCCTTGGTATGTTCGGCGAACCCGAACGGTCGCACCAGGGCATCCGATTTTCCCGTTCCTCGGCAATCTGCGGTAATGACTCGAAACCTGTCACGCAAGCGCTCAAGGATAGGCTGAAAAAGCGCAAGCCCATAGACTAGGGGATTCACAAGAAGGATTGTCTTGTCGCCATCCCTATGGCTGTAAAAAGTGATCCTTGCGCCGTCTCGAAAGGCAATTTCCTCCTGATGCAACTTCTTTCTAATGGCCTTCTTGCGCCCCTCTGAAACGGAGCCCTGTCTGGCCGTCTCGTAGTATCTGTTGGCCGCGACCAAATCGCCGGCCAAGCCGGTCAAGTCGCCGAACAGAACCAGCGCGTCGGTTTCCACATTGATATTCTGCCGCATGCACGCCGCCCTCGACGCAAACCCCGCGTTCAGTTTCTGAGTGCGCACGGCGCCCATCCCGCCCATCAATGGACCTGTGGGCCCGGCCGGTGCGGCCGGGCCATGCGGGGGTTGGGGTGCGGGGAATGGGTCAGACGCCGGAGAGGTTCTTGATGGCCTCCAGCGCCTGGCGCGGTGAGGTGACCGCGTCACGGCGCGCGGCGGACTTCCCGCCGCCGCGGCGCTTGCCGCCGCCCTTCTTGGGCGCGTCCTCCTCGTCGTGGCCCGGCTCGGGGCCGAACTCGCCGGACCGGGGCGGCTCGGTCCAGTCGAACCACAGGCCGCGGGCTTCGAGCTCGCGGATCTCGTAGTCGGTGAGGGTGGTGACGGTGTCGGGGAAGTAGCCGTCGATACCGGCCTTGAAGTCCATGTAGAGGGTGCGCAGGACTTCGGGCTGCTTGCCTTCGACGATCCAGCCGACGCCGCCAGTGTTGGAGTCGGCGGGGGGCTCGGGCTCGCCGCGCATGATCCGCTCGATGCGGCCCTCTTCCTCGGCGGAGAAACTGCGGGGGAGCGGGTCGGGGATGTGCTCGGAGGGGATGCCGAGAGCCCGGAACATGTCGCCGACCTTCTTCGGCGCGACCTTCAGCACGACCGGAATCGAGTTCTCGCGCAGGTTCTCGCACAGCAGCTGCGTGAACCCGTCCTGCACGTAGACGGTCTGGCCTGCCACCTTTAGGCCGACGCCGTACTTGCGGCCCTTGACCGACACCAGCTCCGCCAGGTCCATGATCTCCGCGCCGTAGTCGCCGTGACGGGCGGCGGACAGGAACTCATCCAGATAGGCGCTGAGCATGCGGTAGGGGCAGCCTGGGCGGGCCGGGTCCCACTCGTGGACCTGGCCGTCCTCCCACAGCATCTCGCCGCGGCTCTCCATGAGCGCGACCATGGCCCGCAGGAGCCAGATCATGTAGAGCGCGCCGACGCCGTAGCGGGCGGTGTGCCTGCCCAGCGCGGCCGTCTTCTCGTCCGGGGCTTCGGTGGCGAGCATGACCACGGCCCCGAATAGCGCGTCGGCTGCGACGTGCAGGCCCATGAGCTGGGTCTTGCCGCCGCCGGACGGGGCGACGAACAGGCCGTGGGCCGCGCCCCAGTCAGTGTAGATGCGGTTGCGGGCGGGCTGGCCGTTGCCCAGGTGGCCGGTCACCCACCGGCCGTCCTTGTCCGGGGTGAGCAGCTCGCGCGTGGCGGGGAAGACCTGAGCCAGCGGGCTGGAGTCCCACAGAGAGACCAGGACCTGGTTGCCGTCGACGGTGACGAACAGCCGGCCTTCGTCGTACCGCGTCTTCAACGCGGCGGCCAGGGCGCGCTGGGTGACGCGCGGTGCGCCCATCTCGTCGGGGACCTGGGCGACGTAGTGGGTGACCCGGCGGGCGTGGTCGCGGACCTCCCTGACGAACTCCGAGCTGGGCACCGGGCCGCCGTCGGCGCCGATCCGGTCGGCCCACCACTCGCGGTGGCTGGGGGCCTTGCGGCGCCGCTCCGCGGCGTCGGGGATGACGTGGACTTCCTTCCAGCCGGGCCCGCCGCCGCGGCTGTGCTGGCGGGCCACATCCTCGATCCGCACATCCGTGACGTCGACCTCGAACGCGGCGGCGATGGCCTCTTCGGTGAGTCCGGAGATCGGCAGTCCGGCTTCGGCAGCGCGCAGCAGCAGCGACAGGTCGTGCGGCATGCCCTCGTGCGGGGTGGCCTTGACGACGATGGTCCGGCCGGGCATGCCGCGGGTCTCCCACAGCAGGCGGACCTGCCGGGTGAAGTAGTCGGCGCCGTCGTCCGGCTGCACCGGGGACGGCGCGGCGGGCTGCAACTGCGGGGCGGGGGCCGGGGCGGCGAGGGCTGGCCGGTGACCGCGGCGGGTGTGCCGGGAGAACGGCAGCACCAGCAGGCCGGCCGCCGCCCACCCGGCGGCGAGCAGGGCGTCCAGGCAGTAGGGGCCCCAGCCGGGGGTGTGCCGGGCGGCGACGTCGACGGCGGCCGCCAGCACGAGCGGCGACCAGCGCAGGAATCGGCGTCCCGCTCCGGGCTCGTCACTCTTGTACGCCAGAACCCAGCCGCCGATCGGCGCCGGCCATCTGCACGGCCGCATCAACGGGGCTGCCGGAAGAGAGGTTCGGAGCCACGGCGAGGACCGGGGCGGCCAGGGTGTAGACGGTGCGCTCCAGGGCGACGCTGCGCGGCACGGACACGGGATGGTCTCCTTCGGGAGTGACGATGGGCGGCCCCGCCGTCGATGGCGGGGCCGCCCATCAGGGACTAAACCCGAGCTGTTCCAGAAGCTGCCGCTGCGGGTCTACCGGCCCGACGGGGCCTCACTGGGCGACATTGCCTCCGCCGCCCGGGCCAGTGCCCGCGCCGAAGGCCTCGGCCTCCTGGTCGTGGACTACGTGCAGCTGGTCGAGACCGAGCAGTCCCGCAACATCACCCGCGAGCAGGCCGTCGCTGGCAGGAGACGCCTTGAACGCCGCTGTACGGCGCGATCACGGCCCGGGCAGACGCTTTCCCGCCCCGGCCGTGATCGTCCCGCAGCGGCCACACAGCCGATCATGAACGGAGGTGCCCTCGTGGGCATCGTGGACGACGGCCTGAACCGCGCCGTGCAGCAGGCATTCACCCGCCCCATTCCCAAGAGCGCGGGGGCGCAGATGCGTTATCTGGTCAAGCAGCTCAAGGGCACCCGCGCCGCGGCGCAGCAGCTCGGCGTCTCGCAGCGCACGGTCGAGCGATACGTCAAAGACCAGATCCGCCGGCCCCGGCCGGACCTCGCTCAACGCCTGGCCGACGCGGTGCGCGAGCGCTGGCAGCCGCGGGTGCGCGCTCAGTGCCTGACTGAGAACCGGTGACGGTAAGTGGAGTGGCACGTTCGAGTGGTGTGGCCTGGAATGCCTGCAATGACGCCAGAGCTCCCGTAACAA
>NZ_JBWKJV010000072.1:0-14006 GCF_056432045.1 Streptomyces sp. NPDC045701 | reverse complement strand
ACGTCGGCGATCCCCCCGAAACCCAGGCGAGGCAGTGCACGCTGCACCGCCTGTCCCTGCGGGTCGAGGATCTCCGGCTTGAGCATGACGTCGACCACGACGCGTGCCACTGGCACTCCTAACGCGAGAGTCTCCACAGGTTCAATGAGAAGAGGAAAAGTGATGCATTTCACTCTCTCGTGAAGCCTGGTCGTCCCCATTAGGCGGAAGCCGGCGCCCAGAAGTCAAGCGATCACGGCGATCCCGTCCGTCGCTTGAAATTCCTTGAAAGTGGCTGGAGTCGGGGCCGTGGCTGCCGCAGGCTGAGTCCGTCCAGCGTCGCCCGGTGTGCGTGGCGTAGGTCATGATCTTAATGGGGGAATTAACTCACATGGCAGAACCACAGGTTGATCCACGGCCGGTCGCGGTCATCGGAGCCGGACCTTCCGGGCTGGCTTCACTCAAGAGCCTCACCGATCTCGGTATTCCCTGCGTGGCCTACGAGGCCCACTCCGGCGTGGGCGGTATCTGGGACATCGACAATCCCCGGAGCTCGGTGTACCGGAACACGCACACCATCACCTCCCGGGAAGTGACCGGATACGCGGACCTTCCCATGGACCGGGGGCTGCCGGCCTACCCCCGCCACGACCAGGTGCGCGACTACCTCGGGCAGTACGCCCAGCGGTTCGACCTGCTCCGGCTGATCCGGTTCGACTCCGACGTCACCCAGGTCGAGCGCCTTTCCGACGGCTGGCGCGTCACCACCGCCGACGGCGAGTCGCACGAGCACAGCGCGCTGATCATCGCCAACGGCCACAACTGGCACCCCTATCTCCCCTCCTTCTCCGGGAAGTTCGACGGGGAGATCCTGCACAGCCGGGACTACACGAGCGCGGCCGACCTCGCCGGCAAGCGCGTCCTGGTCGTCGGCGCCGGCAACTCGGGCTGCGACATCGCGGTGGAGGCCGCCGGGGTCACCGACCACGTGGCCATCAGCATGCGCCGCGGCTACCACTTCTTCCCCAAGTTCATCTTCGGGAAGCCCGCCGACCAGGTCTCCGAGTCGAGCCAGCACCTCCGCCTCCCGCCGCCCGTGGCACGCGCGGTGTACCGCACCATGCTGAAGCTGAGCATCGGGCGCCCCGAGCAGTTCGGGCTGCCCAAGCCGGACCACGAGCCGCTGGAATCGCCGCCCATCGTCAATTCGCTGCTGCCGTACTACTGCGCGCACGGCCGCGTGAAGGTGCGCAAGGCGCCGGTGCGTTTCGACGGCAAGTTCGTCGAATTCTCCGACGGCACTTCCGAGGAATTCGACGTCATCATCCTCGCCACCGGTTTCCGGATTCACATCCCGTTCGTCGGCGAGGAGCACCTCGACTGGGTCAAGGGCCGTCCGGACTTCTACCTCCTGGCGTTCTCACCCCGCTACGACGACCTCTTCATCGCCGGAATGACCGATGGCACCGGTGGTCATTTCCCGACCGTGGAACTCCAGTCCCGCGTCATCGCCGGATATCTGGCGGCCCGGAAGCGCGACCCCGAGGCGGCCCGCCGGTTCGACGAGCTGAAGCGGGCCCGCGACGTGGACATCACGGGCGGCATCAACTTCCTCGAGTCCCGGCGCAACCTCACCCAGTTCGAGCTGACCACGTACCTGCGCATCCTGCGCGACCACCTAGCGGTGCTGGGCGGCCAGGACACCACGTACGCCCGCCGGCCCTCCCTCCTCCAGCAGGCGGCCGCACTCCTCCAGGGAGGTCGCAAGTGAACACCGTCGGTGCGGCGCTGCTGAACGACGTGCAGAAGGAGGTCCTCGACGAGGTCCTCGTCGGCGTCCCCTACAACAGCGCCTCCCAGTTCCACGAGTACTTCGGCACCAAGGCGGCTCCTCCGCGTTTCGGTCTGTCGTGCGCCTGGCAGTCCTTCACGGCCGGACGCATGGTCATGGAACGCTCCGGCATCCCCGCCGACTACCTCATCGACGGGCGCCACGTGGCGGCCGTCTACCGCAAGCAGGACGGCCTCGTCATCCTCGATCCGTACCTGCTGCACGGGGAGCCGCTGCGGCTCGACCGCGGCGCGGCGGTCGACGGCGTGGTGCGGACGACCGTCGACGCCTACCCGTACCGGGTGAAGAAGGACGGCACCCCGGCGCCCAGCCGCGTGCGCGCCACGTGGGACCTCGGCGACGACACCATCCGCCTGGACTACCTGCGGTTCAGCCCGCGCCGGGGGCACAACGCGGCGTCCCGCTCGTTCCTGCTGCGGCCCGAGTCGCGGATCGACACGGTGCCGCCGGCGGCGGACTTCGTACGGCGGCTGCTGGTCCACCCCGAGCAGCACAGCGTCTCCATCCGTGTCCTGCACCCGGTCACCCGGCACATGGCCGAGCTGATCCTGCCGCTCGCCGGGCGGCCCGCGGGTGTCGCGGAGGACTTCGGCCTGATGCTCACCAAGGACAACCAGGGTGCCGTCGCCCAGCACGGTGACGCCCGCTTCCAGCGCGACCTGGAGGTGGTGGCCGACGCGGTGTCGGCGTCCCAGGACGAGGTGGTCGCCTTCCTCCTCGAAGCGGCGGCGATCCACCGCGCGGCAGCCCCCGCCGGGCTCGACCTGGCCCCGTACTCCCTGGAGGACGAGTGACGGCCACCGGCACGCCGGACACCGCCGTCCGGACCCGTTCGTACTTCCTGGCCGGCACCATGCAGGGGGCGCGCACCGGCGCCGACCTCGTCGACCAGTCCTACCGGGAGCGGCTGACCGAGACGCTGCTCACCCGGCGGCCCGGGGCCGTCGTGCACGACCCGGGCGTCGTGATGGCCGAATGGCTAGCGGCCCACCCCGCCGACGTACGGGCCGCGCACGCCGCGCTGGCGGACCGGGCGGTGCTGCACCACGCGCGGCTCGCCCCCGAGCTGCGCGAACTGACCGCGCTGTTCCACCGGCTCACCGAGCTGGCGGCGGCGAGCGACGTGTGCGTCGCCTGGCTGCCCGGCCACGAGCCCAGCATGGGCACCGCGGCCGAGATGCTGTCCGCCCACCGCGCGGGACGCACGGTCGTGTCGATCACCGACATGCGCCAGAACCTGGCGGTGCTGTCGTGCTCCACCGTGATCCTGCCGGACCTGGACGCCTTCGCCGCATGGCTCGACGCGGGCGGGGACTCCGCATGAGCGAAGACCCGCGCGACACGGACAAGCCCCGGGAAGCCTGCGGTGTCGCGGGCGTCTGGGGTCCCGCGGGCCCCCACGCCGCGGTGGTGCGGGAGCTGCTCGTGGCGCTCCAGCACCGCGGGCAGGAGAGCGCGGGCATCGCCGTCGGCACGGGTGACGCCCTGGTCGCACGGCACGGAGCCGGCACCGTGTCCCAGGCCCTCCCCGACCTCGACGGGCTGCCCGAAGGCCCGGTGGCGGTCGGGCACGTCCGGTACGCCACCCACGGCACGCGCGACGCGCTGGCCGGGGCACAGCCGGTCGTCCTGGACCGGCCGCCGCTGGCCCTCGCCCACAACGGCACGCTGGTGGACCCGCACACCGCGCCGGGGGCCGACGCGGTGGCCCCGGACGAGTGGTTCACCGACAGCGAGCTGCTGGCCCGCCTGCTGCTCGACGCCCGCACGGCGGGGGGTCTCGACACGGTGGCCGCGCTCCACTCGGTGCTGCCCACGCTGAAGGGCGCGTACGCCCTGGTCCTGTCCGACGGGCAGAACCTGTACGGGGTGCGCGACCCGCACGGTTTCCGGCCGCTCGCGGTCGGACGGCAGGGCGACACGTGGCTGCTCGCCTCCGAGACCGCGGCGATCACCGCGGTCGGCGGCGAGGTGGTGCGCGAACTGGAGCCGGGCGAGGTGCTGTCGATCGGCGCGCACGGCACGTCCAGCAGCCGGCTGGAGGTGCCGGACGCGAAGACCGCGGCCTGCCTCTTCGAGTACGTGTACTTCGCGCGCGCCGACTCGCAGCTCGCCGGGCGCAGCGTCTACCTGGCGCGGTACCGGGCCGGGCAGGCACTCGCCGACCACGCGCCGGTCGAGGGCTCGCCCCGGCCGGTGGTCGTGGCCACCCCGGAGACCGCGCGTGTCGCGGCCGACGGGTACGCCGAGCGTGCCGGGCTGACCGTCGTACAGGGGTTGTTGCGTCCCGGTCAGGGCGGCCGCAGCTTCATCGCGAGCGACCAGGCGGCCCGGCACAACGCGGTCCGCAGGAAGCTCAGCCCCGTCCCGGCGGCGGTCGCGGGCCGGCGCGTGGTGCTGGTGGACGACTCGCTGGTCCGCGGGACGACCATGCGCGCCGTGGCGCGGATGCTGCGCGACGCCGGGGCCCTGGAGATCCACCTGCGGATCGCCTCCCCGCCGTACCGCTGGCCCTGCTTCTACGGCATCGACACCGGACGCCCCGGGGAACTGCTCGCCGCCCGGCTGTCGATGACGGAACTGGCGGAGCAGCTCGACTGCGACAGCGTGGCCTTCCTCTCGCTGGACCGGCTGCTCGAAGCCGCCGGAGGCGACCGCTCCGGCTACTGCACGGCCTGTCTGACCGGCCGCTACCCGACCGCGACCCCCGCCGCGGCCTTCCCCGCGGCGATCACCGCCGCCGGGCCGGGCACCGCCGGGCCGGGGGCCCAACCCCCCACCGCCCTCGCATCCCAAGCCACCGCCGAATGAGGAGAACCCAGCAGTGAACACGCCAACCGAGGCGACCGCCACCCGCGCGCCGGCCGCGGCGCACACCGGCCGGGATGCCCGCACCATCGTCGAAGCCCTGATCGCCCGCGCCGAAGGCCCCGACGCGCACCGCGCCGTGGTCACCGCCCTGGACGCCTCCGGAGCGGTGCTGGAGAGCCTGACCCCCGTCGAACTCGACCACCGTGCCCGGGCGCTCGCCGCGGCGCTGCGCGAGACGGGCGGGGCGGGCGACCGCGTCATCGTCCCCGCGCTGCCCGGACTCGACTTCCACATCGGCTTCCTGGGCTGCCTGTACGCCGGCATGATCGCCGTGCCGGTGCCCGCCTTCCGCACCGCCGCCCGGGCCGGCACCACGACCCGCGCCGAGCGGCTGGCCGGGATCTGCGGCGACTGCACCCCGTGCGCCGTCCTCGTCTCCACCCAGCAGGACGCCGAGGAGGCCGACAGCGACCTCGCACCCGGCGTGCGCTTCGTCGCCGTCCGCCGCCCCGGCGGGGAGGCGCCGGACGCCTCGCTGCCCGACCCGCTGGCCCTGGACCCCGCGGCCACCGCGCTGCTCCAGTACACCTCCGGTTCCACCGGTGACCCGCGCGGCGTCGTCGTCCGCCACGGCAACCTGGTCGCCAACCAGGCGGCGATGCGCGACCGCTGCGAGGTGGAGCCCACCACCACCATCGTCAGCTGGCTGCCGTTCTTCCACGACATGGGCCTGTGCACGGCGGTGGTGCTGCCGCTGGTGTCCGGAGCCACGACCGTGACGATGGAGCCGGCCACCTTCGTCCGCGACCCGAAGGTGTGGCTGCGCGCCATCGCCGCCGAGGACGACGTCTTCACCGCCGCGCCGGACTTCGCCTACGACATCTGCGTCAACCGGATCCCGGCCGAGGAGCGCGCCGCCATCGACCTGTCGACCTGGCGGATCGCGGTCAACGGCTCGGAGCCGGTGCGCGCCGCGACCCAGCGCCGGTTCGCCGAGGCGTTCCGGCCGGGCTTCTTCCGCGAGGAGGTCTTCTCACCGGGCTTCGGCCTCGCCGAGTGCACCCTCGCGGTCAGCCTGAGCCCCTCGCTCGTGCCCACGGTCGTGGGCCTGTACGACCGCGAGGCGCTGGCCGAGGGCAAGGCGGTGGCCACCACGGTCGCGGCCGAGGGCGTCGAACTGGTCGGCTGCGGGCCGGTGGTGGACGACGTACGGGTCGAGATCGTCGACCCCGAGACCCACCAGCCGCTCGCCGACCGGGTCGTCGGCGAGATCTGGGTCGACTCGCCCGGCAACTGCGGTGGCTACTGGCAGCGCGAGCAGGAGTCGGCCGACATCTTCGCGGCACGCCTCGCCGGCACCGACGAGGCCACCGGCCGGACGTACGTCCGCACCGGGGACCTCGGGTTCGTCGACGGCGGGGAGCTGTTCATCACGGGCCGCATCAAGGACGTGCTGATCATCGGCGGGGAGAACTACTTCCCGCAGGACGCCGAGGCCGTCGCCCTGGACTCGCACCCCGCGTTCGCCCGGCAGCGGGCCGCCGCCTGGCCGCTGAGCGAGGACGACAAGGGCGTGGCCGTGGTCGTGGAGACCACCGAGCGCGACCCGGAGGCGCTCGCCGCCGCCGTACGGGCGGCCGGCATCGCGGTGGCGAAGGTCCTGCCGACCGCGGTCAGCGTCTACGCCGTACCCCGCAACAAGGTGCCCCGCACCACGAGCGGCAAGATCCGGCGGCGCGCCTGCGCCGAGCAGGTCAGGTCGGGCCTGCTCCAGCCCCTGGCACAGTGGTCCAGCCGGCGCGCGGGCGGTGCCGCATGAGCACCGCGCAGGAGGTCACCCACGAGCTGGTGGCGGAGCGGCTGCGCCGGCTGATGGCCGAGCTGCTGGAGATGGAGCCCTCGGACCTCGACGACGAGGTGCCGCTCAGCGCCTTCGGCATCGACTCCATGACGAGCTCCGTCCTGGTGGCCGACGTGGAGAAGTCGTACGGCGTGCGCCTGGAGAGCGCCGGATCACTGGGCAGCCTCACCCTGACCGACGTGGCGGACGAAGTCGTGGCGGTACTGCTACGGCACCCCGAGGAGAAATGACACCATGGCACTGGACGCATTCGGATTCCTCTTCACCGGCCGCGGGCTCGACCCGGACCGCGACCGCTCCGTGATCGAACGGGACGGGTTCCGCGCCGTCATCGTGGGCATGGCGGACCCCGCCCGGGCCCCCGAGGTGGCGGCACGCCTCGTCGACGAGGGCATCCAGCTCATCGAACTGTGCGGGGGCTTCGGACCCGTGTGGACGGCCAAGGTCATCGAGGCCACCGGGTCCCGCGTCCCGGTCGGTTCGGTGGGGTACGGCCCCGAGTCGATCGACGGCATGGCGGCGCTCTTCCCGCCCCAGGCCCCGTCCCAGGGCGCCTGACCCCCGGGCCGGCCGGCGCCCATCCGCCGGCCGGCCCGGCCCGCACCCGCACCGCCAGGACGCCCCGCACGGGGCCCAGTCCGCCCCGTCCGCCCTGTTCTCCTGCCGGGCCTCCTCCTCGTGACTATCCCCCGGTACGGGAGGAAGCCCGGCAGGCCCCCCGGTCGTGCCCACCCCGCGCAACGACGAGATGGATCACCATGAACCGCGCCGAATTCCACGAACTGCGCGTGCTGGCCGCCAGCCGTCCCGCCCTGCCCCTCCTGCTGCACGCCGGCCGGCTGGCCCGGCCCCTGCGGCACATACCGCGCGTCGGGTGGGTGACCGCCGACGCCGCCACGGCACGGTCCGTCCTCACCGACCCCGAGCACTTCACCGTCCTGGACCGCGGCGGCGTCGGCCGCCTGTGGGCCCAGCTCCTCGGCGACTGGGTCGACGACCTCTTCGAGGGAGAGGGGCACCGCGCCCTGCGCACCGCGACCCGGGACCTGTTCGGCGAGACGGCCGCCCGCGAACTGGTGGACCGCGCCATCGGCGCCCGGCTCGCCGAGACCCGCGCCCGGCTCGCCGCCGGCAAACCGGTCGACGTCGCGGCACTCGGCCGCACGCTCGTCGGCCGGATCGTGGCGGACGTGCTGCGGGTCCCCGTCACGGGCACCGACGACGCCGCCTACGAGAGGGTCTTCGCCACCGCCCGCGAACTGGCCGCCATCTCCCTGGAGGCCGCGGGAGGCGCCGACCTGACCGACGAGACCGTCGACCGCGGCCGCCGCGTCGTCGCCCGGCTCACCGGGCACGTCGAGCAGGAGTGGCGCACCGGCTCCCCCGACCACCTCGTCGGACGTTGCCGGGAAGCCGGCCTGGACGCCCACCAGACCGCCGGAATGGCCGCCCTCGTCGGCGTCGCCGCGACCGAGACGGCGGCCAGCGCCATCACCCGCACCGTCGCCCTGCTGCACGACACCGGCGACCAGCACCAGCTCGTCGCGTCCCCCGCGCTCGTACCGGACGCGGTCCGCGAAGGGCTGCGCGTGACGGCGCCCGCGCCCGTCATCGGGCGGACCGTACGCGGCGACGTCCGTCTCGCGGGCCGCACCCTCAGGGCCGGAGAACGCATCACCCTGCTCAACTACACCGCCAACAGCCTCACCGGGGGCTTCCGCCTCGGCCGGCCCGCCGAGCCGGCCAACCGGGAGCTGTGGTTCGGCGCCGGACGCCACCGCTGCCTCGGCTCCGCCATCGCCCAGGCGGAGATCGGCCGGACGCTGGAGACGCTGACCAGCGTCGGGCGGCCCTGGCGGATCGTCGAGCGGCGCTACAGCCGCCGCGTGGTCATCCCCACGTACGACCGGCTGACCGTGACACTCGTCTGACGGGAGACCAGCTCCATGCCTGCAACCCACGCCCGGCTCGCCGGTGCGGCCGTACACCTGCCGGAGACCCTGCGCACCGCGGAGGAGACCGAGCGGCGGGTGGCCGCCGCCGGCACCGGCTTCCGGCCGCCACCAGGACTCGTCCGCCGACTGACCGGCGTGGAGCGACTCCACGTCATGCCCGACGACTGGCAGGCCTCCGACCTCGCCGCCGCCGCCGCGCGCAAACTGCTCGCCGACACCGGGACCGACCCCGCCGACGTCGACCTGCTCATCTTCGCCGCGGCCAGCCAGGACATGATCGAACCCGCGACCTCGCACATGACCGCCGACCGCCTCGGCCTGCGCTGCCCCGCCTTCGACGTGAAGAACGCCTGCAACAGCGTGCTCAACGCGCTGGAGACCGCGCACGCGCTCATCGCCCAGGGCGGCTACCGGCGCATCCTCGTGGCCTGCGGCGAGTCCCCCTCCCGGGCGGTGCGCTGGTCCGTACCCGACCTGCGCGCCTACCTCACCTCCATACCCGGCTACACCCTCTCCGACGCCGGTGCGGCCCTCCTCGTGGAGGCGTCCGCCGAACCGGGCGTCCTCGGCCACGGGTTCGCCGCCGACTCCGCCTCCTGGAGCGTCGGCACCCTGCCCTCGGGCGGCTCGGCCCACCCGCGCGGAGACGAGCACACCTACTTCCGGCTCGACGGAGTGGGCCTGCGCCGCGCCTTCGAACGGCTGGGCCCCCGGGTGCTCGACGACACCCTCGACCGCCTCGGCGTCGGCTGGCACGACATGGCCGCCGTCTGCGTCCACCAGGTGTCCAAGCCCTACCTCGACCAGCTCGCCGACCGGTTCGGCCTGCCCATGGACAAGATCCCCGTGACCATCACCGAGCACGGCAACGCCGCCGCGGCGAGCCTGCCCCTGCAACTCGTCCGCGCCGTGGAGAGCGGCCGGGCCGGCCCCGGCGACCTGGTCGCCCTGGTCGGCCTCGCCGGAGGCATCAGCATGGGAATGAGCGTGATCCGGCTGTGAGGCTCTGGGTGGTCGTCCCCGCGTACAACGAGGCCCACGGCATCACGGCGACCCTCCGGGCCCTCGCGTCGCAGACCGACCGGGACTTCTCCCTGGTCGTCGTCGACAACAACTCCACGGACGGCACCGCCGACGTCGTACGGTCCTTCGGATACTCCGGCGACCTGCACGTCGTCCACGAGACGCACAAGGGCACGGGCGCGGCGGCCGACACCGGTATGCGGTACGCCATCGCCCACGGCGCCACGCACCTGGCCCGCACCGACGCCGACTGCCTGCCCGCGCCCGACTGGACCGCCCGCATCCGGGACGCGTTCCGGTCCGGCCTCCAGCTGATCGCCGGGCAGTTGCGGCCCCGCACCGACGAGGCGCCGCTGCCCCCGCTGCGGCGTACCGCCCTCGTCGCCGCCACCGAGGCCGCGGCCTGGTTCGGCCGGTTCAGGCCGGGCAACCGGGACGCCGGCTACCTGGGGCCCTACGTCATGGCGCCCGGCTGCAACATGGCCATCACCGCCGCGCTGTACGAACGCGCCGGCGGCTTCCCCCGCACGGCCATCGAGGAACTCCACGAGGACCGGGCCCTGGTGAACGCGGTACGGCTGCTGACGACGGCGTACGGCCTGCGGCGCGACGTACGCGTCCAGGGCTCCGCCCGCCGGGTGCGCGAGTGGGGACTGCGCCGCACCCTCGGCTGGTACGCGGACCACCGCTACCGCCCCGAGGTGGTGGACATCCGATGACGGTCACCACCACCGCCCCGGACGCGACCTGGCAGCGGTGGGAGCACCGGGTGCAGACCTCGGCCCACCCCGTGGCCTTCCGGCTGCTGCGCGCCATCGCGGCCCGCGGCCCGGTCGTACGGGTGCCGCGGGTCGGGGTCGTCGTCAGCGACGCGGCCCTGGCACGCGAGGTCCTGTGCGACACCGAGCATTACACGAAGACCGGGCCGGGCTCGCCGTCCGACCTGTGGACACCGGTCCTCGGCCCGTCGGTCCTGCTCAACATGGAGGGCGCCGACCACGCGGCACTGCGCCGCCGGCTGTCCGGCCTGTTCACCCCCGGGTACGTCGCCGGGCTGTGCGAGCGCGTCCTGGCGCAGCCGCTCGCCGACCTCACCGGCCGGCTCGCCGCGGGCGAAGAGGTCGACCTCGTCCGGGTCGCGCAGAGGTGCGCGGGCGCCGCCATCTGCGAGATCGTCGGCCTGCCGGCGGAACCGGAGCGGTTCGCCGCCGCACACGCGGACGCGTCGGAGGTGACCAAGGCGGTACGGCTGTGGCGGCACACCCTGCCGCCCCGGCACGTACGCCGGGCGCGCGAGGTGCTGGGGCGCCTCACCGCCTCGGCGGTCCACGCCTACCGGCGGGGCGGGGACGACACCCTGCCCGGCCGGCTGCGCGGGCTGGGCCTGAGCGAGGACGAGGCCCGCGGCGCCGTCGGGGCATTCCTGCTCACCGGGACCGAGACCCTGGTCTCCTTCATCCCGCGCCTGGTCGCGCTCTGCCACGACACGGACTGGCTCGACCGGCTCCGCGACGGCACGGCCGACGCCGACACGGTCGTGGAGGAGGCCCTCCGCGTCACCGTCCCCTCGCCCGTGATGCTGCGCAGCGTCGCCCGGCCCACCGCCATCGGCGGCGTACCGGTGTCCCCCGGCGACCGGATCGCCATCGCCACGCTGCTGTGCGCCACGGCGTACGGGGCGTTCGACCCCGGCCGGCCGCACCCGCCGGAACTGCGGCGGCTGTGGTTCGGCGCCGGTCCGCACTTCTGCCTGGGCATGCCCCTCGCCATGGCGCAGATCCGCGCGGTGCTCGACGCCGTCCTCGCGGCCGGGCCGGTCACCGTCGCACAGCGCCGTACCGCCCGCCACGTACTGATCCCCGGGTACGCCCGGCTCACCCTCACGCTCCGGAGCGCGCCGTGACCGACACCGAGCACCTCCCGGGACCCGACGGACAGGCGGACGGGCACGCCGACGTGCTCACCGCGCTCCTGCGGACCGCGCGGCGGCGCGGCGACGCCCCGGCGCTCACCGGCCCCGACGGGACCACCCTCAGCCACCGGCAGCTCGCCGACGCCGTCCGGGCCACCGCACGCGGGCTGCGCCAGGCCGGGATGGAACCGGGGGAGCGGGTGCTGTTCTCCGTACGCCCCGGACCGGAGGGCGTCGTGCTCGCGCTGGGAATCATCGCGGCGGGCGCCACCGTGGTGTTCATCGACCCGGGCGCCGGACCCGAGCTGTTCGCCGCGCGCCGGGAGCTCGCCACCCCCCGCTGGGCCGCCGCCGAGTCGCTGCTGTACGCCGTGAGCCGCTACGGCCGCCCGCTGGCGCGGCGCCGCGGACTGCTGCTGCCGCAGTACCACCGGCTCGGCCTGCGCCACATCCACGCCGGCCGGTGGCTGCCCGGCGTCCCCTCGGGGGCGCTGTCCGCACGGCGGCTCGCCGCCGGCCCGGCCGGGTCCTTCGACCCGGCACCCGCGCCCGGCCAGGAGGCGCTGGTCGTCTTCACCTCCGGCACCACCAGCGCCCCCCGGGCCGTGGTGCACACCCGGGGCTCGCTCGGCGCCGGCCTCGCGGACTGCGGCCACGCCCTGCGGATGGGCGACGGCGACACCGTGCACACCGATCAGCTGATGATGGGCGTGCCCGCCCTGATCACCGGCGCCCACTGGACCATGCCGCCCCACGGCTTCGCGCCCGCCGCCGACCCCGTGCGGTACGCCGCCTCACTGGGCGGGGCGACCCACACCTTCTGCGTACCGGCCGACCTGCCCTCCGTCGTCGACGCCGTCGAGCGGGGCGAGGCGACCGTACCCCCGTCCCTGCGGTACCTGGTCCTCGGCGGAGCACCGGTCCTGCCGGGGCTGCTGCGCCGGGCCGCCCGGACCCTGCCGTCGGTCCGCTTCCTCGCGGTGTACGGGATGACGGAGATCCTGCCCGTGGCCGTGGCCACCGGGGAGGAGAAGCTGGCCCACCCCGGCCCCGGCGACCTGCTCGGCACCCCGCTGCCCTCGGTGGGGGTCCGCACCGCGCCGGACGGGGAACTGCTGGTGTCCGGCCCGAACCTGTGCCGCGGCTACCTCGGCGGGCCCACGATGGACGAGCACGCCACCGGGGACCTCGCCCGGCTGGAGGACGGCCGGCTGATCCTGCACGGCCGGAAGAAGGACATGCTCATCCGGGGACGCACGAACATCTACCCCGGACTGTACGAACCGGCCATCAGCGCCCTGCCCGGAGTCGCCGAAGCGGTCATCGTCGGCGTACCCGACGACTACGGCGACGAACGCGTCGTCCTCGCCCTGGTGGCCGAGCACCCGCCGGCCGCGCCGGACGCCTTCGCGGCGTCCGTCCGCACCCTGCTGCCCTCGGTGATCGACGCGGCCGTCCTCCCCGACGACGTGGTGGTGCTGGACCGCATCCCGGTCGCCGGCCGCTCCCGCAAACCGGACCGGGCGGCCCTGCGCGCCCGGCTGCGCCCGGCGGGCGCCCACGGAACGGGGGCGGCGCGATGAGGATCGCGGTCACCGGCGCGCGCGGTTTCGTGGGCGGCGCGGTCTGCCGCGCGGCGGCCGAACGCGGCTGGACCGTGCACGCCCTCACCCGCGCCGACTGGGACCTCGCCACCGGGACGTGGGCCGACGCCCCCCGGGTGGACGCCGTGGTGCACGCGGCGGCGGCCGTCGGCGACTGGGGCGCGCCCGGCCCGGTGTGGCACGCCAACCTGACCGGGACCAGGAACGTGGCCGCGTCCTTCCCCGGCGCGCGGCTGGTCCACATCTCCAGCGCCAGCGTGTACGACCCGTTCCGTCCGACCGTCCACGCCGACGAGTCCGAAGCCCCCGTACGCCGCTACCTCACCCCGTACGCCGCGTCCAAGGCCGCCGCCGAGCTGGCCCTGAGCGGCCGGCCCGACACGGTCGTCCTGCGCCCGCACGCCGTGTACGGACCGGGCGACCGGACCCTGTTGCCCCGGGTGCTGGGCGCGGTGCGCGGCGGCTCACTGTGGTTGCCGGGCGACGGTACGGCCCCCCAGTCGCTCACCCACATCGACAACCTCACCGCCGCCGCGCTGCTCGCCTGCGACCGTGCCGCCCCACCCGGCACCTACAACGTCGCCGACGCCGAACCGGTGCCGATCGGGGAGGCGTTGCGTGCGCTGCTCGCGGCGCGTGGTGTCCGCGTACGCCTGCGGACCCTCCCGGCACCGGCGGCCTCGGCCGCCGCGGTGGCCGCCGAGACCGCGTGGCGGCTGACCCGGCGGCCCCGGCCCCCACGGCTCACGCGGTACGCGATCAGCCACCTCGCGGTCGAACGCACCCTCGCCCTCGGCGCGGCGCGCCGGGGCCTCGGCCTCCATCCCGCGCCGACGTCGTTCGACGGCGCGCTCGCGTGGTGAACCGTCCGCAGCGGACCTCCCGAAAGGCATGACGGCATGACTCCTCCCCCTGGTGCCAGCTACGCGGCTGCGGGCGTCGACATCGAGGCGGGCGACCGCGCCGTCGAGCTGATGAAGGAGTGGGTGAAGAAGACGCGGCGTCCCGA
>NZ_JBWKJV010000071.1:0-14050 GCF_056432045.1 Streptomyces sp. NPDC045701 | reverse complement strand
CGGATGCTCGGCCAACGGGCACGTCCGGTTCGGCGGGCGGGGACGGGAAAACCGGCACTGGAAACAGTGCACGGCGTCTCGTCCCCGACCCAACATCAGCCACTGGAACGAGCCGAGGCGAACCTCGTCTTCCAGGTGATCTCCAAGCGCTATGAGAAGGGCTCCATCGTCCTCACCTCGAATAAGACGTTCAGCGAGTGGGGACAGATCTTCGGCGACGAGGTGCTCGCCACCGCGATCCCCGACCGGCTCCTCCACCACTGCGATGTCATCTCCATCAACGGGCCCAGCTACCGCCTGAAGAACCGCCTTGCCGCCATCGAGCGGGACACCCAAATCGCCTGACGGCTGAGCACATTTATCTGTACTTGGCTGAGCACTTTTCGGAGTACGCCGACAGGCCTGGTACTACAAATGGCGGGGCAGGCCCGGGAATCCGACGAAGCGTGAGGTGAGACGGGCTGCGCTGGCCGAGCGGATCAAGCACTTCTTCACTCTGTCCGGCCGTACCTACGGCTCGGCTCTCCGCGGATCACGCGGACCTGTGGGCTGAGGGCTGGCAGGTGTCGGTGAACACGGTCGCCGAGATCATGGCCGAGGAGGGCTGGTACGGCCGTGAGCCGAAGAAGCGCCGGAACCTGACCCGGCAGGTCAAGCGGCCCGCCACCTGTGACCTGGCCGGACGGCACTTCGACGCGATCGCCCCCGATGTGCTCTGGGTTGGGGACATGACCGAGATCGACACCGGCGGGGGCAAGCTCTGCCTGGCCACCGTCATCGGCCTGTTCTCGCGCCGCTGCCCCGGATACGCCATGGACGCTCACCACGACGCCGCCCTCGTCAGCGCGTCCTTGCAGATGGCCGCCGCGAACCGCGGCGGCAACGTGGACGGAGTGATCTTCCACAGCGACCGCGGCAGCAACGGCGGATACACGTCCGCCGCTTACAACAGCTTGTGTGACCGGCTGGGCGTGATCCAGTCCATAGGACGGGTCGGGTCGTGCTTCGACAACGCCGCCGCCGAGGCGTTCAACTCCACAGTCAAGGTCGAGTATGTCCACCGGCACCGGTTCACGACCCGTGCCGGGGCCCGGCTGAAGATCGCCACCTGGGCCGCCGACTTCTACAACACCAGACGCCGCCACACCCGTGCCGACAGACTCCCGCCTGTGGAGTCCGAGCAGATGATCAGCCCGTACACCGGACGTATGGTGCTTCGGCCGCCGGTGGAACCGATGTTGGCGCAGGCCCGCGACGCGGTGCCCGCGACGGGCGTGCTGCCTGGTGAGCTGCGATTTCAGCCCAAGTTCGACGCCTACCGGGCGATCGTCTTCACCCCGTGGCCCGCGCCTTGCCCGCTGCTGGTGCAGTCCCGCCGCGGCAGCTCCTACAGAGCCGCTTCCCTGATCTCCTGGACGCCGCTGCGGACCTCCCCGACGGCCTGGTCCTCGATGGCGAGCTGGTCGTGGGGGCCGAGGGCCAGATGTCGTTCGAGGCGCTCCAGCGGTGAGCAGTCTCTGGCGGCCGCACCGCGAGCGCCCGAGCTCGCCGGGCACGTCCAGGCCGTGGCGTTCGACGCGGCACCGGCCGCCTGGGCGTCGTTCCCAACGCGCTCGCGGACGGCACGAAGCTGCGCTGGACCACGCCGCGGCTGGTCGCGGCCGTCAACGAGAAGGTCCCCGGCGCGCATGTCCGCTCGGTGCACGTCCGGCCGCCCGCGTCCAGGGATATCAGCGGCGTCTGGTAGTGGTGGTCCATCGCATACCCGATGACCTCCTTAGTGCAGCGCCACCAGCCCCCGCCGTCAGCGGCCACTCGGCTCGCCCTTCCGCGTGCCCATCGCCCGTCTCGAAGCCGGACGCGCGGCTCTCCACGCCACGGAGTCCCAGGCGGGCAGGTGAACCGGACTCCTGGTGCGGACGACACTGATCCGTGCCTAGCGTGGAGTGCTACGGGCCCGGCCGGCACCGGTACGGGCCTTCGCTGCGTGACGACCGCGCGGATGTCCCCGACACGAAAGTGAGCCGTCATGTCCGACCGACCGCAGACCGGTCCGGCGCCGTCCGGATCGCGGGCCAGGGGCGACGTGGGCAGACGGACGGCGGCGCGCCGCGAGCAGCTGGGCCTGTCCCAGGAGGACCTCGCCCTGCGCACCGGCGCCGCACCCGAGTACATCCGATACCTGGAGACCCACCCCGCCACGCACGGCATCGGTCTTCTGCTCCGCCTCGCCGATGCCCTCGAAACGAGCGTCGAGGAACTAACCGGTGGCAACGTCGACCTTCCTCCCGGCGTCGGCCAGGCCGCGTATCACCCGGAGCTCCTGGAGCTCGGTCGGCCGGAGTGCTGGGAGCTGCTGGGCAGCCACGGCGTGGGGCGCATCGCCGTGACCACCGGGGCGGGGCCGACGATCGTCCCGGTCAATTACTTGGCGCTCGGGGAGGAGGTCGCCTTCAGGACGTCACCGGACGCCACACCCGCGAGAGCCGCCGGACACGTGGTCGCCTTCGAGGTGGACCGCATTGACGACGCGTTCAGCCGCGGATGGAGCGTTCTTGTCGTCGGCGACGCGTATACGGTCACCGCACCCGACGCCGTGCGGAGGCTGGAGACGCACAGCCGCAGCGCGCCGTGGGCCGGCGGCATGAGGGACCTGTGGATCACCGTGACACCCGATCGAGTGACCGGGCGGCGGATCGTCGTACGGGACCGGTGACGCGCGAGGCCGCGCACCTCAGCAGACGACCAGGACCTCGGAAACGGACCTACGAGGGGTCGCGGGCGTCTCGGGGCCGTAGCCAAGGCGAATCAGCATCTGCGGGTACTCCGCCCCCGACACCGGGTCGCGCAGCGCCCCGCGCAGCTCCGGCCATTCGAGAAACCTGCGAATTGAGGGACGTGGAGAGGCCGTCCTGCGTCGCCTGCAGCAGGAGCCGCTCCATGGCCTGACCGGCGAGCAGCCAGTCCTCTCTTTTGTCCTCCCGCGTGCCGAGAACCGCCAGACAGGGCGAGCTCTCGAAGACCGCGGAACCGCGACCTGTCGGCCGCCGCTGAAGTCCCGGACCGACGCCCGTCCGTCGTAGCGGCGGGGGCCCATCGCGTAGACGGTCCGTCTCGTGGCTTGACTTCAGCATTGGGCAGCGGCTTGAGTTGTTCGGCCTCAACGTGCTGCCTGCGGCGGCGGGCGGCGGTCTGCTGCGACCGGTCCTTGCGGCAGTTCTACCGCCTGCCTCGCCATCCCAGTGCTCACCGCGCTCGCCTCCACCGACAAACGCCTGCGCCGCCGGCTGCGCGGGCCTGTCATCGCTCCGCCGTGGCACTGCCGGTGTGCACCTGCCTGCCCGTCCCCGCGCCAGGCGTCGGGCGAGTCCCTGCGAAACGGGTGAGCACCGGACCGGTCACGGCGAGCAGCAGGACGTAGGCGGCCACCAAGGCGCCGAGCCGGTCCTGCCGCACCCCGGCCAGACCGATCATGATGAGGGAGAACTCGCCGCGTGCGATGAGCGAGGTACCGGCCCGCAGTCGGCCCCGGTGCCCCGCGCCTTCCCGTCGTGCGGCGTACCAGCCGGCCGCCATCTTCGTCAGCGCCGTGACCACCCCCAGCAGCAGGGCGGCGGGAAGCACCGGCAGCAGCGTCTCCGGCCTGACCGACAGGCCGATGGAGAGGAAGAAGACGGCGGCGAACAGGTCCCGCAGCGGGCTCAGTACCTGCCGTGCCCGGTCGGCCGCCTCACCGGTGAGTGACAGTCCCACGATGAAGGCTCCGACCGCGGCGGAGATGTGCGCGGCCTCGGCGAGTGCGGCGACGATCAGTGTCACGCCGAGCACCCGCAGCTGTAGTTGCTCGGCGTCCGGACGCAGATGCAGCAGCAGCCGCCCGAGATGGTGCCCCCACCAGTACGACACGGCGAGCGCGGCCAGGGCCGCGCCGAGGGCCAGCAGGACGCCCAGGAGTGCCTGCAGCCAGGTGCCTCCGGCGGCGACGACCGCGAGCAGCGGGAGGAACGCGGCCATCGCGAAATCTTCCAGCACCAGCACGGACAGCACGGCCGGGGTCTCCCGGTTGCCCAGGCGCTTCAGGTCGCTCAGAAGCCGGGCGATGATTCCCGAGGAGGAGATGTAGGTCACGCCCGCCAGGGTCAGGATCCCGGTGGCGTCCAGGCCCAGCAGCCATCCCGCCGCGGCTCCGGGTGTCGCGTTCAATAAAAGATCGACTGCTCCGGACGGCAGATGGTGGCGGAGGCTGCCGGTGAACTCCGGCACGGTGAACTCCAGGCCGAGCACCAGCAGCAGGAGGACCACCCCGATGCCCGATCCGGTTTCAATGAACGGGCCGGCGGCCGGAACCGGGGCGATGCCCCCCTCGCCCAGAGCCAGACCCGCAAGGAGATAGAGCGGGATGGGCGAGAGCGCGAAACGCCGGGCCAGCGTCCCGAGCAGACTCAGCGCTGCCAGGATGACCCCCAGCTCCAGCAGCAGAGCGACCGAGACGTTCACCGGTCAGCCTGGATGATCTGTTCCACCTGGGCAATCCCCTCATGGGTTCCGATCACCACCAGCACATCCCCCGCGCGCAGCACCTGCCCCGGCCCCGGCGAAGGCATCACCTCCTCGCCGCGCACGATCGCCACGATCGACGCACCGGTCCGCGTCCGGGCCCTGGTCTCCCCCAGCAGATGGTCCACAAAGGGCCCGCCCGCACCTACCTCGACCTGCCCGGCACTCAGCCCCGGCACCTCCTTGGTCAGGTCCGCGAACCGCTCTGCGATGCGCGGGGCTCCCAGAATCTCGGCGAGAGTGTCGGCCTCCTCGCGGGTCAGCCGGAACGCGACCCGCGCCTCGTCCGGATCTAGGCCCTCATAGGTCATCAGCTCGAAATCGCCGGACCGGAGGGCGACGACACTCATCCGGTCCCCCTCGTGGGTGGTGAACTCGTAGCGCATCCCCACCCCGGGCAGCAGTACTTCGTTGACGTCCATGCCGCCAATCATCACGCCGCACGCAAACCTGTATGCCTCTACACGAAGAGGGCATATGGGGGTTTCGTCGCCAGCGACGGACTGTCCGAACTCGCATGGCCGTGCGGAGTGCATCGCAGGACGGTGCGTCAGGCTATGAATTTGGCGGTTCCGCCGCTGCGGAAGAAACCGGTGCCACGGACGTCTGTCCTGGATCCGGCCAAGGGCTGGATCGACGCGATACTGCGGGAGGATCTCACCGCTCCGTGCAAGCAGAAGCACACCGCCCGGCGGATCCATCAGCGGCTTGCGCAAGAGCACGGCTTCGACCAGGCGTCCTGCTCGACGGCCTGTGACTACCTGCTGGTCCGGCGCCCGCAGATCGAGGCCGAGGCCCGGGAAGGGCACCGGCATCTGGACGGGATAGTGCCTCAGGTGCATCTCGGCTCGGTACGGAACGGCCGTCGCCGTCTCGTCCCCGTCCTCCGCGCCGAAGAAGCCCGCGGCCACCGCCGCGCACACGACCGCGACGGCCGACGCCACGGTCAAGAGCGTGCGCGCCCCGTTGAGGAAGCAGAGGTCGACTTCGCCGGTGTGTGGGTCCGCCTGGCGCGGCGAGGTGGTCAAGTGCCACCTGTTCACGCTGCGGATGTCGTACTCGGGCAAGGCCGTCCACCAGGTCTACGCCTCGCACCCTGCGCCCATGAAGGGGTGGCAAGGCCGGTATTGTGGCCGGATGGGGAAATGGAGCCGGGCCCAGCTGGACAGGCTGGTCGAGGAGGCCACCGTCGACGCCTACGGCGAGGACGAGGAAGTCACGGGCCTGTTCACGATGGTCGAGGAACATCTGGCCATGCCGTTCGCCACGACGGTCCTGGGCGTGGAAGTGTGCGTCATCGGCGTCGACCTCACCGCGAGCGGGATCGTGGCCATCTGCACCCGCGGCAAACAGCGGCAGCCCATCGGGCTTCTGGATCTGCCCCTGCCCACTCCCGCACCGAGCGGCGCGCACTGGATCGAGGCCTACCGCCACTGGGCGGGCTGACACCCTGCCAGGTTGTGCCCGGGCACGGTACCGGGCGCCGCCGGGGTCCAACGGCCCGCGGCGAAGGGGTTCGGGCTGGTCGGGCACAGTGGCGCGGTGCGCGAAGAAGATGACACAGAACTGCTAGACACTGCGCCCGTCCGCCGCGACCATCGCCCAGGTGACCGAGGTACTGGACGCAGGCGACTTCTATCCCGAGGAGCCGATAGCCGCCTTCGCCTGGCCCCTGCTCCTACAGGCCGGCGGCCTGGCCCCGCGGGCAAGCTCGCGCTGACCACGCGCGGCCGCGGCGGGAACTCCTTCACGAACTGGTGGAACCGGCCCTCCAGCTCGAAGAACTTCAGCATCAGTACGAACCTTATCTTCAGCCGCAGAACCGGACGTGGCTCTGACCTGGGTCGTTGCCTGGTGGCCGGTGTCGACGACGGACCGGATCAGCTGGGTCCGATGGTCTTCACCGACTGCTGGCGAGGGCTGCGGGATTCACCCGAAGAGGTGAGGGCGGCGGCCCGCTGTTGTCCGAGCACGCGGGCGAGCTGGTCCCTCAGTTCTCTCACCTCCGCCTCCAGCTGACGGTTTCGGGCCGTCGCGGCCTCCAGCCGCCGCAGCAGGGAAGCATCAGACGCGCGCTGCTGGTCGGGGACTTGGGGCGCTGAAGCCACCGGGGCGTGCCGCTCGCGCAGGCGGTGGATCTCGGCCCGCAGGTCGGTCTGGCTGTAGAGCCAGGACCGCGAGACACCGGCCTCTCGGGCGACCCCGTCGAAGGAGACCGGCTGGCCGGCGGCGCCCGTTCCCTCGTTGCCGCGGCCCGGGAACGGGCGGCAGCAACGATGTGTGGGGAGTTGTCAGCCCGCATCGGCGGCCTCCTGCAGCCCGCCGGCTTCGAGTTCGGTGATCATCTGGTCGAGGTTGGCCGCGACCTGCTCGTTCATCTCGGCCACCTGCTGATGTCCGCAGCCCTTCGCATTGTCGATCAGCGTCAGCGTCCGCCGGTGCTGGGCCTTCAGCTCGGGCAGGAACTCCGGGCCGGTGAGGAAGACCGGGCAGGTCAGACAGGCGTTGGCATGCGGACAGCTCTTTTGAACGGGGAGCCCGCAGTAGCCGTTGGGCAGGGTCTGGGTGGAAAGGCCGTAGCGGGTCTTGGCCCACTCTGCCTTAGCCAGCGGGCCCTCGGGGGCGGGGGCGACGCGCTCGCCCCGGATGTTGACCTTGGTGGCGGCCTCCCAGCGGCGCCGGACGGTCTGATCGGTGATCCGTGCGTAGTGGGCCGTCATCTGGTGGGAGTCGTGATCGAGGAGAACGCGGACGACTTCCTGCGGGACGTCCCGGCTGATCAGCCGGGTGGCGAAGGTGTGCCGCCACTGGTGCGGGGTGAGGTGGACCGGCTGCCCGTTCTCGTCACGGACGTCGCACTGGGCGAGCCAGCGCTTGAGCATCTGCCGGTAGGTGTCCGGGGAGAAGTGCCGGGTGCCGTCGGCGTTGCCCTTCAGCCGGGGGAAAACATGCGGATTGCCGTCCGGCCAGCGTTGAAGGACGCGCTGCTGCTGGGCCCGGACTTCGGCCTCGATCTCCTCGTCGATGGGGACGGCGGCCTCCCGGCTCATCTTGTTGTTGAAGTAGCGCAGGTAAGGGGCGCCCTGGCCGTCATGAAGCAGGCAGTCGAACCGGATGGTGCAGGCGTCGGAGACACGCAGGCCGCAGCGGATCAGGATGAGACTGATCAGCCGGGCGGCGGGATCAGTCCATCGGTCGGGGTTCGCCGGCTGTTCGACCTGGGTCATGATGTGCTCGGCCAGGTGGCGGGCGAGCCGTGTGCGGCGCCGCGGGCAGTCGCCCGTGAAGAACGCGGCGCTGGTCGGCAGGGAGTTGTCCCAGCCGTGCTGGCGAATGGCCTGGAAGAACAGGTGCAGGCCGTTGACGCGGCTCTCGTTCGAGCTGAGCCCGCCGGGGAGGCCGGTCAGCCAGGCCAGGTAGCGCTCCAGCAGGGCCCTGTCGACGTCGCCCAGGCCGCGGACAACGGTGGGGCCGACGGCGTCGAGGAACTCGCTGAACCGGGTCAGGGCCTGCATGTCGCTGACAACTGTGCTGACGTTCAGGCCGGACGACAGCCGCAGCCTGATCCACCGCTTCGCCAGCACCCGCATCCAGGGCTGGGTGATGCGGTCGAACCGCAGCTCGCTGCGGGGACGGGGCCGACTGACGCTGCGGTTGAGCCCGGTCAGCTTGCCCAGCCGCCACACGTCCCGGGCGTACTCGACCTCCCAGCCGGTGCCGTCGCGCAGGGTCTCGACCGCGTCCCGGGCGTAGAGGAGGAACACTGCGACGCGCTTGTCGTAGCCGCCGGATCCGCGGCGCTGGTAGGGGTTGGCGACCCGCTGCCACCGTTCCGCGGAGTAGTCGAGCAGGGACCCGACTCGCTCCTCGCGAGCCCAACGGATGGCGGCCGTGATCATGCGGGCCGGAGCGGTGACGGTCTGTTCGTCGCGACGGGCCTGGACGGCGTACTGGAACTCCAGCTTCAGCTGCGGCGCCAAGTCACGGAATTCCACGCGCGGCAGGCCGAAGGACTGGCACTCGACGATGAAGACCTCGACCGGCGGGGCGCCATCCTGGCGCCACCGGACATGATGGCTCTTGCAGAACGCGTTCGCCGCATGCTCCACCCACAGGGTGCAGGTGGGCAGCGCGCACTCGGTGCGGTCGGTGCCTGGCAGCGGCGGCGCCGAAGCCGCCCAGGCGGCGGGATCGGCGCCGCCGGAGCGGGACCACTTGTCGCGGTGCCGCGAGCACAAGCCCTTGCCGGCGGCGCCGAAGCGGCAGCCCGCGACGGTGCAGTGCATGAGCTCGCCCACACCCCGGAGCGGCAGGCCGGGGTCGGCGAGGAACACCGCCAGGTCAGGGCGCCCGTCCCGGCGCCAGCGCTGGGCATGGCCGGTGCACAAGCCCTGCTCGTGGGCGGCGCGGTTGCAGCCCGGGACCGGGCAGCGCTTCCAGCCCAGCACCGGGTCGTCGGCATCGGGGACCAGGACGTCGACGCGGAACTCCGGGCGGACCGCGGCCAGCAATTTTCTCCAGCAGCCCGGACCGGCCGAGCGGACCCGTGGGCAGAGGGGTGACAGTCACAGCCGCACCTCCCGGCCGGTGAACCAGCCCGCCGCTTCCAGCGTCCGGCGGGCGTCCTCGACGGTGAGGTGCCCGTACGTATCCATCGTGGTGGTGATCGAGGCATGCCCGAGGAGTTCCTTCACGCTCTCCATGCCGGCGCCCTTGCGCAGCAGCCACGTGGCGTAGGTGTGCCGGAACTGGTGCGGCTCGAAGTCGATGCCGGTGCGGCGGCGCAGCCCTTCCACCAGGTCATAGACGGCGGAGTAGGCAAGTGGACGACCGTGAGGGCGGCCCCAGAGACTGACGAACACGTAGTCCGAGTCCAGGGCCCCGTACCCGCGGTTGAGATAGTCGGCATACAGCCGCATCAGCTCCGCGCTGGCCGGGACGCTTCGCGAGCGGCCAGCCTTCGCCCGCGCCCGGTTCGCGTTCGGGCGCGGGATCACGCTCACCTGCCGTTCGGCCAGCGCGATGTCCTCGTGCCGCAGCCCCAGTACCTCGCCGATCCGCAGTCCGGTGTCCAGCAGCAGCGCGAACAGCAGCCGGTCCCGCAGATGCTCGCACCCGTCCAGCACCGCCCGGGCGTCGCCGGCGGACAGCACGACCGGTCGCCGACGCGGCTGCCGCAGCCAGATCGTGCGCGCCTTCTGCGGACGGCTCTTGGCGATGCGCTCCAGGAACGGCTTGTAGGAACTGCCGCGACCACGGCGACCGGCAGGCCGCATCGTCACCATCAGGTCGCCGAGCGGCACCCCGTGGCGGGCGTGGAACTCACAAAACTGGACTCCGCGCAGTGGTGATCCGCCGTGGGCAACACCGCAACCTTCCCGTCCCGGGCCTGTGGCGGCAGCCGGAGCCAGCCCACGAACCCGGCGACGTCCCCCAGCGTCACCGACCGCCAGTCCAGCCCCCGACCTTCCAGGTAGACGAACCAGTCCTTCAGGGGCCTCGCGTTTTCCGGACAGTTCAAGGCAATCCTATTGGACGTCTGTCCGGAAACTTCGGGGCACCTCACCTTCAGGTCGTGGGCGTACGCCTTGACCGTGTTCGGTGACTTCTCGCCCCAGGCCAGGTAGGCCAGGTAACGCTCGATCGGCGTGACTGGCACATGGTCGTCCCCGAGCACCGTCCATGACTCGGCCTCCGAGTCCGGCATCAGCACGCGCTGTACCCGCATGGAACCTCCCGCTCATCCGTGGTGGATGACGGAAGGTAATCCCATCCAGGACGGGGCCGAAGGGGTCTTCACTCGTACGTGCTGCACGTGATGGACAGGGCCTCAGCGACTCCAGATAACGAACCCGAGCCTGGTCGGGCCGGACTTGTTCGCGACCAGGTCCCAGTCGCCGCCCGCCGCCGTCCAGCACGCCACCACGTCCTCGGGCGACCACTCCCGGCGCATGAACGTTCCCACCCCTCCGTCGACTACTCATTCGGCCTAACGAAGAGGCCGGGCGCGAAGCAACGGGAGGGGCAGAGGGCCGACGACTACTTTGCACCGTGGGTCAGAGATAGGACACCCAAATGCGGATGATCTATTGTATACACCGTCCTGACCTGGCGTGATACTGACGCTCCGGGGCGAGGGATCATGCAGAGCAGGCCCGAGACGGGGCGACAGAGCGCCTACCTCGGTGTGGGAGTGCGGGATCAGCCCCCGAACCGCTCAGGGGCGCGCCGCCCCGCGCAGAGAGCCTTGCGCGTCGCGGAGATGCCCGAGTTGAGCCAGCGGTCACCCTTCGGCAGGTCAGCGGTCACGGGGATGAGTCCAATGAGTGACCGGGTTTCCTGCACACATTTCGTCGCTCCGGGCGTCACACCAGCAAGGGGCCGCCGCAGCGTTCGGCGCCGCCCTTCACCGCAGATTGGCCTGCACATAGGAGATGTGGTTCCTGGACTGCCAGTCGGTCGGGAAGTAGGTGACCAGCCGTGACTTCTGGAATCGGGCAGGGATTTCCGGTACGAAGGAGTTCTCGTTGTAGTAGGCGACATGTGTCGGGTCCTGGTAGGCGCGTGGGGCGAGGAGGTCCGGGAGAAGTTTCAACGCCCCGGAGCTCAACCTCGCCCGGTACATCAAGGACGGCAACGTCACCGACGACGACAACGGCGAGTAAGGGAACAGGCAGGCGATGACCACGCAGTCCGGGGACGGCCTGGACCAGGCGGTGCAGAAGGCGTTCACCCGCCCCGCACCCAAAGGCCTCGCTCGTGACTGCCGCCAATTGGCGACAGTTCCTCGTCAGTGGAACGGGGACCAGTGCCCAAAGGGCGGCGGGTGGTCACGTCGGCAGCCTTCCGCCAGGTTGGTGCCTAGTACGCCCCGGTCCCGAAGCTGTGCCAGATCAGGCAGGTGCAGACCTTGCAGGGGGCCCGTGTCCAGGTCAGCCTCCGTGGCTCCGACGCGGGGCCGGAACTCATCGGTCACGGCCCGGTCTACGGACTCCACTCGGGGACCATGTCCCAAGGGCCGACGTCTGTCATGACTCACAAGGATTATCGTATGGGCAGGTGGCAGGACGCCGGTACTGGGCCACGGCGGTAACGTGCTGCTACTGACGGATCCGCCGGCGGCGGGGATGAAGGGGGCGCGCACTGTGCAGATGGATCCCAAGGGCTGCCTGGATTGACCTCGGCGTTCACCCCGACGCAGACCGGGACGTGGGCCGTGATGGCCACCGGCAGCGTGGCACTACTGGTCGGGATCTTCCTCGGCCTGGCCCTCGCCAAGGACTGACGGCCTGCCCGCCCTACCCGGAGCCGCCCGTAGCAGCGGACAGCATGCCCCTCACACGGTGAACGTTCCCCTGGGCGGGCGGGTGAAGACCGCAGCGGTCCCGGGATCACCCGTTCGCGAATCACCGCCCATCAGGACAGGTGCTCGCGCAGATCGACGTGCCGCGTCAGGAGCCGTCGTAGTGATCACGGCTTCCCGACTTGGCCAGCCCACGGCTGATCATGTAGCCGAAGGTGAGGATCACGATGTACAGCCAGGCTTTGTCGGCACGGAAGTAGTCGGCGTGACCCTCTTCGGTGCCCACCAGCATGGAGGCGATCAGGACCGCGATCACAGAGGCGATGTAGACGAAGAACTCCGTCGTCTTCAGGGCGGACTTCGTCTCGGTCGACAAGCGGCGCGGGCCGTGTCCGGAAACGCCTGTACCGCCGTTGCGACGACCAGGGGTGCCAGGGGTGCCCGCCGGGTTCACAGTGGTCATGAGGTGTCCAATTCGTTATGCGAAGCACGCTCCGCAGGTCGGGATTACGCCAAGATCGACGCTCTCCTACCTGAGTGACTACCCAGGAAAGGGGAAGCAACATCACGGCAGCCGCGTGAACTGTGCCTGACGATGGTTGCGGAGGTGATTCTCATTAGGAGCGTTATTATCCTGAGCCACCGAGATGGTCAGGGGCTGTGACCTGGGTGTCCTCGTTGCGGACAACGTCCGCAACGAGGACCGGCGGAGCCTGCTGCCCTTGGATCAGTGGGGCCGATCGTTACAAAGAGCGGCGTGTGGGAACGGGCCCGGTGCTGGGCCATCAAGATCGTGAAGTCCAGCTGTGCGGAGGCGCCCGAGAGCTTCGGCGAGCTGTCGGCGGAGCCGGGTGTTCTCTTCTGCGAGTTCACGGTTTCGGGAGTTCACAGATTCGAGGCGGCGTCGAAGGGACGGGGCGCTGCTGCGTTGCCGCGACGGGATCGATGACCCTCGAAGGCGGCCAGGTCGCCGCCGCGGCCAAGGGCAGCCACGGCGGACGGCCGAAGGTCATTGACGACGACATGCTCACCTGCCGCCGCGCTGAAGAACAAGGGCGTCCCGGTCCCCGAGATCGCGAAGAAGCTGGTCATCAAGACCGGGGAAGAACGCGGGCAAGGACCCCTCGGTCGCCTCGCACTACCGGGCGCTCGCCGAAGCCGAGGACGTCGCGGCGGACGACGGCCTGCCGCTCAGGCCGAAGCCCGTCCGCCTTCGCGACTCACTCACCCCGAGATCGACCTCCGCGAACGCCTCCAGTCCCAACCCCACCCGAACACGGAGATCCGCAGCTAGACTCCATGATCGTTCTCAGTGCCAACGGCTGTACCGATGGTCCGAGCGCCGCCAATTGCATCGGATGCGAACTCGCGACGGTTAGTTAGTTAGTACTGCAATCACAGTTAGGGGGTGTGTCCGCGTTGTTTGTAGTGGCTGTTGCGGGCGCGTGTCTGGCTGAGCGCCTGATCCTGAACCAGTAGCGGCGGGTGACCTCGATCGACTTGTTACCGGGCGAGGCGGCGTCCCATGAGGATGATCATCGACCATTTGACCATGGCTTCGTGGTGTTCGGGGAGGCGTTCGTCATCGCGGACGCAACGCCTTCTGCGGCAGATCCACGACAGGGTGCGTTCAACGACCCACCGCCGGGCAGAACGACGAACCCCCGGGCGCCGTCGTTGCGTTTAACGATTTCCAAGGTCAGGGCGAGATGGTCTTTCGCCCAGGTCACGAGCTTGCCGGCGTATCCGCCATCGGCCCAGGTGAGGGTGATGCGGTGGTGGACCTGGCGCAGACGCATAAGCAAGGGGCGGGCGCCGTCGCGGTCCTGCACCGATGCCCTGGTGACGGCAACGGTCAAAAGCAGGCCGAGGGTGCCGACCGCGATGTGACGCTTGCGGCCGTTGGTCTTTTTTGGCCATGTCGAAGCCCCGGCTCGTGGCGCCGACGGTCTCTGCGGCCCGTACCGACTGCGAGTCGATGACCGCGGCGGTCGGTTCCGGGTCGCGATTGTCCCGGCGGCGGACCTGGTCGCGCAGCCAGTCGTGCAGCTCGTCCACCGCCTGGGAACGTGTCCAGCGCAGGAAGAACTTGCCAACCGTGCTGAATGGCGGGAAGTCCACTGGCAGAGCCCGCCACTTGCAGCCGTTGTCCACCACGTACCGGATGGCGTCCACGATCACCCGACGGCA
>NZ_JBWKJV010000070.1:0-14132 GCF_056432045.1 Streptomyces sp. NPDC045701 | reverse complement strand
ACCACCCCCAACCGGCCGCACGACAAGGAAGCGGCCACAGGAGCGATCATGCCGGAACCGGCACACCCGTCACAGCGAATTGGGCAACGGAGTCAAGTACGCCACCAAAGCCGCCGAGACCACCGGCACCGTCGACCACCCGGTCGGCAACAAGGAAGCCCTCGTCCTCCTCGGCATCCCCGACCACCCCCGGCGGCTCATGGAAGCCTGCATGGACCTCGACCGGGCCTACCCGGACCGGCGCCTGCGGGCCTGGGCCCACATGCTCGGCTTCCGTGGCCACTTCTCCACCAAGTCCCGCCGCTACTCCACCACCCTCGGCGCCTTACGCCAGGTCCGCGCCGACTACCGCGCCGCCCAGCAACGCGCCGCACTCGGCCTGCCCGACCCCGACGAACACCCGGAGTCCACCGCCCTCGTCGTCGCCCACTGGGCCTACGCCGGACACGGCGCCACCCCCGGCGAATCCTGGCTCGCCGCCAACGTCCGCCGGGACCTCCAGCACAACCGCGAACACGCCCGCGAGATCCGCGCCGAATTCGAAGGAGAGAACACGTGGCTGCCGTAGTCATCGAGCGGAAGTGGCACACCACCGCCGAGGTCGCCGAGATGCTCGGCTTCGGGCTGTCCAAGACCAAGATGCTCGTGCTCACCGGGGAGATCCGCTCGGTCAAGGTCGGCCGCAACCGGCGCATCCTTCCGGCCTGGGTCGACGAGTACGTCGAACGCGTCACCGCCGACGCCGAAGGGTGGGCGGCATGAGCGGGAAGCGCGGCAACGGCGAGGGCTCGATCTACCCGTACAAGAACGGCTACGCCGCCTACGTCTGGGTCACCAAGCCGGACGGCAAGCGGGCCCGGAAGTACGCCTACGGCAAGACCCGCGAGGAGGTCCACGAGAAGTGGCTCAACCTCCACGCCGAGGCGAAGAGGGGACCAGTCGCCACTCGGCACCGGACCCTCGCGGCCTTCCTGGCGTACTGGCTCGACTCCATCGTGCAGCCCAACCTGGCCCCGCTCTCGTATGTGTCGTACGAGGGGTACGTCCGGCTCTACATCGCCCCACACCTCGGTGCCAAGCGGCTGGACAAGCTCACCGTCCGGGACGTGCGGGAGTGGCTGACCAAGCTGGCGACCGTGTGCCAGTGCTGCGCTCAGGGCAAAGACGCCAAGAGGGCGCCCGGAAGCCGCCGGTGCTGCGCGGTCGGGGAGTGCTGTGAGTCGTACCCGTCCCGCCGGGTGATCCAGGGTTCCCGCGACGCTCTGCGGGCCGCTCTCACCCATGCGGTCGCAGAGGAGGAGATCAGCAAGAACGTCGCCTCCCTGGTGAAGGTCCCCAAACCGCGCCGCCGCCGGATCAAGCCTTGGTCCGTCGCGGAAGCGGGTCGGTTCCTCGCGGATGCCGCCGCCCGGGACGATCACCTCTTCGCGGCATGGGTGCTCGTGCTGTGCCTCGGGCTTCGCCGGGGGGAAGTCCTGGGCCTGACGTGGAAGTCCGTCGACTTCGAGAACGGGGAGCTGTACGTGGATCACCAGATCCAGCGCGCCGGGCGGCAGATCCTCCACCGCGAGACCAAGACCGAGAACTCGGACGACTTCCTGCCGCTGCCCGCGCTCTGCCTCAAGGCCCTTCGCATGCGCCGCGCCCAGCAGCTCGGCGACCGGAAGGCGGTCGGGGAGCTCTGGCAGGACACCCATGGGCTGATCTTCACCACGAAGTACGGCACCCCGATCGAGCCAGGGAACCTGACTCGGATGTTCGCGCTGCGCGCTCGCCGTGCCGGCCTTCGGGTGATCCCGCTGCGGAATACCCGGCACACATGCAGCTCGCTCCTGGTCGCGCTCAAGGTCCACCCGAAGGTGGCGCAGCGCATCCTCCGGCACTCGCAGATCGCGATGACGATGGAGGTCTACGCCGAGGCGAGCGAGGAAGAGGTGCGGAAAGCGATCGGCAAGCTGTCCGACGCGATGGGCGGCGCTGGCTGAGGGCGGTTGCTGTACTTCGCTGCTGTACGGCCCGGCAACGCAAGAGGCCCCGGATTTCTCCGGGGCCTCTCACCTGTGTGCACTCGGCAGGATTCGAACCTGCAACCTTCTGATCCGTAGTCAGATGCTCTATCCGTTAAGCTACGAGTGCTTGTGCTTCCCGGGCTTTTCTGCCCGGTCGGCGTTGCGGGAACAACATTACATGACCTGCGCCGTGACGCGAAATCCATTACCCACACCCCCTCTGACCTGCGAAAACGCGAAACATCCCTCGGATGGCCGAACGCGCGGAGGTCACCGTCGGCACGACTTCGGGGCCGATTGGGGGCCGGCCGAGGGGGTCGGACGGGCGGCCCGCCGGGGGTCGGTCGGGAGGCCGGGCGGGGCATGGCGGAGAGGGCCGGAAACGGCCGAAGCCCCGGCCGTGGGGCCGGGGCTTCGGGTGGTGCTGGCGGAGGCGGAGGGATTTGAACCCTCGATGGGCTTTAAGACCCAAACCGCATTAGCAGTGCGGCGCCATAGACCGGACTAGGCGACGCCTCCAGGTGTGCCCGCACCCGCGCCAGGGCGAGTGGTGCGTGCAGATGATGACACAGTCCAAGGGGGTGTCACCAATCGCTCCCCACGGTACTAGGCGTGCGGGGCGCAGGGCAAAGGCGTTCGGTGCCGCGCCCGGATGCCCCGGCTTGCGCAACGCGCGCGGGGCTGGAGCGTTAGTGGGGTGAGGGATGCCGGGCATCCCGACGGATCCGTGACCCCAGGAGTTCGTATGCTGCGTCGCCTCGTCCTCGCCTCCGCCGCGTCGCTCGCCGCGCTCGGTGCCGCCGCCCCCGCCGCCATGGCCGGTGGCGGACCACTGCCGCTGCCGCTGCTGTCGGGGACCGACTCGCTGACCGTCACCGTGAAGAACTCGGGCAACCCGATGGCGGACGGCACCTTCGAGCTGAAGTGCGGCCTGCGGACCGCCGAGGGCAACCACCCCCGGGTGCAGGGGGCGTGCGACCGGCTCGGCGAGCTGGCCGAGGAGGGCCGGGACCCGTTCGCGCCCGTCGCCAAGGACCAGATGTGCACCCAGCAGCACGGCGGGGCCGCCACCGCGCACGTCACCGGGACCTGGCAGGGCCAGGATGTGGACGCCCACTTCAAGCGGACCGACGGCTGCGAGATCGCCAGGTGGGACGCCCTGAAGCCGGTGCTGCCGATGGCCAGGTCGTAGAGGAACCCGCACACAACCGCCGTCGGGCCCCCATCACCTGCCTTTAGACTCCCTCCAATGACAGGCCGAGTGGGAGGAAGCGTCGTCGTGAGCAGCAGGCCATCCCGAGGTGCTGCTCGCCTCGCAGCCATACTCGACGCGCTGCCGGACGGGCTCGTACTCGTCAATTGCAACGGCACGGTCGTCAACGCCAACACCATCGCCCTCGAAATGTTCGAGACGCCCGGCACGGCCCTGGTCGGGCGCGGGCTGCTCGACCTGCTGCCCGCGTTCGACTCCCGGCTCATCCCCGGTTCGATGCGCCGGCCCGAGGCCGCCGACGCGCGGGGCCGCACCAAGCCGGCCCGGATGGTGGCGCGGCGCACGGACGGCAGCGAGTTCCCGGTCGAGGTGACCAGCGCGAGCCTGGAGGACGGCCGGGAGGCGTACGACTCGTACGCGGCGGCCGGCGGGCACTCGTACACCGGCGACGAGCTGCTGATGCTCGTGGTGCGGGACCTCTCCGGGACGATCGACACCGAGGCCGAGCTGGCGCGCTCGCAGCGGCAGACCGAGATGATCCTGCGCGCCGCCTCCGAGGGCGTCGTCGGCACGGACACCGACGGGCGGATCGTCCTGGTGAACCCGGCCGCCGCGCAGATACTGGGCTGGCGGGCCAGCGACCTGGGCGGCAAGGAACTCCACGGCCTGATGCTGCACTCGCGGGCGGACGGGGAGGCCTTCCCGTTCGACGAGTCGCCGCTGGCCGACACGCTGCGGTCCGGGCGCAAGCACCGGGTGCGCGGCCAGGTGGTGTGGGCCAAGGACGGCTCGCCGGTCCCGGTCGACCTGACGACCGCGCCCGTACGCGACGGGGAACAGCTGGTCGGCGCGGTGATGACGTTCACCGACCGGCGCCCCTACGAGGAGCAGGAGACCCGGCACGCGGCCGAGGTCGCCGAGCTGACCGAGCGGCACGCCGCCGGGATGGCCGACCTCAGCGAGCGGCTGTCCGTCGAGATCGAGCGGCACGAGGAGCGGTACGCGGCACTGACCGCTCGGCACGCCCAGCTGACCGCCGTGCTGGGCGAGTCGCTGCGCGGACCGCTGGAGGAGCTGCGCCGGGAGCTGGGCACGCTCGCCGCCGACCCGGCCGGCCAGCTGTGGCCCGAGGCCAACCAGGTGCTGCACCATCTGGCCGCCGGGTACGCCCGGATGACGACGCTCGTGGACAACGTGCTGGGCTACCAGCGGCTGGACGTGGGCGAGGAGTCGCTGCGCAAGTCGAAGGTGCTGCTCGACGCGGTCGTTGCCGCCGGTGTCGAGGGCGCGGTGGAACTGATCGGCCCGGGGCGGGTGCAGTTCGCGGTGCACGCCCCGCCGATAGAGGCCGAGGTGGACGGCGTACGGATCTCGACCGCGCTCGCCCACCTGATCGCGGACGTCGCCGGGGTGGATTCGACCGGCAAGGCGCGGCCGGTACCGGGCGGCGGGTACGTCGACTCGACGATCGTCGTGGCGGCGGCGCAGCGCGGTGACGTCGTACGGATCGAGGTGCGCGGGCCGTACGCCGGGGGCGACCCGGTGCACGAGCCGATCGTGCGGGGGATCGTCCGGGCGCACGCCGGGGTGCTGCAGACGCACGAGGTGCCGGGGATGCCGGGCAGCGCGTACGTCCTGGAGGTGCCGCTGGGTGAGGGTGCCGGGACGGTGCAGCAGACGGCGGGCGCACCGGCCGCCGAGGCTCCGGTGGCGGAGGGTCCGCCGGCCGGGACGCCGTCGACGGACGCGCCGGTGGCCGCGGAGGCCGCCGCGCTCGCGGTTCCCGGCGGGGCGTCCGCGGGCGCGGTCGTGCCCGCGCAGGCGTCGGGCGACACGTCCGGCGGGGCCTCCGGGGGCGGGCGGCGCCGGGCGCGGCGGGCCTCCACGGACGCCTTCCTGGACAGCCCCGTGCTCGCCGAGGACCCGGTGGCGGCCAAGCCGACCGGGCGGCGGCGCGGGCGGCCGAGCCCGGCGGAGGCCGGGGGACCGGTGGCCGGGGTGCCGGCCGAGGGGTCGGTCGTGACGGCCGCCGAGAGTGCCCAGGGCCGGGCCGCCCTGGGTGAGACGGTGCCCCCGCAGGGCGTGCCGGCGGACGCGGTGCCGGTACCGGCCGCCGGGCGGCGGGCGCGGCGGGGCGACGAGGGCGGGATGCCCGCGCTGCCGGCCGGCCCCGCGCCGTCCCCGGTGCCCGCCACCGGCGTACCCGTCAACGGCGCCCAGGCCGTCGAACCGGCCGGGGGTCGCCGGGCCCGCCGGGCGCTCGGAGCCGCGCAGGACCGCCCCGCGCAGGACCGGACAGCGCAGGGCGCCGAGGGCGGTGGCCGTGCCGCGTTCGCGCTTCCGCCCGCCGAGGCGGACCGGCGCCCCGCCGCGCCCCGCCCGGAACCGGGTGCCGCCACGCACCCCGACGAGCGCCAGGGCGCCGGCCGCCACGACGCCGTGCCCGCGGTGCCGGACGCCGACCACACGCCGTCCCGGCCGCACCCGGTGCGACCCGCGCCCGGCCAGGCCACCGCGCCGGTCACCGCGCCCGCCCCCGACCCGGGGCCCACCGGACGGCGGCGCGCGGCCCAGGAGCCGGCCGGCGGGGCCGGCGCGGGGACCGGCTCCGTACCGCTGCCGCCGGAGGTGCCGGCCGGCGACGACGCGTCGAGCACCCAGGGGCGGGCGTTCAGCGTGCGCACCCTGGGCCAGGGGGTGCCGTTCGGCCAGCAGATCGGCCAGCAGGCGTCCTCGGGCTCCGGGCGGCGCCGCAAGCTGGCGACGCCCCCGGCGGAGGAGCCGGCCGACCGGCCGCACCCCCAGCAGCCGCCCGTACCCGCCCCCGCCCCACCGCCGGCCGCCGGCCCGGCACCGGCCCTGACCCCGCCGCCGCGGCTGTCCGCCCCGGCCGAGGGGCGGGCGTACGAGATAGGGGCACCGGACGAGGACGCGGCCGAGGGCCCGGAACCGCTGGACGGGCCGGGTGGCGCCGTCGAGGTGGCCAACGAGCCGGCCTCGCTGCCGGTCGACGACGAGCTGCCCCCGGAGCCGCTGGACAACCCGCGCCGGCTGCTGGTGTGGCCCGCGCCGGACGTCTCCACGCAGCAGGCGCTGAGCGAGCGCGGCTACCGGCCCGTGATCGTGCACTCCCGCGAGGAGGTGGACGCGCAGATCGCCGCGTTCCCGGCGGCCCTGTTCGTCGACCCGCTGACCGGGCCGATCACCCGTACGGCGCTCCAGGCGCTGCGCCAGGCGGCGGTGGCGGCCGAGGTGCCGGTGCTGCTGGCGGCCGGCCTGGGCCAGGCGACCCGGGAGGCGGCGTACGGCGCCGACCCGGCCGTACTGCTCAAGGCGCTGGCTCCCCGGGACAGTGAGCAGCACCCGTCGCGGGTCCTGCTCATCGAGGAGCAGGAGGAGATCGCGCTCGCGCTGACGGCGACGCTGGAGCGGCGCGGGATGCAGGTGGCGCGGGCGGCGACGGACAGCGAGGCGGTCACGCTGGCCGGGCAGATGCGGCCGAACCTGGTGGTGATGGACCTGATGCAGGTGCGTCGCCGGCGGGCCGGGATCATCGACTGGCTGCGGGCGAACGGGCAGCTGAACCGCACGCCGCTGGTCGTCTACACCTCGGCGAGTCTCCAGCAGTCGGAGCTGCCGAAGCTGTCGTCGGGCGAGACGGTGCTGTTCCTGGCGGAGCGGTCGACGAGCGCCGAGGTGCAGTCGCGGATCGTCGACCTGCTGGCGAAGATCGGCACGAACTAGCGGCGGGGGCGCCCCCGCGGTCCGTCGGAGCCGGACGGCGTCAGGGCCGGGTGGCCCCCTGGGGTCGTGACCCCTGGACCCCGGGGCCGGCGGGGCGCCAGGTCGGGCGGCCCCAGGGCCGGCGTGGCCCCGGGGCCGGGTGACGTCAGAGCTGGGTGACGTCCAGTTCACCGCTCGCGTACTGCCGGCGGATCACCTTCTTGTCGAACTTGCCCACGCTCGTCTTCGGTACGGCCGGGACGATCGCCCAGCGCTCCGGGAGCTGCCACTTGGCGATCGACTCGGCGAGGAAGGCGCGCAGCGTCTCGTAGTCGGCGGTCGCGCCCTCCTTGAGGACCACGGTCGCCAGCGGGCGCTCGCCCCACTTGTCGTCCGGCACGGCGACGACGGCCGCCTCGGCCACCTCCGGGTGGGCCATCAGGGCGTTCTCCAGCTCCACGGAGGAGATCCACTCGCCGCCCGACTTGATGACGTCCTTCGCCCGGTCGGTGAGCGTGAGGAAGCCGTCGGGGCTGATCACGCCGACGTCGCCGGTCTTGAGCCAGCCGTCCGGCGTGAACTTGTCCTCGGGCCGCAGGGGTTCGCCGGCCGCGCCGCCGTAGTAGGCCCCCGCGATCCACGGGCCGCGGACCTCCAGTTCGCCGGCGGACTCGCCGTCCCAGGGCAGGATGTCGCCGCCTGGTCCGGCGAGGCGGGCCTCGACGCCGGCGGGGAAGCGGCCCTGGGTGACGCGGTACGGCCACTCCTCCTCCGCCGTGAGGCCGGCCGGCGGGTTGGCCATGGTGCCCAGCGGGGACGTCTCGGTCATGCCCCAGGCGTGACAGAGGCGGACCCCGAGCTGGTCGTACGCCTCCATCAGGGACGGCGGGCAGGCGGCGCCGCCGATGGTGACGCTGGCCATCGACGACAGGTCGCGCGGGTTGGCGGTGACCTCGGCGAGGAGGCCCTGCCAGATGGTGGGGACGGCCGCCGCGTGCGTGGGCCTCTCGCGCTCGATCATCTCGGCGAGCGGGGCGGGCTGGAGGAAGCGGTCGGGCATCAGCATGTTGACGCCGGTCATGAAGGTGGCGTGGGGCAGGCCCCAGGCGTTCACGTGGAACTGCGGCACGACGACCAGGGTCGTGTCCTTGTCCGTCAGGCCCATCGACTCCGTCATGTTCACCTGCATGGAGTGCAGGTAGATGGAGCGGTGGGAGTAGACGACGCCCTTGGGGTCGCCGGTGGTGCCGGAGGTGTAGCACATGGCGGCGGCGGCGCGTTCGTCCAGCTCGGGCCAGTCGTAGGTGGCCGGGTGGCCGGCGATGAGCTCCTCGTACTCGTGGACGGAGGGCGCGACGCCGTCGAGGAGGGAGCGGTCGCCGGGGCCGGACACCACGACGTGCTCGATCGTCGGCAGGTGCGGGAGGAGCGGGGCGAGCAGCGGGAGGAGGCTGCCGTTGACCAGGACGACCCGGTCGGCAGCGTGGTTGACGATCCAGATCAGCTGCTCGGCGGGCAGGCGCAGGTTGAGGGTGTGCAGGACGGCGCCCATGGAGGGGATCGCCAGGTACGCCTCGACGTGCTCGGCGTTGTTCCACATGAGCGTGGCGACCCGTTCGTCGCCGGTCACGCCGAGTTCGTCGCGCAGTGCCCCGGCCAGCTGCGTGGCGCGGGCGCCGGCCTCGGCGAAGGTACGGCGGTGCGGCTCGGCCTCGCCGGTCCAGGTGGTGATCCGTGACTGTCCGTGGATCGTCATCCCGTGGCGGAGGATGCGGGTCACGGTCAGTGGTACGTCCTGCATGGTGCTCAGCACGGCGTCCTCCCGTTGGGCGCGCGATTCATGACCCGGGGGTGTCCCCCGGGCCGTGGCATCGAAGGTGTGCAGATCATGCGCACATACCAAGCGGTATGTCACTACCCGGGAGTAGATCGACCGGTACCGATCACCTTACGGGCGACAGCTCCGGATCCTCACGGAGTTTGCCGAGCGCCCGCGAGACGGCGCTCTTGACCGTGCCCACGGAGACCCCGAGGACCTCCGCCGTCTGGGCCTCGCTGAGGTCCTCGTAGTACCGGAGCACCACCATGGCCCGCTGGCGGTCGGGCAGCCTCATCACCGCGTGCCACATCGCGTCGCGCAGGGCCTGCTGCTCCGCCGGGTCGGGTGCGGGCGGCCCCAGGGGCTCGGGCAGTTCGTCGCACGCGAACTCGTCGACCTTGCGCCTGCGCCACTGCGAGGTGCGGGTGTTGAGCAGGGCGCGGCGCACGTAGCCGTCGAGCGCGCGGTGGTCCTCGATGCGGTGCCAGGCGACGTACGTCTTGGCCAGCGCCGTCTGCAGCAGGTCCTCGGCGTCGCTCGGGTCGGCGGTCAGCGACCGGGCGGTGCGCAGCAGCACGGGACCTCGGGCCCGTACGTACGACGAGAACGAGGGGTATCCGGTGGCGGCTGAGGACGCCCCGGTGCAGACGGGGCCGGCGGTCGCGGTCATGCGTCCACGCTAGGAGCGGCCGCCGTCCGGGGGATCGCCCACAGGTGCCGAACCCGCGTCCGCCTCAGGTCGTAGTGCCGCGGTCCGGCGCACCTCCTGGAGGTGGAGGAGCGGGCCGCGCCGGATCGGGGGGCGGGGACGCGGGGCGTACCGGCAGGGGCCGGCGGCCGTCCACCGGGGGCGTGCCGGGGACAGGACGCCGGACGGCCCGTGCGCCGGTACCGGAGTACCGGCGCACGGGCTGCCGCCGTCCACCTCGTTCCCCTTCCCCCGGGCCGGTCCTACCCCGCCGGCAGGGCGGCGGGGACGACGGGAGCGGTACCGGTACGGATGTTTGTCATGCGGGTCCTCCAGTGGCTGTCTGCCTGCCTACGGCCTGTTCCCGCGCGGTGGGCCGACCGCTCCGGGCGAGTTCTCGACGTCGCGGTTCAAGAGTTGCCCACCGCATCCCCGGCGAACCAGACCCGAGCGGCCATTTCGCCCGCAAGCGTGAGGACATGTCGATAAACCCCCACACCCGTACGAAACCGCAGCTCACAAAAGGCTCGGCCGCCGCGCGAGGCGGGCAGGCCGCCCGGGTGCGCCGAGGAATCGTTCCGGCGCATTTCCGGCCATTCACGCCCTCTTCCCTTTCTCGAACGTACATACGAACATGGCGCCATGGCCGCTTCCGACCGGCGCACCTCCACCCTGGCCCTGGCCCACGCGCTGTCCGCCGCCGAGCGCGGAGTGCCCGTCTTCCCCCTGTCGCCGTCCAAGCTGCCCGCCCTGCCGTCCCCCCACCGGAACGACCCCGAACCGGTGCGCTGCCGGGGCGAGTGCGGTCTGCCGGGGCACGGCGTCCACGACGCGACCACCGATCCGGCCGCCGTACGCGCCCTGTTCGCCCTGGCCCCCTGGGCGACCGGTTACGGCATCGCCTGCGGCCGGCCGCCCCACCACCTGATCGGCGTCGACCTCGACACGGACCCCGCCGTCCTCCGGCGCCTCGCCCGGGAGCACGGCTTCACGATCCCGGGCACGGTCACCGTCCTCACCCCCAGCGGCGGCCGGCACCTGTGGCTGGCCGGCCCGCCGGGCGTCGCCGTCCCGAACTCGGCCGGCCGACTCGCCCGCGGCGTCGACATCCGCGGCTCCGGCGGGTACCTGGCCGGCCCCGGGTCGGTGGCCGCGCGCGGCGCGTACCGCCTGGCCCCCGGCACGGCGGCCCTGCCCCCGGCACCGTGCCCGCCGGCCCTGCTGCGCCTGCTCGCCCCGCCGTCACGGCCCCCCGAGCGTCGGCGGCGGCCCGCGCCGCACGGCGGGGGGCGGACCGGTCCGGCGCCGCACGGCGAGGGGCTGATCCGCTTCGTCCTCGCCGCGCGGCCGGGACGGCGCAACTCCGGGCTGTTCTGGGCGGCCTGCCGGGCGTACGAGGACGGCGTCGGCGACGCCCTCGCGGACGCCCTCACCGACGCCGCCGTACGCACCGGCCTCACCGCTCACGAGGCGCGCGCCACCATCGCCTCGGCGGCCCGCCTCACGGCGCCGAGAGGAGCAGGTGCCCCGCGAGCGCGATGATCAGCGTGCTGGACGCCAGCGCGGTGCCGAGCCGCCCCCGGCTCCCGGTCAGCGCCCTGCCCAGCAGCGCCCCGCCCCCGGCGAGCAGCAACTGCCAGCAGGCGGACGCGAGGAAGGCGCCGAGCACGAAGGCGCCCTGCTCCGGCGGTCCCGGGCTCCCGGTGGTGCGGCCGCCGATCACCAGCGCCACGAAATAGACGACGGTCATGGGGTTGAGCAGCGTGATGCCGAGCAGCGCCAGGTACGCCCGCAGCGGCCCGACCCGCACGTCGTCGTCCCGCGCCACCGCCCGCCGCCCCCGGTGGCGCCCGATCGCCACGGCAGCGCCGCGTACCGCCACCACCACCAGCACCAGGGCCGACAGCCACCGCAGGGGCACCACGGCCGGCTCGACGAGAGGTGCCGCCGCCGCCCCGCCGACGGCGGCGACCAGCGCGTACAGCCCGTCGGCGGTGGCCACCCCGAGCGCGGCGCACGCCCCGACCTTCGGCGACGTCCGCGCGCTGAGCGCCACCAGGTACGCCCCGACGGCCCCCACCGGCACGGCGATCCCGAGCCCGGCGAGCGCCCCCGCGACCAGCGCGCCGATCACGACAGGGCGGCAGCCGGCCTCCACCAGGACCCGTACTGCTGCTGCTCGCGCACCGATCGGTCGGTGGCGGTCGGCGGCAGGAGAGGTGTCAGGGAGGTCATGACCCGATGCTGGCGCGCGCCGGACGGGCCCGGCAACGCCTTTTCCCCGGCCGCCCGCCTACACGTTGTCCAGCACGCCGCCGAAGAAACCGGCCACCCGGTGCCTCACCTTGTGCCAGCGGTTGCAGTACTGCCTCGGAAACCAACGGCGGTTCTGCACCAGCGGTCGGTGACACGACCTGCACAGCACGGTCCGGCCCCGGTCGGCGAAATCCCCCATGCGGCGACTGTATCCGGCCGCGCCAGTTTCCATACCGGAAAGTTTCCACTTGCCGCCATGGAAACTCACCTCTAGAGTTTCCATCATGGAAACCAACGGGGATGTCATCCGTCCGACCGCGCGGCAGGCGCTCGCCGCCCTCACCGAAGCCGAGCAGGTCTCGGCGTCGACCGCCGCTCTGTCCGCCACCCCGTGGCCGCGCTGGTTCGCCACCGCGCTCACGCTCTACACCGCCGCCATACCGCCGGTGTACGGAGGGACGCTGGCGGACCACGAATGGCTGTTGCCCCGGGCGGTGTGGAGCGTGATCCTGGTGGTGCTGACGGCGGCGTTCCTGTCGCTGTTCGCGGCCGCGGCCTCCAACTGGCGCAAGAAGACCGGCGTGGCACTCCGCTTCGACGTCCTGCCCAAGCGCGTCACCCTGCCGCTGGTGACCGGACTGCCCGTGGTGCTCCTGGGGTCGGCCATGGTCTTCCGCGCCACCCACGAGCCGTTGTGGCTGTTCGCCGCGTCCGCCGTCGGCGCCGGGACGTCGGTCGCCTTCCACCTCGTCTTCGTCCGGCTGCACCGGAAGGCCTCATGAGCGACTCCACGGCGCCCGACCCCATGGACGGGTTCGACACCACCATCCACGCCCCCAACCGGCTGCGGATCTGCGCCCTCCTGGACACCGCCGGGGAGGCCGAGTTCGCCACCGTCCAGAAGCAGTTGGGCGTCTCCGCCTCGGTGCTGAGCAAGCACGTCACCGTTCTGGCCGACGCCGGCTACGTCGAGCAGCGCACGGCGGTACGCGACACCCGCCGGCGCGTCTGGCTGCGCCTGACCCGCCCCGGCCGCGACGCCTACCACGCCCACCTCGCCGCCCTGCGCGCCATCGTCGGCTCCTGACGCGGCCGGTCGGGGTGAGCCCCTGGGACAGGCCGGTGGATCAGCCCGGCCCGACCTGCCGGGGCACGCGAGCCCGGCAAGATCGGCAAGACACCTAAACCCCGAACCCGAGCAGGGCCACTTCGAGAGGCAGGGCCGGCCGGGCCGGCAGCGCGGGCGGCTCCTGGCCCTGCCCGGTGTGCGTGGCCGGTACGGCTCGCAGGGCCCCCACCCCGTCGGCGCCCCACCGCGCCCCCGTCGGCGGCAGCGTCACACGCCGACCGTCACCGAGGGTGGTCTCGAGCTTCATCGGGTCGTTCACCGTCATGGCAACTCCCTTTTCGCGGCAAGCCTCACCCCCAAGGACGACCACCCGCCCCCCGAGGTTCCCCACCCGCGATCCGTGGCCTACGAACGTCGCGGGCGACTTTGCCCGGCGCGTGGGAGCTTCCGTCCCGTCCACCGCCGGCCCGGGAGGAGCCGAGCGGAGGTCGACACCGAGGCCGCTGTTGGTGGCTGTCGCTCACCCAACAGCGGAGCGAGAGGGTCCTGGGTAAGCAGGTCCGGTGCGGCCAGGGTCTCGTCGTAGGCCGGGCGCGGGAAGACGTGGGGACCCGGGGGGCGGTTCACCCCGCTCCGGCCGCCGGGGCTGGTGGAAGCCGGACCAGGCGTGCTGCCCCAGCGGGAACTCCTCGTGCGCCCGCGGCGGGTGGGGTTTCTGCGTCACCCCCACCCCGGCCACCCGCACCTCACGCCCGGGGGCCTCCGGATCGGCGGTACCGCAACAGAACGGCCGTGCCCCGTCCGTGCCCGGCAGAACGGGAGTCCCGGTCACTCACAGGCACCGGCCATGACGAAGGCCCCGAACCAATGGTGCTGGTCAGGGGCCTTCAACCCGCGGTGGGTGTGGGATTTGAACCCACGGTGACATCGCTGCCACGACGGTTTTCAAGAGCGTCGCACCATGAGCCTCCGCAGGGCCCTGGCCTCTATCGATACGCAGCCAAGTGGCTCACCTGTCTTTGCTGGCCCAGACATGGCCCACAGCCCTTGGTAGAGCGAGGCCGAGCAAACTATGCAGATGTAGACCGACACTCGCTTTAGGGCGTATCGAGTCGTGATCAACCCGAGGGATTCGCGCTCACGGTGAGGGCGAATGCGGTAGTCCGGAGTGCATGACGCGGAGACAGTTGTCGGACGAGGGCTGGGAGTGCGTTGAGGCGTACCTGCCGGTCGGCGTCTACGGCTCGTATGCCGCACGACTGAGGTTTTCTCAGCGAAATGATCTCGCGGCTGCTTGGACGTGAAGCCGGCTGCGGGCAGACGTGAAGCCCCTGGTAGGACAGGTCTCTCACAAG
>NZ_JBWKJV010000069.1:0-14407 GCF_056432045.1 Streptomyces sp. NPDC045701 | reverse complement strand
CCACGACCGGCTCGCCCCGTTCTTCCACGACGGGGTGTTCGTCGCGCACCGCGGCAGCCCCTGGCAACGCGGTACGAACGAAAACACGAACGGCCCGCTCAGGCAGTACCTGCCCAAAGGCAGCGACCTATCCGTCCACACGGCCGACGACCTACAGGCGATCCAGGACCGCCTCCACAACCGACCCAGAAAGACGCTGGGACGGCGGACCCCGGCCGAGCTATTCACCGCCGCTCTGACAGCATGAGACCTGCAACGTTGCGACGATCGTGCGAATCCGCCCACCTCGTGGAACGACCCGTACCGGGCCGCCTGCTCATCCGTCAGGAACTCGACCGCCACAACAGCTCTCCGAAGATCGAAAACAACGCCCCACGAAGGCTCCGACGCCCAATCACCCCAGGTCAAAGCGCCAAACAGTCCAGCGAACCCTTAGCGCACGATCTGACACGGATGTTCCTCAGACCCCATCTCGGAGGCGTGCGGACTCCGCTTCGATGCCGCGCTGGCGGCCGGCCTTCTTCAGCAGCGAGCGCAGCTGGGCGCGGGTGAGCTCGGCTGCCTGATCGGGAGTGGGGGCCGCGGCCAGCACGGCGCGGGCGATGCTGCTGCTGATCCCTTCGCGCTTGTGCTGGAAGGCAGCGAGGAAGCCGGGGAAGTATTCGCGCAGGTGGGAGCGGAGTTTGTTGCCTGCCTGGGGGCGGTCCCAGACCGCGTCCTGCTCGGCGCGGGCCAGGACGGCGACTGCTTGGGCGAGCTCGCTGTCGCCGGGCAGCGGCCGCTGGGCGGCTTTGTCCGTGCGCAGGATGTTCGCGAGCACCATCGCGTCGAGGTGGTCGGACCTTGCGGGTGACAGTGTGGCGGTCGCGGTAGCGGGGCGGCGGCCATCGGGCCGGGGCGTTCGCGGTGTCGCCGTGGGTGGTGAAGAGCTCGAGAAGCTGGTGCAGGCCGTCAAGGTCGTCGGTGATCCGGGCCCTGGCCAATAGAGTGCCCTCGTGGTCGACCAGGGCGACGTCGTGGTGGTCGCTGGCCCAGTCGATTCCGCAGGTGACGGTCATCGTGTCGTGTTCGTCCTCTCTGTCGGGGCGTGCTGCTGGCCGCAGCCGTGCGGTGCGGGGGCACGCGTCTCCCTAATGGAAGGGCTCGATGGCCCTGCATCCGATCAGCCGTTCGTGACCCCAGCGGCCCGCAGGGCCCTCGGGCTGCTCCAGAGCTCGGCGGCTCCAGGCGTGGTGAGAGGTGACCCCTGGGGGCGGCTCGGACCACAAACCTCAACGATCTGATCATCGGACTGGGTGCGATCGTCGTGCGGGCTCGTGATGCCGGACGGTCCCGGAGGCCGGCTCTTGACCAAGGGATCCGGTCCCTGGGGGTGTGTACGGCTTCTCCGGAACCGGCCAGCACCACGAGTGATGCGGGGCCCGCAGCCTCTTTCAGGGCCTCGACGGAACGGGGTGCGCCTGGCGGTGCCCCGCATCACTGCCCATTAGGGCGTGCCTCCTGCAGGGCGTTGATCTGGGCTTCCATCGCCCGGCGCTGCTCGTGGACAGCGGCCAGGGAGGGGATCACGATATCGAGGGTGCCGGTGCCGGGGACGACGACCGTCTGCTCGTCGAGCGCGTCGAAGACCTCGCCGATCAGCCGGGGATCCAGATCCACCACTACCTGATCGACGGCTGCCTCGCCTCGGCAGGCCTGGCCATCGATCCACCGAACCCACCCTGCAAAAGTCAGTAGGGGGGCCCGATGCCGAGCCGGGCTCGGTGCCGGACATCACAGCCGCCCGCCCACATTGCCTGCCGACCCCGCACAGAGCGGCCGCCGCCGTGCTGCCCGTTCTCGCTCCACGCCGACTTCCAAGGCGCCGACGCCGACATCTGCCACCCGTTCAGCAAGCCCCGCAATGGCTCCCGCCCGGAGCTTCACCCCGGCACCTGCACCACGCTCATGCGGGAGCACGGGCCCTGAGCCAGCGAACACACGGCAGGACAAAAAGCTGACGCCCTCAAGCACGTCACCCTCACCCCACCACATCGGCGCCACAGCCAAAGCCCGCCCCATCCACAACATCGCTGGCGATGACCTCGCTCGTTGAGACCTCACTGGACGCACTCTCGCCCACGGAGAGTCGCTGACATCGCGCCGCGGCAGCTCCTGGACGGCATACCGTCACGGGCGTGCTGGATTGTGAGGTGACAGCCTGGCCTCACCCTTCGCCGGGTTACCAGCCCGCTGCGGGAGCCGGCAAAAGCCATTGCGAGGCCACGAAGAGAGAAACGGGGGCTCCAGGATCTGATACGGGTTAGGCGGGAACACGCGCAACCCTGCTCGCTGGCGTGAGGCAAACATGGGCCAGGACGCGCGTCGGCGCGTACGTTCGACTGGCTGGACACGCCCCTTGCTGCTGTTAACTAAAACTAGCCCCCGGCCGGTTGGCCAGGGGCTATAGGGGAAATCGTCAATGAACAGCTTCGTACGCTTCTCGCACCTCAGCGGGGACGCGTCCGCGCTCGCTCACCACGTACCCGTTGATCTTCGCCCACTCCCGAATGTCACTGGCACTCGGACTATTAGTAGGCCTCGGGGACGTGCCCCTGCGCCGACGAGGGCCACCCACTTTGCGCCCCGCCTTGATGTACGGGCCAAACGCATCAGCCATCTTGTCGTAGCTGTCGGAGGTTAGATCAATCTCATACTGGACTCCATTGAGGGAGAAGGTGTGCGTTGCGCCCTCCGAGGTTTCTTCACCGGTGATGTCGTCAACGAAGATCGTCACATGCTTCTGGGCCATAACCCGGATCATACACCGATTCATGGCGTCCGTAAAACCGGTTGATTCGAAGGCGGAAGACACGTACAAGGGAAGGATCTTCCCGCATTTCGTCACGGGGTCTGTCACTGAACAACACGGCGACCATAAGTAGTCAAAGACCTGGAAGGGATGTTCACTACAGGCGGCCCAACGCGGGGGGAGCCGTTGGTAGTGTGAGCCCGGGTGCTAGAGGTCCATTCGGTGTCCCTACCCGGGGGAGACCGGTGGACGCCGATTATAAGACGCACAGAGCCGGCACCGCACGAGGCTGGGCGATTTCGTAAACTTGCACCCTCTTATCAAAGTTAAGCATTTCGAGCATGCTTGCGACATGCTTTTCCTTTGGACACGCCGTAGTCTCCGTCCATCGCCCAAACGGTTGACGGCTGGGTCGAGCCCCCCGGAGCTGTGTCAAGTGCCGCGCCGCATTCGAGACTGTATGATCAATTAGGACAACTCCTCTCGGGGCGGGGGCGACAGCGGCTCGCTGGTACCCTCCCGAGCCTGTACACACTTAGCCAGAATAGCGGCGAGGCATAGAGCGAAACACCGCTTGTCTTATCGCCACTTCACGGAGGAGCGTCAGTTTGGATGGACGCCCAGCCACCAAACGGTCTCGTAGAGGCTACGACAATCATAGCTTGCAGCATCGTCCTTCGACCAGCTCTGTGTTCAATCTGTCGGTACCTTGCGCCGAAGTGATCTGCGCGTTCCGGGGTGGTGCAGATAAGGTCTATGTCGCTTTCTCCCGCTGCGTCTTCTTCGTCCTGTGTCTGGGCGGGTGAGATGGTGGAGGAGATGGCCTGGACGGCCCGGTTCTCCCGAAGCTACGGCGAAGCCGGCGTCGCGCAAGCGCATTGATGGCCTGCTGGGAGGGGTTCCCCTCGGCCCTCTGCCTTTCATACCAGGGCTTCGAGGGGGCAGCATCGGGCGGCGCCCATTAGGGAGTGTAGGTAGCCCGTAACTGTCGGCAGTAGCGTCACGGTCGGCGCATGCTGCCGCTATCCGCCCGTAGATGCTCATACGAGGGCTACCTTCTTCGTGGGTCCGCCAAGCCATTCGTAGGGTCGTCCTCGAGGCATCCCCCACCGGCCGCCCGGTTTCTCACGACGGCCTGCCGCTGATAGGAGCCGCGAATAGCGCGTCAAACATTGCTGAGTAGGACCCCGCTGGCAAGGTCGTTTGGGATCGCAGAGCAGGTGAACGACTAGAGAGGCCGGTGGCCCGGATCGGGCGGCTACAGACCTTGGCAAGACGCACCACCATTGCGTGCTGCTGGACGCGGAGGGCAAACGGCTGCTCTCGCGCCGCGCCGGGGGGACGAACCGGAGATGTTGGCCTTGCTGGCCCGGCCGTCTTCGCCTCCGCGCCACGGTGCAATCACACGCCCGATTGACCTTGTGACCTGCCCTTTTCTCCGCCTCGGGGGACGGGTCCACGTTCACTGGTCTCCGTCACGAAGAAAGCCGTCGCACCTCGCACGGGGCTACGTCCTCGCGAGGCTGCAGGCCTGCGGCCGCAGTACCGCCAGTTCCTCGCGGTCACGGCTGGTCAGACCATGCGTTCACCCGTTTCGACCGGGACTGACGGAGCCAGTCGCAGACCGCTGCCACGGTCGGACCAAAGTCTGGGGCGACCTGGCGGGGCGACCGGTCAGCCCGCTGGCACAGCCTGACGATCGCGGCCTGGGACGTCGGCGTCAACGAACAGCGAGAACATTCCTTTCTTCCCCATACACCCCACAATGAACACCATCCCTCCGGGGGCGGAACCCCTGACCTCAGATGTCCGTCAAAGCGAGACACACCCAAGCCGGTGACTTGAGGCGTCTTGTCGGGTGTGGTGTACAAGGCCAGGTCAGGTCTAGGTGCTTGGCAGGGGCACAGTTGGTTCGCAAAGAGCTCGTGCAGCCTGCCTGGCCGGGGGCTCAAGCCCGGGAAGCGGAACTGAGGCTGGCAAATTTGGAGCGATAGGCAGTCCGGACGGCCTCGCGGGGGGAAAGACGGTCGTCGAGCCCCTCATCACGGGCCCCCGTGCGGCCGCCACCGCCCGGGGGCTACTGCGAGCTGCCACCTTGCTTACACCGGCCTCCGGGGGAAAAGTGCCTCTGGGGACACGCGTCCACTCACAGAGGCAGCGTTATCCCAAGTTCTTGCATTGCCGGGGAAGGAGGCCCCCCCTCCGAACGTTGGGTTTTCCGTCCTCTGCTGCCTGCTGTGAGGGTACGAGGGTCAACAGCCTCAGCCGGGGCCCCGGTGGCGTACAGACCATTAGGTGCCGTGTCCCGGTCATGCGGGAGCAACCAAAAAACTCGCCGACGAAAGGTTCCCGACGCCCGGGAAGCCTTAGCCCTAGGTCCTAGGGTAGCGTAACCAACCATTCGGCCGTCTCGGAAGTAAGCGGGTCTACCGCCTCGCGTCGGCAAGCGGTCCAGACTCTGACGCACGTAATCAAGTTGGTGGATGTCCTCCAGCCACACCAGCTCAGTTTCATACTTGATCTCGTCGTCGCTGATCAACGCACTCATGCCATCTCCTCATCGGCGAGCAGCCCAATGCCGGGATAATACTTCCGAGAGTTGGACAAGATCATTTCTTTAGGAGACGACAAGCCCACAAGCTCCCTTGCTCGGGCGGCGAAAGCGCGGCTAGAAACGGGCGGTGCACCCTCACCCTGACACCAAGTCCGGTACGCGGAATATAGGCTTGCTTGCTCCGTGCGAGAATCTGGGTTCAAAACACATAGCTCGTCAAAGAACCGGCCTGTGTGGTCCTCTGTTTCGGCATAAGCGGTAGTTGCGATGCGCACTTTGCCTGGGCCGGCAAGATCTTTCTCCCCGCCCAGATAGCGACGGGCTCCATCAATAAGCCAATTAAGAATTCCCGGCCCCTCCTCAGCGACTAGGATATCAGCTAGATTGTCAATCTTACGATCGTCGGAGACCGTGCGTTCAAACGGAATCAGCCTCATGCGCCGCCAAAACGCAAAACCTCCGGTACCCACTTCAGGACGGTGGTTTCCCAACAGCCACAGCTTATGGGTAGGCTCAAAAGAAAAGAAATCCTGTCTCATGCGGCGGGCTTTGATTCGGTCTCCGCCGGTCAGCAGCTTGACCCGTGCTTCATCGAATTTGTCGCCTGGTTTTACCTCCGAGCACACCACCACTCTTCGCCCATGCAACTCCGCAAGATCGGTGGGATGACCCTCGTAAGGGCGGGACATTAGAAAACCGGGGGGGGCAGCATCTGCGTAATCTCCCAGAATTTTCATCAGAACGTCAAGGAGGACAGACTTGCCATTTTTGCCGGCGCCGAACAAGAATGGCATCACCTGCCCTCCGACATCACCAGTGATGGAGTACCCCAACAATAGCTGCAAAAACCCGATCATTTCAGCCCCCTCAGCATCATCACCGAAGGTGTCAGTCAGAAATCGATGCCATCGGGGAGTCGGGACCGCAGCCGGGGATGTCGTGGTGGAACGCGAATGAAAGTCCTTATTGGGGTCAGGCGCACGCAGGAGACCCGAGTGCAGGTCAACAATTCCAGCCGGCGTACACAAGGCATAGGGATCAGAATCAAGCAAAGCAGCGTTGAGCACCATGCCCGGTGCTGACTTGGCCTGGGCGAGCATCGCATTGATACCTGACGTACTCAGAGCACGCTTGCGATGCTTTCTGAGCGATTCTGCTGTGTAGAATCCGCGTGGATCTGTAATGGCAATATGCTCACCCAAATCGCCAGCTGCCCACAACACGGCATCGTCCTCGTCCATCTGCCAACGGGTGGTATCCCAGCGGTACCAGCCAAGCCCGGGCACATGCCGGAAGTCAGACGCGTACAAGTGGACAAACAGCTTTGCATTTCCGCGATCTGTAAGTGTATCGGGAAGGAGCCCGTGTGCAGACGCCTGTCCACTATCGGCAACGGCGGGTGAACTTCCCTGAGCTGGCAAAGGGGGTGCCGAGCTCGCGAGAATCTGAGCTGCCAAGGCCTGGGCGTCGAAGTCAAAGAGAACGTTCTCACCACCTGATGGCCTAGTCACAAGCGGCTCCCTGGATCGAGGGGCCGCAAGGCCCCGGCGCTCATGCCGCTTCGAATGATGCGTGCTGCTTCGCTTGTTTTGCCTGGGCGCGCGGCAGCGGCAATTTCAGCAAGAGCACTTTCGGCTGCTTCCTCACTAAGAAAACCAGCCGAAACGAGACCCCCTGCAGTGTACGCGGCCCGGTTGAGTTTCTCCGAAAATCCAGCTCCCTCTGACACCGCAGAGCAGGCAGCTAGTTCTGCTAGAACCGTTTCGAGCACTTTCCCGCCATAGTGACTTCCGCCCGCGTTAGCAACTGCTTGCCTTGCTCGGGCGGGAACGGGCCGAGGGGCTGGAATATGAGAAGCTGGCAAATGGCCCGTTCGTTCGAGTTCACGTGCCAGCCAATCAGGGAGGGCGGCAGGCATCCGCGCTGCTCCCACCGGCGTGTATGCCCCTGCAGCAGTTCTGGTACCTGGGGCCACGATATAGCCACCGTGGGCTCGAACGTCCACTTGCCATGCCAAACCGCGGTTAGAGCCAGTAGAGCACTGCCACCGACGGAGATCAGTGGCCCGATACCAGATGTGCAAACCGCCCGAAGGGGTACGCACGCGCAGCGTTGTGGTGTCATCAGCGGGATTAGGTCTACCTCTGAGAGCGGCCAAAACGGCTAGGGTATGGAAGCCAGATTTAACGGCCGAGACGTCAATGTGTGGTGCAACAGGGATACCGGGCAATAGCTTGTTGGCACTGGGAGGTTGTCCCCCGTGAGCATCGACGTCGATGACGATAAGATTGGCCGGCCCGCAGGAAACACCAACGCCAAACTGCGGGTGACGTCCCCACCATTGCAAGATCCGAGCCATATCGAGAGTCGCCGCGTGGAAACCGTGACACCAGCGGCCCGCTGAGCGGCAGATGCACGTTTCACGCTTGTGGCCAGCTGTTCGACAGGCTTCGCAATTCGAAGCAGGGGTCTTCCTTCCAGGTGTTAGAGGGTGGACAGGCCAGCCCCGGCTGGCGCACCAACGAGCGACAGTCAACGGCTCAGCGAGCGAGGCGGGAGGTCGAGTCGGCCCGGAGTCGCCATGGGGTACCTGCAGCTCAGCATGCATGCGACTCCCCCCTCAGCGACTCAAGCGACTCAACGACACACACAGCCTAGCGAAAGAGGACTCGCGGCAGAGCCACCCGCAGGGCGGCGCGGCGGACGGATCAGCTACCGAAGACAAGCACCAGCTACCCAGCGACTGACGACACCTCCAGGACGACGCCAGGAAAACACCAGCTCAGCATGCATGCGACTCCCCCCTCAGCGACTCAAGCGACTGACGCACTCTATATATAACGCACACGCACATACCTCGTCTGGTTATATACGGGAGCCTTGAGTCACTTCAGTCGCTGAGCCTCTACTTGGAAGTGCGGTGACCTGCGGGTATTGCAACTGCTCTCGCTGCGTCTCGGTCGCTGCGTCTCGGTCGCTGCGTCTCGGTCGCTGCGTCTCGGTCGCTGCGTCTCGGTCGCTGCGTCTCGGTCGCTGCGTCTCGGTCGCTGCATTCCGCATGGGCGACCACGTTTTCCCGGCTGGAGCGAGCATGGAGATGGTGGCAGTCAGCGGCGCGGATCTCGATCCTGTCGTGATGTGGCAGGTGCTGAAGGCGGAGATCGTCCCGCACGATAAGAGCCAGGCCGCGTCCAGGCTGGCCGGAGAAGCTGATTGGGCCTGCCGCGATGAAGCAGAGGCGGAGATGCGTCGCTGTTACTGAGGCTTTTTGGTCGTCATCGGGTGGTGACGGTTTCTGAACCCTGCGGTCTGCCGGTGGGCTGAGTATGCGGAGGGTTGGGGTCTGCTTGCTGAGCGGCGGGCTTTTTCGTGAGAGGATCCGGCTGCAGGTCGGCGAGCGTTTCGCGGCGGGTGAGAACTGGGTGATCGCGAAGGACCTGCGGGTGAGCCCAGTTCCCCTGCTTGGGGAAGAGCTCGGCAAGGGCCCATCGGCGCATGGCTTCGACGGTCAGCGGTGGTCCTTGGCGCCCGGGTCCAGACAGTGATCCGCCGTCCGTAGAGGCTGAGCTTGTCGGTCGCGGCGGTGTGGCGGCTGCTGAAGCCGCCCGTTCAGGAACCCCCTGCTGCAGGAGGTCGGCCCCGGCTCGGGCGACTCCTCCAGCGGCGGCGGGAACGGGGGCTCGCAGGAGCTTTTCCTGGCGGGACTACCGCGGCCTGCTGGTGTGGGCCCACATCAGTTCGATGGCCCCCGATTCATGTGGTGTGGCACAGCCTCAACACCCACCTGGCCGCTGGGCTAAAACGGTACGAGGCCGAGCAGACTGGCTTACCATCGTCCGGCTCAGGCCCTATGCACCTGACCTGCCCCGTCGAGGCCGTCCGGTCCTGTAACGGCACAGGGCGGCGACCGAGGTCCGGCGGCGGGCCCTGCCGCGGACTCGGATGACAGGAGTGTGTCCCCGTCGCCCCAGGTGCGGGCAGGGGGCGGCGTCACCGGGAAGCCGGCTTTCGTCCTCGAAGACGATCCAGGTCCCTGACTCCGACGCGAGCCTCCCCGGCCACACCTCCTTCGTCCGCAGTCCCACCCCGCGCTCGCCGCGTTCGGGGGCTCTGCGTGCCGGTGCCTGCCAAGACCATCCGTGTCATGCCGCTGCTGCCGCGGTAGCCCGGTGAGGAACTGGTGCTGCCGACGTGTCGCAAGGCGGTGCATTCCAGCCCCGAGCTCCCCGATGGTGCGGTGGACCGGGACGCGTACGCGGTGACCAGTCGCCGGCCAGCTTTCCGGCGACCACGTCCCGCAGTCCTGGGTTGCGCCGCAGCAGGCAGGGCCTGGGCCGCCGGGCGTCGTCCCAGGCCCGGCCGTCGGCCGTGGCGGCCCGGTACTTCTTCCGTCCTCCGTGCCGGCCGGCTTCCCGGCTGACCGTGGACGGCGCACGGCCCAGCTGGGCGGCGATGGTCCGGAACGACTCCCTGGCGCCAGGCCGCTGGAGATCTCCTCCCGCCCGGAGAGCGTCAAAGTGCGGGGTGTCAGGGTGCGCGGGGCGGGCACGAAGCCGCCGCTGGCGGCGATCAGCCGTGAACCGATCCGGGTACCCTGCCCTGGGCACGGCCGATGTCACTCAGCGGCTGCCCCTCCTTCCAGCGTCGCCACAACTCGCGCTTCTGCCCGCCCGTCAGCCCTGGCCGCACCTCCGGCACCTGTTCTACCTGGGGTGTTGCACCGACCGGCTGAATCCAAGGCGGCTTTTTCAGGAAAGCGTTCTTCATCTCGACTTCGCGAATGCGGCATTCAAGTTCTCCAACCGGGCACGCTCGCTAAATCGGCGCCGTCGGGCGACTCATGTTGCTTCTTGCGCTTCTTCGTCCAGCCTCGGAGTGTCTCCGGATTTGATTTAAGATCTCTGGCTGTTTCGGTGCTGAGTGGCGCCGCTTTCGGTTCCTCGTTTCCTGCTCACCGCAATCCTGTTGGATCCGTGTCCGGATACTTTCAGGCACCTCCAGGCGGGAATTGTTCCTGACTTCCGCAGGACCTGGCTCCGGCTCGCCCGCAAGGCATCGAATCATCCCCGAGGCCTGGGACGACTGCTGGGTCGTGGCTGCCGCGCTGGGAGGAGTGGGGGCAGGCGGTGCCGTCCCAGTTCTGCTCCGGCGCGGGAGGCGCCATCCGGTGCCGCTGCTGGCGCCGGGCGGTGCGGACGCCGCCGCGCCGCGCTGGCTGGTGGCGGACACCCGGCCCCCCTGGTGGGCGGGCCAGGGATACCCTTCCCCGGCTGTCCAGCTGCCGACGCCTCCCCCTACGAGCGCAAGTCGGAACGCTTCCGCGCCTTCGTAGCCATCGCCCCGCCCCGCAAAGGGCCCCGCAGACCTGGGAAATCGTCTAAAGGCAAGAAGGCGCACTAGACTTCAAGCTAAAGTAAACACCCGGCCATAAGGGTCGTAGGCGCATGAGATCTTCGCAGGATTTGAACTGCCACACTTGGAATAATCCGTACCTGACAGTGCAAGATAATCTGCCGAGAGGGTCACGAGCGTACCATCGTCCGATCTGTAAATCAAGTATGCGGCATCTCGACTGAAATCAGTTTGAACATCGAAATAAATGTGCCTGCTATTTTGGGCCTCTATCTGAAGTGGCGGCTTGGTTCCAAAATCATGTGGAGCCCAACTTTTGATCAAAGTCAGATTCTCCCCGCTTCGGTTTTGGATTCCATACCCGTTAGTGCAGCACCACTGAAATGCCTCTCGCTCCGTTTCCCGTGGCGCCTTCGCCACGGCCTGGCCGGATACCCCCCCGACGAAATAGGATAGCAGAGCGAATACGCTGGACAGCTTCAACAGTACGTTATTACGCATTGGTTGCCTTTCTTCGTTTACTTGCCCCTTGGGCCCGTGCATTTTTTGTCACGTGGCGTCTTGTAGGGATGACCTGGTTGCCCATGCCGCCCCCCGGGGTAGGCGCTTCTTATCGATCATCTGATCGTTGGCTGACGTGTCGTCAAGTGTTGCCGGGTGGGGATTGAGCCGTTGCCAGCAGACCGGCCCCCGGCAGGGGGCGTTATCACCGGCAGCTCTAGGTGATTGCTTTCAAGAGCGGGTGGGCCCCGTGAGTTTCCGGGAGGTCTCGGCTCATGGGAGGACGTCTCCCCCGTTTGCTCAACTGGGCAGGCCGCCGGACCGGGTACGCGTGTTTACCGCCCCACTGCGTGCCTCGATTGCCGCTGGCCTGGGCTGCCACGCAGCGTCCCCCGCCCCGAGCCCGAGTACCCTCGCCTGTGCGTCCGCCTCAGTCCGGCAGCTACGACACCACCGCGCTCCTCTAGGTCCTCAAACAGCTCGAGTGTTCTGCTGCCGCGGCCCCGGGTGGTGCTAGTCTGGGGCGGACTGTCCGCTTCCCGGAGCCGGGCCGTACTTCCTGGGCAATGGGGGCCACTGGCCTCCGGGCCCGGTATGGCTGTTGCCCCCTGTCGAGCGGATGCCCTGGGGGTGGTGTCGCCGCCCCGGTGGGTGCCGTCGGAGACGCTGATGAGAGACCCGGCCACCGCCCGGCCCGGCGCAATGCCGGGCAGAAGCATGGTCGGCAGGTCTCCTAAACGGCGTCCCCTTCCAGTGCGTTCCGACCGTTCTGAGAGGGGAGGGCCCCCTCGCCGTGGTTCTGCAGCTCACCGAGCAAATCAACCACCGCCCAAAATGCCCGAGAGGCCCGCCATCTACCTCGCCACCCTCCAGTCCGCAGGTGGCTGGCCGGTCCGCGAGGTGATCCGAAGAAAGCGCCCTGGTCGAGAAGCGACATGCTCTCGGATCACCCACGCGAAAGGCAGCTACCGAACATACTCGACGAGCAGAGGGGGCCAGCCGAACTGGAGAGCGATGTGAAGTCTGTCCCCCGGTCCAGGGGGCTTCAAGGCGAGCCCAGGAAGCAGGCCCGTAAGCATGGGACACAGGGTTGTTCCAACCGGTGCAGGGATCACACTTTGACAGAGGGCATTGAGGCCCCGGGCTGCGCCGGAAGAAATCATCCCGTAGATAACCACTGTGGTTTCGTGGTCAAACGTATACCCCATTTCCTGTCCGGCAGAGAGGCCAGTCAACTCGGGGGCTGCAATCGCCCTCGGAGCTTGCGCAGGAGCATATGCAACAGCAGCGGTTGCACCCGATATGGAAACAACCCCACACAAAGCTGCCGCTACGGCAAGACGCTTGTACATGTGCACGTGTGTTCCTTTCCATGCATACGGGAGAACTCCCGGAGGTGTCGAAGTCTTGAACCCCTCCGAGGGCTTCTGGTCTTGTTTCCTGTGCCCCACATCACACCGGAGTTGTGCGGACTGTGGAACCCTCCAAAGGGACCGCCCACAGTCCTGTCATTCGGAGGAGCAGGAGCACGGAGAATCGGTCAGCGCGATCAAGTGGCTGTCCCTCTGCAGGTTCGTCACAGTGATGACGATGATGGGCAGACGCCTGCGCCCGTCTCCGGGACGGGGCGTTTTGATCTGGGGGCGGGAGCGGCATCCACCGCTACGCCGCAGACATTCACCGTGGCCTCCTGGCCGTTGATCACATGGCGACCAGGAGTTACCCGTTTCCCGAACGTGGAGCAGGTACGTACCGCCACCAGCCCGTATCCGCCGGACTTGAGCTGGTAGGCCGTAATACTGCAACCGCATGTGGGGGTCGTCGCTCGGCGTTGGTAGTGGCAGCGGCGGGCTCGGGCCTGGCGGCGTCGGAAGTGTGACCAGCGCAGTCGATGCTCGTTGATGTGGCAGCGGGGCGTGACGGCGACGTGCCCGGTCATCCGGCGGGTCTCCGGGGCGCTTGAGGTCTTGCTCGTCATTTTCAGCGTCCCTTTTGCGGCTTCTGCGGCGTGGACGGCCGTGAGGTACGGGAGAGCGGCCATGGCCAGGGTGATGTGCCGGTACCTGGCCCGGAACAGGCGTACCTGGTAGTGGCCGGGCCCGCACTCCCCCTTCGCGGTCTGGAAGCACTCCTCCGCCTGCCAGCGGGCGCCAGCCGTTTTGACCAGGTCTTTCAGCCGGGAAGCGACGGGGCCGCAGCAGACGTAGCAGGAAATTCCGGTGGGATCGGCAAGGCTGCGGCGGGCCGGCACCCAGTGCCCGGATCCCCCCTCCCAGGACGGTCGAATGGCGACGCGGGTCCAGTGGCAGATCCGCTGACCGTGGGCTCCGGCGCCGGCCGGGATCCGCTTCCACGCCTGCTGGGGCAGCGCGGCGATCAGCTCGTCGGCACGCGCGTCCCGGCCGTTGGCGGTGATCATGGTGTCGTTGGCCTTGGTGGCCAGCACATATGCCGCCTCGCGTTCCTCCAGCCCCACGCGGAAGTGTGTGATCTGCCCGTATGCCTCGTCCGGTGACCCAGGCGAAGGGCCCCCCTTGCGTCGATGGCGCGTTGCCGCATCCACTTGAGGTGCTCGGTCTTCGTGGCGAACGGCACGTCGTCGTCGGTCCCGGCAGCGGTCCTGGTCATTCGTCCATGACTCCGGGACGTACAGTTCCCGGTCGATCAGTGCCCGCCCATTGGCGGAGGCGTAAGCGAGGAAGGTGCCGATCTGGCAGTTCCCGGTGCGGCCGGGGGCCTGTATTTCAGTTACTGCTCGGTGAAGGGGTCTTGGCGGGGAGGTGTGACTGCGTGTGCGGCTGCTCAGGCTTCGGTTGTGGCTCTGAGGGCGAAGTTCGACCAATTCCTTCCTCATCTCGATGAGCGTCGCCGGCGGATATACCTGGCCAGCGAAGGTGCCGCGCTGGGCCACGGCGGGATCACTGTGGTGGCGGCTGCTTCGGGCGCCAGTGCGGCCACCGTCGCACGCGGGATCGCCGAGTTGTCCAGGCACCCTTTGCCGACCGGGCGGGTCCGGGCTCCAGGAGTCGGCCGCAAGCCGCTGACGGTCACCGACCCTGGTCTGCTGCCCGCGCCTGGAGCTCTGACCGAGCCGCACACCCGGGGCGATCCGGTCTCGCCGTTGCGCTGGACCACGCTCTCACTCCGGTCGCTGGCCGCTGCGCTGACCATGCAGGATCACCCGGTCAGCGCGGCGACCGCCGGACGCC
>NZ_JBWKJV010000068.1:0-14429 GCF_056432045.1 Streptomyces sp. NPDC045701 | reverse complement strand
GATCCGGCCAGCCCCTGGCAGCGCGGCTCGAACGAGAACACGAACGGCCTGCTCCGCCAGTACTTTCCCAAGGGCACCGACCTCTCCGTCCACACCCCCGAACACCTCGCCGCCGTCGCCGACCAGCTCAACCGCCGCCCACGCAAAACGCTCGGCTGGGAAACCCCAGCCGAGCGCCTGCATAAACTACTCGCCGCCTGATCAAACCGACCACGTGTTGCGACGACCCCTAGAATCCGCCAGGCAGGGGGGGGTGCCTCTATGTCTTTCGTCAAGCCGGAGCTGGTCATGCGACGGCTGCTTCGGGGACGCGTGGTTCGTAGAAGGTTCCGTCGCGGAGCATGGCGAACAGGACGCTGATGCGCTGTCGGGCCAGGCGGAGGAGGGCCTGTGTGTGGGTCTTGCCGCGGGCTCGGCAGCGGTCGTAGTAGGTGCGGGATGCGTGGTCGTGCAGGGCGGCAAACGCGGAGAGGAACATCGCGCGTTTGAGCTGCCGGTTTCCGCCTCTGGGTGCGTGTTCGCCGTGGATCGAGGTGCCCGACTGTCGGGTGGTGGGGGCGAGGCCCGCGTAGGAGGCGAGGTGGGCGGCGGTGGGGAAGCTGGTGCCGTCTCCGACAGTGACCAGCAGGACGGCGGCGGTCCTGGCGCCGACGCCGGGCATCGACGTCAGGACCTGGGAAAGAGGGTGGGCCACCAGCAGTTCGTTGATCTGGGCTTCCAGAGCCCGGCGTTGTTCGTGGACAGCTGCGAGCGAGCGGGCCAGGGACGGTATGACCACGTCGAGGGTGCCTGTGCCCGGAACGACGACGGTCTGTTCGTCGAGCGCGTCGAAGACGTCGCCGATGAGCCGGGCGGCCATGCGCGGGGCCTTGGGGCGGATCACCTCGACGAGTCTGCGGCGGCCGGCTTTCCGCAGTGCGGCTGGGGAGCCGTAGCGTTCCAGCAGCCAGGTGACGGCCTGGTGGTCCAGGCGGGGCCCGAGGACGCGCTCCAGGCTGGGGTGGAACTGGGTGAGCAAGCCGCGTATCCGGTTGGAGGTGCGGGTGGCCTCCGCGGCGAGGTCCTGGTCGAACCCGACGAGGACGGTGAGCTCGGCGGTGATCTCGTCGGTCAGCTCCAGGGAGCGCAGGGTGTGCGGCATGGTGCGGGCGGCGTCCGCGATCACGGCCGCGTCTTTGGCGTCGGTCTTGGCCTCGCCGGGGTAGAGGTCGGCGATCCGTCGCATGGCCAGTCCGGGCAGGTAGGCGACCTGGCAGCCGGCATCGCGGGCGACGGTCAGCGGGAGGGCGCCGATGGAGGCGGGCTGGTCCACGACGACGAGGACGGTGCCGAACTTCGCGGCCAGTTTCTCGAAGGCGGCCCGCAGCTTCGGCTCACTGTTGGGCAGTGGCTTGTCGAAAACCTTCTTCCCGGCCGGGGTCAGTCCGTGCCCGTGGTGAGTGCTCTTGCCGACGTCCAGGCCGAGGAAGATGCCCACGCTGCTGGTGTCGATCACCATGCCCCCACTCACTCGATACCGGTGCTGGCCTGGGCGGCGGGGCCGTTCTCGCGCATCCACGTTATGCAGACCTGCCGCCCGCGAACGGCCGGGCATTGCGCCCGGCCAGGCGGTGGTCGGACCTCTTATCAGCGTCTCCGACGGCACCCCTCGGGCCCGGTGACACCACCCCCCAGGTCATCCGATCGACAGGGGGCAACAGTCATGCCGGGCCCGGAGGCCAGCGGCCCTCTTGCAGGACCGCGAAGAACATAACGAGGGCCTGTCGTGTCGCTATCAGACACCGGTCTCAGCACCGCCGACGCCCCGGGGGCGGCACCGGCTCGCACCCCCACCCGCCAGACAGGCACCACGGGCGGCGCCACCACAGTGCGCACCAACGTCGGCAAGAGTCCCCAGGATGGGACGTGACGGGGCCACCCCAGGGACTCTCACGCAGACACTCCAGCTGAACCCGCCTGGAACCGTCCCCTACCACTATCCCACCCACCAGCCCCCGCCACCACAACCGCCACGGCACAAGCCCACGCCACAGAAGCGGGAGCAGTGGCGACGCACCTGACAACAGCGCGGGCCGACACACAGCCGCCAGGGACTGGAGTCACCCGTATCAGCCCGCCGGCAGCCGCTGCCGGGCTTTGCAGGCTGCCGGGCACCAGCCGGCACCAGTACCCGGCAGCTTTCTGCCGCACGACCGCTCATCAATGCGGCAGATACCCACCCAAACACCCCACACGTCAAACTGTCCAGCCACGCCGACCGCACGCAACGCTGCCCGACCAGGGGCGCCTGCAAAGAGCCCGGGTGCAATTGAACTGACCGGTCAGGCCAGATCCGGCCGCGGGTGACGGGTTTGTCGAAAGACCGCTTCACGGGCCGCGTGCCGGACCCGCCGCGCCGGCGCCGCCCGCCCGGCCGGAGCGGAGCGGACCGGCCCCGCGGTCACCCCTGCCGGGTGAAGCCGCCGAAGGCCACGCGACGCAGGATCGAGTGGTACACCGACCCGCCCGTCCCGGGGCCCCTGCGGGGAGCAGCTGATGCGCTGCGAGATCCGCGTCGAAGGACACATGTCCGAAGCGCTGATCAAGGCGTTTCCGGAGCTGGAACACGTGACGATGTCCGGCCAGACCGTACTGTTCGGACCCGTCATCGACCAGGCGCAGCTCTACGGCCTGCTGGCCCGCTGCCAGTCCCTCGGACTCACCGTCACGGAGATGCGCCAGCTCCTGGAGTGAGCCACGCCAAGCCACTATGGAGCCCATCACAAGCACCGCTTTGTGCTCTCGGAGGGGCGACCAAAGTCGAGCTGTGCAGCCATCTGAACAGGTGCAACACCCGGCTAGCGGGCCTGAGGGAAGACGGAAAGCACAAGGGCCGCCCGGCAAGCCGGGCGGCCCTTGGCTGAGGTCTGAACCCTGGGGGTATGGCCTGCCCACTTTCGAGGGCTACCAGGGACGATTCCAGGGTCTTCGCCGCCCAGTGTACCTACGATAGCCCCACCATGCACGGCACGCCGCCCACCAGCATTGAGCCGCCCGACGACAAGGCCGTCATCAAGCTGATCAGCCCCGACCGGCTGAACCCCTACCTGACCGCGTGCGCCGGCGATTCCACCGCCGCGCTCGCGCTGTACCGGTGGAACAGCGACCTCGCCGCGGCGTTCTTCGAACCGCTCGGGCACCTGGAGATCATGCTGCGCAACGCGCTGGACGCACGGCTCCTTGCTCGCCAGCAGCGCCGGGGCCGCACTACCGAGTGGTACATCGACAGGCAGGTCCCTCTCAGCGGCAAAGCCCGCGGCGACATCGTCCAGGCCCAAGAACGCGCGGGGCGGGGCGGCGCGGCGACCATCCCGCATGGGAAGGTCATCGCGGAGCTGAGCTTCGGCTTCTGGCGCTTCCTGCTGGCCCGCCAGTACAAGACCAGCCTGCGGCCCGACCTCGCGGGCGCCTTCCCCCACTCTTCGGACACGTCACTTCCGGGACCCGCCAGAAGCGAGCCTACGCCACCACCCCATGCGGCTTGACAAACACAGAGGCACCGAAGGGCACTGATCTCTCCCTCCACACCCCCGAACACCTCCGCGCAGTCGCCGACCAGCTCAACCGCCGCCCACGCAAAACGCTCGGCTGGGAGACCCCCGCCGAGCCCCTGCATAAACTCCTCGCCGCCTGATCAAACCGACCGTGTGTTGCAACGACCCCTGGAATCCGCCGTTCACCGCGGGCTTCCCGGAGCCCTTTTCACGTGTAGATCATGAGGGTGAGGATCGCGGCAGCTGCTGACGTGAGTCTGTTCGGGCTGATCCGGGCATGCCGGAAGATCCGCCAGTGCTTGATCCGGGAGATGGTCCGCTCAACGGGAGCACGCAGTGCAGCGTGGACCTCCGAGGCCCTTGTGCTTGTCAGGGAGTTCCGCCTTCGGACGGCGCTTGATCGGGGTGATCACAGTACCGCCGGCCCCGGCGTACCCCTTGTCCGCAAGGACCTCAGGGTTCAGTTCCGCGCAGGTGTCGATAATGGCGTGCTCGCGGGCGGCGGTCACATCGTGGGTGCCGCCGGGCAGCGCGGGCGGGATCCGCAACAGCTTCCCGTCTTCCGCGGCGATGACCTGCAGGTTCACGCCCTCGCGGCGGACCTTGCCGAGAAGTGCCCCGGCGCCTGTAGGGCCGTTTTCCTGACAGTGCCCCAGCCTCAGTGGTGGCCAATTGGTGGGTGCCTGCCGTGCGGAGGGGCGGGTTGGCTTGCTGAGCCACGTTTGTGTGTTCCGCCGTCTCTCACTGAGGTTGTTCTATGTCCCCCTTTCTGCCTGTCGGAGCTGGTTTGGTTGCGCAGCGGGACGCTGGTGGCGTTCCGCGGTGGCGTTCGTTGCGCCGGGTGGCTTTGGCGACGGCTGTGGTGATGGGGGTGTCGGCGGTTCCGGTGGTGTCGGCGGTAGCTGCCGATACGCCGGGCGGGGTGCCGGCGCCGGTGTCGGGTTCGGTGCCGCTGGGTGATGCGGCCGCAGGGGCGCTGGATGAGCGGACGGGTCTGTGGCGGATGAGCCTGCCGCTGGTCACGCTGGGGGGGCGTGGGGGTCTGGATGCGTCGGTTTCTTTGTCGTATGACCAGCAGCTGGCGGCGGCGGGGGTGGACCGGCACGGTCTGGGTGCGGGGATGAGCCTGGGGCTGTCGTTTGTGGAGACCGAGGGTGGGGTGCGGGTGTTCCCGGCTTCGGGCGGCATGTTCGAAGCCGATGAGGCTTCCGCGACCGGTTTGAAGCGCTATCCGCTCATGGACCTGAAGTTCGCACATAAGGAGGGCACCGTCCCGGCCCGGGATGGTGTCCTGGCACGCCCTTATACGTTCACGTTGTCGTATGAGGATGGGCGGGTGGATTATTTCTCCGCTGAGGGGGATTTGCTGGCGCGTGAGGACCGGTCAGGTAACCGGGTGGACTGGGTGTGGGGGTCGGGACATCGTTTGACGCAGGTGGTGGACACCTACGGTCAAACGGCCCTGCTTGCCCCGTCGGCGTCTGGTGTCACGGTGACGTCGCCGGCCCGTTCCGACGGGCGGACGCCGACGATGCAGCTGAAGATCGAAAGCGGACGGTTGGTGCAGGTGACCGATCCGGTCGACCAGGTCACCACCCTGGGTTACCGTGCGAGTACCGAGACGGGGAACAAAGCGCTGCTGAGTGAGATCGGCACCCCTACCGGGGCGCGGACGGCGGTGGACTATCAGATCGCCGCCGGCATGAGCGTGGTTAAAACCGTCCGGGTCACTGACCGGGGCGGGAAGGACATCGTCGCCCCGCGGTCGTTCTCGCTGGTGCCGGTGGACGGGCAGGTGCACAATCATGCCGGGTTCCCCACGTATCAGCACACCACCTTCGGCCTGTTCGACGCCCAGGATGCCGCCGCGCAGCGCTACCGGTATGCCACCGAGCTGTCGGACGGGGTGTCGGTGGTGCGCTCCACCTACAACAAGCTGCACCTTCTGCAGGAGCGGGAGACCTTCCTGATCGCCGGGGACAAGCGGATCAGCCTGCACAAACAGGGCATGGACTACGGGGGGGAGAATCAGGAGGTTCCCCCGTCGGCGGCCGGGCTGCCGGCGAACTACGCTAAACCGACCCAGGCGCGGGTGACGTATGTCGGTAGGGACGGCATGTCCCGCACCACGACCGAGACCGCCCACTTCGACGATCATGGCCGACAGGTCGAGCGCAAGGATGCCACCGGGGCGGTCACGCGTGTCGAGTACGGGCCGTATGGGCAGGCGGTAAAGTCGACCACCACCGGTGCGGACGGCACGATGGCGGTCACCGAGAACACGCTCACGCCCGACGGCAAGCACATCGCCTCCACCACCGAAGCCGTCGCCAACAAGCAGGGGGAGACGCCCAAGGCGCGCACCACCATGAGTTTCGTCACCGATGGGCATGGCGAGCTGAAAGCGAAGAGTGTCACCTGGGCCGAAGGCGCCCGCCCGGACGGTGATGAGGGGCCGCAGAAGCTGACCGAGACCTACACCATCAGCATCGACCTCGGCGCGCACACCCGTACCGACACGATCACCACGACCGCAGGCACGGTGAAAGAGGTTTCGGACCTGGCCACCGGTGAGGTCGTCGAATCGATCGACGCCGCCGGCCGGTCGGTGAGGAGAGTGTTTGACGACGCGGGGCGGGTGGTCAGGGTGACCAGGCCGGACGGGCTGACCACCACCGCTGTCCATACCCCAACCACCACCACCCTCACCACCCCCGACGGGCACGTCACCGTCGAAACCCGCGACCTCCTCGGCCGGGTTGTGACCAAGACCGACAACATCACCGGCGGGAAGATCGTCGATGACCCCGGCGCGCGGACGCTGCAGAAGGTGGACTATGCGCCCGACGGGCTGACCGCCACCACCATCGACAGCGCCGGCCGTAAAACCATCACCACCAACGATCTGCTGGGCCGGCCCGTCAAAGCCGTCGCACCCAACGGCATGACGCAGCTCATGTCCTACGACGACGTCGCCCACACCAAAACCACCGCCATCCTCCCCGCGGGTGAGACCGATCCGGCCAAGGCGGTCACCACCACCACCGACAAGCTCGACGACGCCGACCGGCCGGTTGCCTCGTCGACCAGCCACCGTGACGAGACCCCCGTACCTTCGTCCTCCCAGTCGTATGACGGGCTGGGCCGGCAGCGGGAAACTGTGGCCGGGGATGTCACCGCCCGTCTGGCCTACGGTGCGGGCGGCACGGTCGACACGGCTGCCCTGACTCCGGCTGCGCCCGAGGCGTTTCCCGGTGGTGAGGTCACCGCTGAGTCGCGTCAGGACCTGACCGGCGAGCCGGTGGTGAAAACTCTAGGCTCGGGCGGTGAGAAGCGGTCCGGGACCGTGGTGAAGCGGGACGACGCCGGGCGTGTGATCGAGGAGAAGGATCCGGCCGGTGGGGTCGTCTCGACTCTCTACAACGACCGGGGTGAGGTGGAGAAGGTAACCGGTGCTGACGGGTCGGTCACCACCACCAGCTACGACCCGGCCACCGGGCGCATCAGCGAAACCACCACCATCTCGGCCGACGGCAAACGGGCGGAGAAGAGGGCTTACACCTACGACAAGACCACCGGCCGTGTGTTGGAGGTGTTCGACCCCGCCGGCAAACCCGGCACGGTCATCAGCTACACCTACAACGCCGACGGCCAGCTCACCAAGGTCACCTATCCCAACCGCAAAACCCTTACCCAGGAATTCGATACCCACGGCCAGCTGACCGCCTCAGTGGATGCTGTGGGCGCCCTCACCAGCTACAGCTACAACCCGGACGGGACGCTGAAGGCGGCGGTGCAAAAGGACAAGGCTGGCAAGGTCCTGGCCAAGGTCACCTACACCTACGACAACCTTGGCCGGATCGAGAAGGTGGAGCGCGGCAACGAAGTGACCACCGCCTACACGTACACTGACGCCGGTCAGATCAGGACCGAGATTACCCTCGGAAAGGACGGACGCACCGTCACCGAGGCCGCCTACACCTACAATGAGCACAACCAGCTAGCCACCCGCATCGACACCCGCCCCGAAATCGGCGAGGACGGCAACCTGGTTAAGGGTGAGGACGGTGACGTGAAGGTCGCGGCGACGTCGACGGCCTACAGCTACAACGCCTACAACCGCCTGATCCGCTCCACGCTCAGCGACGCTGAAGGCAAGCCCCTGGTCGAGACCGCCTACACCCTCAACGTCTCCGGCGACGTAATCAAGACTGAAACCTCACGCCACCAGGGCGGTGAGGTGAAGAAGAGTGTGGCCAAGCATGACGTCGACGCGGCGGGCCGGCTTATCACCGTCACCACCGACTGCACCAAGCAGGTGCAGGAATGGGATGCGGCGGGCAACCTGCTCAAGGACCACCGCGGCAACACCTGGACCTACAACACCCTCAACCAGCCCACCTCCGTGACCACCCCCAACGGCACCAGAACCGAATACACCTACTGGGCCGACGGCAGCCGCAGAACGGCCGTCAACACCACCGCCGACGGCAAGGAGACGACCACCGAATTTTACTATGACCCCGGCACCGGCACCATCGCCAACGACACCCACACCATTGGTGAGGGCAGCGGCAGCGGTGAGGCCGCCACCGCCTCCTACCTGCAAGGCCTCACCCGCGAGGCCCGTACTTTCACCGGAACCGCAGCCAAGCAGGGCCAAGCGTCCAGTGGCGGCTACCTGCTGCATGACCGGCACGCCAATACCACCGCCCTCACCGGCAGTGACGGCACGGTGAATGCCGCCTGGCATTACAGCGACTACGGCCAACACACCACCACTCATGGCGCCGTCATCAACACCGTCCAGCCACACGCCGGTACTGCCGCAGAATCAAACCGCTTCACCTACTCCGGCGAATACACCGATCCCGGCATCGGCACGCAGTACCTGAAAAACCGCACCTACGACCCCGCCCAGGGCCGGTTCACCACCCGCGACACCGCATCCCTGCACAACCGCTACCAATACGCCGACACCAATCCCATCATGAAGACCGACCCGTCAGGCAACACCGCCGTGTGGGACTGGGTCGGCTTCGGCATCACCGTTCTGGTAGCGGTCGCTGCTTTCTCTCTCACAATCATCACGCCCCCCGCGGGGGCGGCTCTAGTATGGTCCGTAGCTGGCCTGGTAGCCAACACTGCAGGCGTACTAATAAGCGCACTTACCCTGAAGCATGACGCTGACAGCTTTTTCGTAGACGATCCGGTTGCTCGTGAAAGCATTTTCTGGGGTGGCATCGCTCTCGGTATAGTCGGAGGTCTGAGCTCGATCGGAGCAAAACTCGGTCCCAAAGCCGTCCCTAGCTGGGCCCGCCTCGGAATGAAAGCTGAGGCTAGGACGCGAGGAGACGTCATGATCCTCAATAGGAATAGCGTAGTGACGGAAAATACTTTGCGTGACATTCATGCGCTGCTCCGGAAGGCTCCGAATCTCGGCGAGCCCGGGGTGGAGTATGTGTTTGATATGGAAAGACAAGTGCTGGCAATAGGTTCGCTGCGGCCGGAGTCGGCTGCAGCCAAAGTGCTGGCTAATAGTCCGCATACCGAACTCGCTCAGCACATAGGAAGGCCATCATGGCCCGACATGAAAGTGGTCGGTGGTCATATCGTGCAACTTGAAGACTCACGCCCCCCCCTCCTCAGAACGAATGAGAAAAGTGGTCACTACGGCGTCAACTGGAAGTACGCTGATGAGAGTTTGGGTGATGCTGAAATGAACGACCTGGCGGCTGGCCATGCGGGGACCGGCATGTCCAAGAAAGAGGAAATATTCCATAAATTCTTTACAGATTTGGGATTTGAATTGCAGCACGAAAGATACAAAGTTCCTACATCGATCCGCTGAACATCTGCGATTTGAACCGGCCGGAGTCACACCACGATCGCCTCGGCAGCCCGCTTGACCTCGATCCGTCAGCTGGAGCCGGTCGTTGATCCCGAGTTCGACAGCTGGTGAACCGTTCCGACTGCTCTGCCGCTCCGTTGTGAGCCATCAGAGAGGACGGGACACGTGCCAGGGAGATTGACCCCGCGCTTCGTAGCCAGGCTGTGCGTCTGGTCACCCGGCACCGCCCGGAGTACTCCACCGAGCGTACTGTCCATGTCCAGGTCGCCGAATCGCTCGGCGTCTCGCGTGAGTCCGTGCGGCGCTGGGTGGCTCAGCACGAGATCGACACGGGCATCACCGCGGGCGTGACCAGCCACGAACGAGAGGAACTCAAGCGGCTGCGGGCGGAGAACAAGCGGCTGCGCGAGGTCAACGAAGTGCCGAAGGCGGCGACGATTTTCTTCGCGGGGAACCCGGCCCCCGAAACCGCTGACCGTGGCCTTCGTCGACCACATGAAGGCAGCCGGTCATGCCGTCGAGTCGATCCGCGGGACTGAAGATCGCGGCACGAACCTTACGGGCATGGTGCAGACTGGACTGTTCAATTAACCAGGCGAATGTTATCGGTGGAGAACATGACCAACTCGTGCTGAGGCAAGGAATACATTCCCGCGTATCCTCGCTCGCGCAGGTACTGATTCAGCCCCACTAGTGACTTTACGTGATAAGTATTTCGGGGAACGTATTGGGTGGCATTGCGCGTATATTCTTCCAGTTCTCGCTTTTCAGTTTCGGTTTCAGCGAACTTGAATTCCTTGCGGCCTAGGCGACTGTAATCGGGCTCATCGAATACTGCGATCTTTCCAGTGATCTCGAAGACTAGAACTTCCCCGGGTTTCCCGTCCTTTGTAGCCCAGTCTTGAGCGATCTCCTTACGGGAGCTGAAGTAGAATCCTCGCCCGAAGGTGAGGCCATACCTAGGGCTCTTTTCCGCAAACCCAACTTTCCTAATTGCTGCTGCGGCTGAGACAGTGGTGCCGTGGTACACGTGCGTCGGAGTTACGCCTTTCAGGAGGTTTGCCGGGTCACACCAAGTAACACTTCCATTGGCAGGCGCAGCGGGCATTATGTCAGGCGATGGTGATGCGAGAGGGGGTGACGGCGTTATCGCGACAGGCTTTATAGGCGTCTTAGAGGGCGAGTTATTCGCTGCAGATACGGTCTTTACTGCTTTCTTGACCCTTTGGCCGATCCCGAGGCCGCCGGCGGCGGTGAGGGCGAGGCCGCCGTAGAGGAGGCCGGTGCGTGCGTCGGGGGTGAGGAAGTTTTCGGTGTCGTCGGCGAGGGCGACGGTTTCGAGGGCGAGGCCGGCGGTTTCGATGGCGAGGCCGAGCAGAGCGCTGGCGCCGGCGGCGGCGAGGCCGCCGGTGGCGGCGGTGGCGGCGACTGAGAGGACGGTGCCGAGGAAGATGGCGGCGGACAGCGCGAAGAGCCCCCAGTCGAGTTCGGCGGTGTTGCCGGTGGGGTCGGTTTTCATGATGGGGTTGGCGTCGAAGGCCATGTAGCGGTTGTGTTGGGGGGCGTTGTCGCGGGTGGTGAAGCGTTTCTGGGCGGGGTCGTAGAGGCGGTTTTTCAGGTATTGGGTGCCGGTGGTGGTGTTGGTGTATTCGCCGGCGTAGGTGAAGGGGTTGGTGCCCGCGGCTGCGCCTGGGCTGACGGCTGCGGTCACAGCTGTGGTGGTGGGGGTGGTGTGCTGGCCGTAGTCGGTGTAGTGCCAGGCGGCGTTGATGTGGCCGCTGTTGCCGGTGAGGGTGGTGGTGTTGCCGTGGCGGTCGTGGTGGAGGTATCCGCCGCCGGTGGTGTTGGCCGTCTGGGTGGTCTCGCTGGCCGCGGGGTCGGTGGTGGTGAGGGTGCGGGCTTCGCGGGTGGCGGCCTGGAGGTAGGAGCCGGTGATGGTGTCCGGCTGCTGGGCGGCCCCGTCACCGCTGGTGGTGGTGTGGGTGTCGTTGGTGATGGTGCCGGTGGTGGGGTCGTAGTAGAACCCGGTCACCGTCGCACCGCCGCCTTGCCCGGCTTGTTCCCCGCCGGGGCTGGTGGTGGCAGTCTTGCGGGTGCCGTCGGCCCAGTAGGTGTAGCGGGTGGTGGTGCCGTCGGGGGTGGTGACCGCCGTGGGCTGGTTGTGGGGGTTGTAGGTCCAGGTGTTGCCGCGGTGGTCTTTGGTCAGGTTTCCGGCCTGGTCGAATTCCTGGGTTTTCTTCTGCCCGTCGGTGGTGATGGCGGTCAGCCGGCCGGCCGGGTCGATGTCGTGCTCGGTGACCGTCTTCTTGCCGCCCTCATCGTGGCGGGTGGTCTCGGAGCGGGTGATGTCGCCGGAGACGTTCAGCGTGTAGGCGGTCTCGGTGACCGGCTCGCCCTCGCTGTTGCTGACTGTGGAGTGGATGAGGCGGTCGTAGGCGTCGTAGCGGTAGGCGGTGTTGGTGACCGCCATGCTCACCCCGCCGTGCTCGTCTTTGAGTACCGTGCCGGTGTCGTTGACGGCGGGGCGGGTGTCGGTGCGGGAGGTGAGGTTGCCGTGCGCGTCGTAGCTGTAGGCGGCCTCGCTCACCAGGGTGCCGTCGGCGCGGGTGGTTTTCTCGGTCTTGATCTGGCTGGCACCGGTGAAGGTGTAGGAGGTGGTGACGCCGTTGCCGCGTTCCACCTTCCCGATCCGGCCGAGTCCGTCGTAGGTGTAGGTGACCTCGGCCAGGACCCGGCCGTCGGTGCCGGTCTGCTTCGCCGAGCGCAGGGTGCCGTCAGCGTTGTAGGTGTAGACGGTGCGCGCCCCGGCCGCGTCGACCGCAGCCGTGAGCTGTCCGTGGGTGTCGTACTCCTGGGACAGGCTCTTGCCGTCGGGGTAGGTGACCCTGGTGACGTGGCCGTCCGCGTCGTAGGTGTAGGAGATGACCGTGCCGGTCTTGTCGGAGGGGTCGAACACCTCCAGCACCCGGCCGGTGGTCTTGTCGTAGGTGCAGGCGCTCTTCACCACCTGCTTGCCGTCTGGGGAGACGGTGGTGGTTCCAGGCTTGCCGAAAACTCCATGGCCATAACCATGGGCGTTGATCGACCGGGAGCCGCATCCGCCGAAGGAATGGACCGTGAGCGTTGTCGGGCGGCCAGCATTGGTGGCGATGTCGAGTTCGCGGGCGAAACCGGATCTGGGCTTCCGCATGCTGAAGCGTGCCGTGAAAGTGCGGCATCCCGTTCTGGTGGGTCACCGCTGATGGCCCGTATGGTCAGACAAGCCGAATTCGTGTCGGGCTGAAGAGCTCATCCCTCACGTACTCGCGGGTACCGAAAGCGCAGGCGCGGCTGCAGCCGCGCAGGAGGCTGCCGCGTGCCCGCTCGCGGCGCGCGAATCGCTCAGCGCCGTCGGTCCTTCAGGTGTCGGCGCATCCATTCGGGCATGCCGGGCGCCTGCAGGAATCCCTCCGCGCGGCCTGCGGCCAGCCCGATGCGCAGCAGGTCGGAACTCTTCTCGAAGAGCATGAATCGCGGCTCCCAGATCGGTCGGTACTTGGCGTTGGCGCGGTACAGCGACTCGATCTGCCACCAGCGGGAGAAGAAGCTCAGCAAGGAGCGCCACAGGCGCAGGACGGGGCCGGCCCCGAGCTTCGCGCCACGTTCGAAGACGGACCTGAACATGGCGAAGTTAAGTGACACCTGCACGATCCCGATTTGTCCTGCGCGCTGGAGCAACTCGATGATCATGAATTCCACGAGGCCGTTCTCGGCGTCCCGGTCGCGGCGCATTAGGTCGAGCGACAGGCCGGCGGATCCCCACGGCACGAACGACAGCAGGGCGCGAAGCGCGCCGTCGGTGTCGGCGCACTCCAGCATCACGCATCGCCCGTCGGATGGGTCACCCAGCCGCCCAAGCGCCATCGAGAAGCCCCGCTCTGTGGCACCGTCTCGCCAATCATCGGCCAGCCGCAGGAGCTGGGCCATCTCACCAGGCGGAATCTCCTCGTGGCGGCGGATCCGTACCTGGTATCCGGCACGCCTGACCCGGTTGTAGGCCTGGCGGACGGTCCGCATCGCCCGGCCCTCCAGGGTGAACTGGTCCGTCTCCACGATCGCCTCGTCACCCAGTTCGAGAGCGTCCAGGCCGTGCCGGGAGTAGACGGTGCCCGCCTCCTCGCTCGCTCCCATCACGGCCGGGATCCAGCCGTGCTCGCGTGCCTCGGCCAGCCATGGCTCGATCGCGCCCGGCCATGCCTCAGGGTCGCCGACCGGGTCGCCGGATGCGAGCGAGACACCGCCCACGACGCGGTAGACCACTGCCGCCTTGCGGCTGGGCGACCACACCACGCTCTTCTCCCGGCGCAGCGCGAAGTAGCCGAGTGAGTCGCGCTCGCCGTGCCGGGCCAGTAGTGCCCGTAGATCGTCCTCGTCTCGCTTGCTGAGCGAGTCGACGGCCCGGCGCGAGCGGAACGCGGCATACAGCACCGCAATGAGCAGGAGCGTCGACATGATGTTGATGAGGACGTCGACCCAGCCGGGTGCTCGGATGTCCGGCGCGGTGTCTGTCGCCAGGGTGATCAGCCGCAGCACGCCATACCGCCAGCGTTCGGGGAAGGTGGAGTGGGAGGTGTCGGTGGCGGTGACGAGGAGTGCGGCGAACAGGGACGTGATAAGCAGTCCGCCGGCGGCGACCGCCGTGGCGAGCATCGGGTTGGACCGGTCGCCCTTGGCGTAGAACTCCTGGCGGCCCACAAGCAGGGCCAGCAGGAAGGAGGCGGTGAAGGACAGCGACACCCAGTTCTGCGGGTGCTGGCGGACCTCCGGGACGGTCATGGCCACGATGAGCAGTAGCAGGAACAGCCCGCACAGGACTGCGTTGAGGATCCAGGCGGCGCGCTTGTGGCGGCGCATGGTGGTCGCCAGGAAGAGTGCGAAGGCGCCGGAGGCGAAGCCGGCGGTGAGCAGGTAACGACCTTGGGGGAAATTGAGGTCGGGCCGTCTTGGCCTGGTGGTTCGGCTGGTGGGTGATCAGCAGGCCGTCGTGCGGACGAGGACCAGTTCGG
>NZ_JBWKJV010000067.1:0-14446 GCF_056432045.1 Streptomyces sp. NPDC045701 | reverse complement strand
GCTGGTTCCGGTGGACGGGCAGCTGCACAGCCACACCGGTTTCCCGGCGTATCAGCACACCACGTTCGGCCTGTTCGACGCAGCTGACGCTGCCGTCCAGGGCTACCGGTATGCCACGGAGCTGTCGGACGGGGTGTCGGTGGTGCGTTCCACCTACAACAAGCTGCATTTGCTGCAGGAGCGCGAGACGTTCCTGATTGCCGGGGACAGGCGGGTCAGCCTGCACAAACAGGGCATGGACTACACGGGGGAGAAGGACGAGGTGCCGCCGTCCCCGGTGGCTTTGCCGGCGAACTACGCCAAACCGGCCGAGGCACGGGTCACGCACCTGGGCCCGGGGGGCAGGCAGCGCACCACGGCCGAGACGGCCGTGTTTGATGATCATGGCCGGCAGGTGGAGCGGAAGGACGTTACCGGGGCGGTGACCCGCACCGAATACGGGCCCTTCGGGCAGCCGGTGAAATCGGTGACCACCGGCGCGGACGGCACCGTCGCGGAAACGCGGAACACCCTCACCGCGGATGGCAGGCATGTTGCGGCCACCACCGAAGCGGTGGCGAACAAGCCGGGGGAGACACCAAAGGCCCGCACGGTCACGAGCTTTGAGACTGATGAGCATGGTGAGCTGGCGTCGAAGACTCTTACCTGGGCCGAGGGTGCGCGCCCGGAGGGTGATGAGGGGCCGCAGAAGCTGACCGAGACCTACACCACCAGCATCGACACAGACGCCCATACCCGCACCGATGCGGTCACCACCCCGGCGGGGACGGTGAAGCAGATCACCGACCTGGCCACCGGCGAAGTCGTCGAAACCATCGACGCGGCGGGCCGGTCGGTGAAGAAGACGTATGACGACGCGGGGCGGGTGATCACGGAGACCGGGCCGGACGGGCTGACCACCACCGCCGCCCACACCCCAACCTCCACCATCGTCACGACCCCCGACGGGCATGTCACCACCGAGACCCGGGATCTGCTGGGGCGGGTGGAGAAGAAGACCGACAACATCACCGCCGGGAAGATCACCGGTGACCCGCAGGCGCGGACACTGCAGCAGGTGGAGTACTCGCCGGACGGACTGACCGCCACCACCACCGACAGCGCCGGCCGCAAAACAGTCACCACGAACGACCTGCTCGGCCGGCCCGTCAAGGCCGTCGCCCCCAACGGCACCAAACAGATCGTGTCGTATGACGATGTCGCCAACACCAGGACCACCGCCCTGCTCCCCGCCGGGGAGAGCGACCCGGCTAAGGCGGTGACCACCACCACCGAGAAGCTTGATGCTGCCGACCGCGCCGTCGCTTCGGCCACCCGCCATGCGGACGGCACCCCCGTGCCGGCCGCATCCCGGTCCTTTGACGGGATAGGCCGGGCACGGGAATCCACAGCCGGGGATGTCACTACCCGCCTTGCTTACGGTGCGGGCGGCACGGTGGACACCGCCACGCTGACTCCGGCCGCCACGGACGTGTTTCCCGGCGGTGAGGTCACCGCCGAGTCCCGTCAGGACCTGACCGGCGGACCGGTGGTGAAGACCCTGGCGGCTGGCCAGGATGAGCGGTCCGGCGCTGTCCTGAAGCGGGATGGGGCGGGGCGTGTCGTCCAGGAGAAGGACCCGGCTGGCGGGGTTATCACCACGGTCTATAACGAGCGGGGTGAGGTGGAGAAGGTGACCGGCCCGGACGGGTCGGTCACCACCACCTCCTACGACCCGGCCACCGGGCGCGTCCTTGGGACCGCGGCGGTCTCAGCCGACGGCACGGTCAGGAAGGCGTACACCTACCACAAGGCCACCGGCCGGGTGACGGAGGTGTTCGACCCTGCCGACAAGGCGGGCACGGTTATCTCTTACGCCTATAACGCCGACGGGCAGGTCACCAGGGTGGCCTATCCCGACGGCAAGAGCCTTACCCGGGAGTACGGCACTCATGGCCAGCTCGTGGCTTCACTCGACGCGGCCGGTGCGAAGACGGTCTACACCTACAACGCTGCGGACGGAACCCTGAAGTCGGCGAAGCAGACCGGCACCGGCGGCAAGACTCTCGCCGAAGTCACCTACACCTACGACGGCCTGGGCCGGATCGAGAAGGCCAGCCGCGGCAACGGGGTGAGTACCGCCTACACCTTCACCGGCGACCACCAGGTCAAGACCGAGAAGACTGTACGGGCGGACGGCACCCTGGTCTCCGAAGCCGCCTACACCTACGACTCCCACGGCAACCTCACCTCCCGGACCGACACCCGCCCCGCCGTCAGCGGGTCCGGCGCGGTGGTCAGGGACGACCAGGGTGCAGTGGGCATGGTGAGCACGAGGACCGTCTACCGGTACGACGCCTTTGACCGGCTCATTCACTCTATGATCAGGGACGATAAGGGTGAGGCGGTCACTGAGACTGTTTACACCGTGAACGTCTCCGGCGACGTCACCAGGAGCGAGATCACCCGCCATGATCAGGGCGGGAAAAAGAGCGTTACCGAGTATGAGATCGATCCCGCGGGCCGGCTGACCGCCCTGACTGCCGACGGTGAGAAGAAGACCCAGGAATTCGACGCGGCCGGGAACCTGGTCAGAGACCACCGCGGCAACACCTGGACCTACAACCCCCTCAGCCAGCCCGCCTCTGTCACCACCCCCGACGGCACCACCACCCGCTACACCTACTGGGCCGACGGCACCCGCAAAACCGCCACCACCCACCCCAGCACGGGCCGGAACGGGGAAGGAGGCGGGGAAGGCGCCGGTGTGACGGTGACCGGGTTCTACTACGACCCCGCAACCGGCGGCATCACCAACGACACCCACACCACCAGCACCAGCAGCGGCGGTGAGGCGCAGCCTTCGGTGATCACCGGCTCCTACCTGCAGACCGTCACCCGCGAAGCCCGCACCCTTACCAGCCAGAGCGGGACCCCAAGCGAAGCGGTCCGGGCCGCGAACATCACCGGCGGCGGTTACCTCCACCACGACCGGCACGGCAATACCACCACCCTCACGGCTAGCGACGGCAGCATTAATGCCGCCTGGCACTACACCGACTACGGCCAGCACGCCACCCACACCACACAGCCCCTGCCCACTGGCACGGCACCGGCCGGCACCGCCCCGGCAGGCACGGCACCGGCCGCGGGCGCGGCGGGGGTCAACCCGTTCACCTACGCCGGCGAATACACCCACCGTGCCACCGGCATCCAGGACCTCAGAGCCCGCTTCTACGACCCCGCCCAGAACCGGTTCCTCACCCGTGACCCCGCCCCCCAGTTCAACCGCTACATGGCCTTCGACGCCAACCCCGTCATGAAAACCGACCCGTCGGGCAACACCGCCATACCCGACTGGGGCCAGTACCTCATCTACGGCATCACCCTCGCCGCAGCCGCCATCACCACCGCCGCCACCGCCGTGTTCTCCGGCCCCCTGTCCGCCGCCTTCGGCATCGCCCTCGCCGGCGCCGTCCTCGACGGCGCCAGCGCTCTCCTCGATATCACCGCCCTCGCAACAGGACGCGACCAGCTCGACGATCCCCTCAACATCGCCTCCCTCACCCTCGGCACCGCCGGTATCGCCCTCGGCCTCGGCGCCAAGAAGATCAGCAACCTCATCGGTACCGGCGCTGACGCAGCAGGCTACCGAGTCGTAGACAAAGCGGTACACAAAGCCGAAGGATCAACCGAAGGAGTTGTAAAAAGGGCCATTGAGGCGGATATAGCCGCGCGCAGGGAACTTAATGATTTGAGCAGGCACCTGGGGAAAGTCTTGCCCGATGATGTGAAAGTGAAAGAATCGAAGGTGGCGGATCTGGGTGCGCAAGCGCAAATGCAATATCAGCGGGAAATGGCCCTGCGACTTCTGGGAGGGGCTTTGGCGAGCACACAAAACTTGAGCCAGGCAGGTGCCGACGGTATGCCGCTGCTGCGCACAGTCGACCAACACGCCTCAAACAATGGCGCGGTGGTGTACATGACCGAATCTTTGGCATTGGCGCGCAAGGAGCGCCTGGAATCCATCGCGGAACTATTGCGGGACCCACTTTTCGACGCGCAGGCGGCGCTTGAAACGCGCCAGGATGCGGAAATCCGCCTGAAGGGGGGGCTGCAACTCCTGAGGGGGGAGCTGGAGCGTCTTAACGGCAAGGATGTAGGGGCCCATTTGGTTGATCTCTCCTATGATTTTTTGAAATCTGACTGACTATTGATCCTTTCGCAAGCTCAGTGGTATGGCGGGTTGGCTTTCGCCTGTGGTCTTTGACCAGGGAAAGAGTACGGCCAACCCGGCACGGACTGGTCCTTGCTGCGGGCGCCGCGTCCGTAGGCATGGCAGAACAGCCTGTCGGGGCTGGTCGGGGCGCCGGGGCCGGAGCCAGAGCCAGTTGGTCACGTCCGCGGCCAGCACGATGCGCCCGTTGGCCGCCTTCGGCAGCGGTAGGCAGGCAAGCGTGCGGCGCAGCCGTGCCGGCTCCGCCAAACTCCGGTCCAGCGCCGTGTACAGGGCCCCCGTGCCGGTGCCGGGCCGCCAGCGACAGCTCGGCCAGCGTCCTCACCGGCCCGTCCGCGCCCAGCACCGCGTCCGTGAACTCGAAGAGCGCATCCGCGCGAGTGTACGGGCACGTGTAGGACTCAACCCGGCACCAGGACAGGACACCCAGCGCCTACGCCTCACCCGCAGGCGTTCCGGCAGGGACACTCATAACAGGCGGCCGTTCCTCGATGCTTCGTTGCTCGACACCTCGAAGCATCGAGGAACGGCCGCCCCTGCTGTCCCGGGGACGAACCGCAGATCAGCAGGCCGGGTGACCTGTGAAGTTAAACGGCAGGCGTACGTCCAGCAGTCCGGACATCATCGCAGCTCAGAAGGGCTGTGAACGATGTAACCGGACGACAGGCTCGGGGTAGCCAGCTGGTGTAAGTCCGGTCCGGGGAGACGCCAGGGTCCTCGGTAGCTGACTCCCGGCGTCGCTCGGAAGGGTGGCGTCGAAGTGGAGTGACAGCACCCGTCCGGGGTGTGCAACCGGCCAGTCCGCAACACTTGAAGCTTGCGGCGCCGTCATTTAACTCCCGTCCGAAGGCGGGCCAAGGAGGAGCCGGGCCTGTGCTTGAAGGCGAAGGCCATGGGTGACTGGATAGCTGGTCACCGGCATTCGAGTTGATCTCGGGGCCCCGTATCGTGATCATTGGGTCTCATGTCCCGGACCGCGCCGCTTCCCAGCTATGAGGAACTCGCGGCGCTGGTGGTTGAGTTGCGGAGCGAGCTGGCCCAGGCCCGGGCCCGGATCGCGGACCTGGAAGCCCGGCTGGCCCAGAACTCCGCAAACTCCTCAGGGCCCCCGTCCCCGGACGGCCTGGCCAAACCCGCCCCGAAGCCGCTGCGCGGGAAGTCCGGGCGTGGCCCGGGCCGTCCCAGGGGGCAGCCGGGTACCACGTTGCGCCAGGTCGAGACCCCGGATGAGACCGTCACGCACCGGCCTGGCCCCTGTGCCGGCTGCGGGGCCGACCTCTCGGGCGCGCCCGTGGCCGGGATGGAGCGTCGCCAGGTCTTCGGCCTGCCCGAAGAGATACGGCTGGAGACCGCCGGGCACCAGCTGCTCCCGGTTCGGTGTGCCTGCGGGAAGAAGGCCCGGGCCGCCGCTCCGGCCCGGGTCGCTGCTCCGGTGCAGTACGGCCCCCGGCTGGCCGCCGTCGGGGTGTATCTGATGCACGGGCAGTTTCTGTCCAAGGACCGCACCGCCCTTGCGCTGGCCGGTCTGTTCGGCGCTCCGGTCGCGGTGGCCACCGTGGCGGGCTGGGTCCGCCGGTGCGCGAGGACCCTGGACACCTCCGGCCGCGTGGTCGCCGGGCAGGTGGCGCGGGCGCCGCTGGCGTTCTTCGGCGTGACCGGGTTCCGCACGGCCGGCCGCCTGCACTGGCTGCACTCCGCCTCCACGGGGATGTTCGTGCACCTGAGCGTGCACCGGCGGCGCGGGACCGAGGCCACCGGTGCCGCTGGGATCCTGCCCGCGTTCCGCGGGGTGGCCATGCATGATGCCTGGGCCCCGTACGACACCTACACCGAGGCCACCCACGCCTTGTGCTCAGCTCATGTCCTGCGGGAGCTGGTCGCGGTCACCGAACGCGGGTCCGGGCAGGCCCGCTGCGCGGCCTGCCGGGCCATCGACGCGCTGCTGGCGCTGAAGAAAGCCGCCGGCGCAGCCCGCACCACGGGCTCCGGGCAGATCGCAGACCAGCTCAAGGCCGGGGAGCTGAAAGCGCTGCAAACCGCGGTCCGCAGCGGGGTGAAAGCCACCGCTGCCCGGTCCTCGAAGACCGAGTGCAAACTGGCGGTGCCGTGTGACGAGACGGTCGTTACAGTGGGCACCGGGCCGGTCCGGGTCGAGGGCCTCGCCGCGGCCGTGCCGCTGGTGTTCGAGCGGCGCTCGTGCGGGAACGGGGCGAAGGGCGCGCCTGTACGACTGGGCCCTGGCCGAGGTGACCTGGCCGTCGGCGGCCGGCCCTGCCCGCAAGGGGTGGCGGCATCTGCTGCTCGTGCGCCGCTCCGCCACCGACCGGGCCGGCCTGGCGTTCTTCGCCGTCCACGCCCGCACCGGCACCACCCTGGCGACGCTGGTACAGGTCGCGGGCATGCGCTGGGGCGTGGAGGACTGCTTGGGGACCGCGAAGTCGGACTGCGGCCTGGACCACTACGAGGTCCGCCAGTGGGAACCCTGGCACCGCCACATAGCCCTCGCCGCGTTCGCGTTCCTGTCCGTCACCGCCACCCGCACCACCACCGCAGCGCCACACGCCGTGACCGGGCAGCCGGGCCGGCCCGGAGAAGCAGGCGAAGAAATGGACCCCGCCATAGTGTGGCCGCCGCTGCACCTGCCCCTCCCGCTCGACACCGTCCTGGCCTGATCCCCTGCACCGCCGAGGAGATCCGCCGCCTGCTCCACCAGACCCTCTGGCACATCCAGCACACCCCAGGCGTGATCGCCGCCCAGTCCCTGGGGCGTCGCACCCACCAAACCCCCGCCCGCCGAATCCACTACCAACAGCGAAGACGCCGGGCTCTCGAATCTCACCTGTAGTACTGGTCCTCGACGCGCTGAAGATTGCCCTGTGGCGCCGTGACCGGGAGGGCTCCTGCGCGGCGCTGGCGGCTCTGGGTGCCTGAGGCGGCGACACGACAGATCCGGCCACTCGTAAGCCGTCGGGGCAGTGGGTGCGTCCTGGTCGGCACACTACGCGCGGAAAAGGTGCGGAAGCTGGCGGAGGCAGCACTGCGATGCAGATGAGCCGCCCAGGGGCAGAATCCGGCTATCCCCGGGCGGCCACAGTGCGAAACGGGGGCATCCGGTTAAGGTCCTGGAACCCTAATTTCCCCCGCTTGCACCGAACGCAATGGTTGCGTGTCCGCACAACGGTTTCAACAAGGCGCGCAGGGGGCCGCGTGAGAAGCCGTTACAAATCTGGAGTTTCTCAGTTTTCGTGACCGGCTGCTGGGCCGCCGGTGACCCTGTGTGAGATCCGCTGAATCGACCATAGGCAGTCCGGGAAGGCGTTCTGTGCGAACCTCGAGGGGCTCACGTCGATGCTTCCACTCCGCAAGGCGATAGAAGGCACCGGGAAGGCCGAGCTCCTCGACGACAATGATACCGCTGCGTCCGGTCACGGCACCGAGAGCGCGGGGGCCCAGGTGATCTCCCTGCACGCACGCCACGCCGTCTGCCGCCCGGCCCGCGCAAGGCGCTGCCCGGCATGAGCAAGTACGGCCGGCTGCTGAGCCCGGTCGCCGGCCGCGAGAGCCAGACCCGGAAAGGCCACGGTGCATGAGTGTGACCATTACCGTTACTGACCAGGGCGGCGAGCAGGACACCGGCAAGGCCCCCGGCCGCCGATGCCGCTGCGGGATCGGGAGGACATGCTCATTGACGGGGCATGCCGGGAGCTTCGCCTGCCGGCGTTCCGTGAGAGGTTCATCGGCCTGGCCGCCACCGCCCGGCGCGAGCAGGCCACCTACGAGCAGTTCCTGCTGGACATGCTGCAGGCCAAGCTCGCCGACCGGGACCTGCGCCGCCAGCAGAGGCTGCTGCGGCTGGCCCGCTTCCCCCGCCCGAACCGGCTGGAGGACTTCGACTTCGAGAAGAACCCGAACGTCACCCCCGAGGTCGTGGCGGACCTGAAGTCTCCGGCCTGGGTCGGCGAAGGACGGCCGCTGGTGCTGATCGGCGGCTGCGGCACCGGCAAGTCCCACCTGCTGATCGGGATCGGCACCGCGATCGCCGAGAGCGGCCTGTCGGTCCGCTGCACCACCACATCGGCGCTGGTAATCGAGCTCGCTGAAGCTGACTCCAACCGCCGTCTGTCCTGCGTGATCGCCCGCTATAGCAAGATCGGCCTTCTCTGCCTGGACGAGTTCGGCTGCCTCAGCCTGGATCGCAAGGGCGCCAAACTGCTGTTCCAGATCTTCACCGGGCGTGAGGAACGCAAAGCTACCGCGGTCGCGGCGAACCCGTTCACCGAGTGGGACAAGACCTTCGGGGACGCCCGGCTCTGCGCGGCCGTCGCCGAGCGGATCACTTTCCGCTGCACCCTGATCCAGACCGGCACTCACGGATGAACAGCCCCACCACACCCACGAAAGGCTGCGACCGAGCCCGGGACATCATCCTCACCGGGGGACCGGCCGCGGCCCGGACCGTCGTCACCGTCGCCGCAGCATGGCAGACGGCCCTGTGGTGAGTCAGACCGTGAACGGACACCGGACCGGCGACATGCCCCGGGAGAGCCAGCCCCGAAGAGAGCGGCAGACGGTTCACGAGTCACCCGGACCGGCGTCCTAACGGGACGCTACGAGCGGCCAGCCCGACCGCGTTCCGCTACCGCCATACAAGTCGGCGGTTCAGTGCCGGGCGCGGGGCGGTTTCAGTGGCGGTGGGGAGGAGGTTGGGTGGGGTGGTGTGGTTTATGTGTTGTGGGGTGTGGGGGGGTGGAGGGTGTGGTGGGTGTGGGTGGTGCGGTGTCTGAGGGTGAGGGTGGTGAGGGTGAGGGCGAGGAGGGTGGTGGCCAGGAGGGTGAGGATGGTGCGGGGGGCGGGGGGTGTGGTGGTGTTGATGGTGGTGGTGAGGGTCTGGATGGTGTGGGTGAGGGGGAGGTAGGGGTGGATGGTGGTGTAGAGGGTGTTGGTGGTGTGGGGTGGGTAGAGGGTGTTGCCTGCGGCGAGCTGGAGGGCGGTGGTGAGGGTGAGGAGGGGGGTGGTGAGGGTGGGGAGGATGGTTTTGAGGGTGTGGGTGACGGCGGTGGTGGTGAGGGTGATGAGGGTGATGAGGGCGGGGGTGGTCCAGGGCTGGGGTGTGGTGGTTTTGGTGAGGGTTTGTGTGGTGGTGTAGAGGGCGAGGGTGGTGAGGGTGGTGATAGCGGCGAGGGGGAGGTAGGCGGCGAGGGTGGTGGTCAGGGGGTTGAGGGGGGTGGTGAGAGCGCGTGGGTTGTGGGTGCGCAGGGTGGTGAGGGTGGTCAGGGGGATGATGCATGCGGTGAGGGTGAGGGCGAGGGGGGTGAGGCTCTGGCCGAGGGTCAGGGAGGGGGTGGTGTGTTTGTGGTGGATGGGGACGAGGTGGGGGGTGGGGGGGGTGTCGGGCGGAGTGGCGGGGGGGATGGTGGCGGCGAGGGTGTTGAGTTGTTGTCTGAGGCTGGCGAGGGTGGTGCTGAGGGTCTGGGCGGTGGTGGTGAGGGGGGTGGTTTTGCCCAGGAGGGCCTGGGTGGTGGTGGCGGCGGTCTGGAGCTGGTTGCTGAGCTGGGTGACGGTGTCCTGGGCGAGGCGTACGGAGCTGGTGGTCTGGGTGGTGCTCTGCTGGATGAGGGCGGGGTTGTCCGGGCGGGTGGTGGCGTTGTCCTGGGAGGTCTGGGCGGTGGAGGCGGCGTCGTTGAGCTGGTAGCTCATTTTGCCGCTGCTGGCGGAGAGGTCGTTGAGGGTCTGGCTGAGCTGGGTGAGGGTGGTGGTGGTTTCGGTGAGCTGGGCGGCGAGCTGGCTGGCGGGGGCGGGGGTGTTGCTGGCGGGGGGAGGGTCTGGCGGGCCGGGGGTGTGGGTGAGGGTGCTGGTGATGTTGAGGAGTTTGTCGGTGGTGCGGCGTACGTCGTGCCAGGTGTCGGTGGTCTGCTGGGTGCCGTAGGCCAGGGCGATGGTGGTGGCTTGTTCCTGGATGCGGGGGATGCGGGCGGTGGCGGCCTGGCTGATGAGGTAGCTGCTGGTGTTGTTGAGCCGGAGGGTGAGGGGTGCGGTGGGGGTGCGGGGGCGGGTGAGGGTGCGGGCGATGGTGCGGGAGAAGTTTTCGGGGATGGTCAGGGTGAGGTAGATGCGGCCCTGCTGGAGCTGGCGGCGGGCCTGGCCGGGGGTGAGGGTGCGCCAGGCGAAGTCGCGGGAGAGTTCGAGTTCTTCGGTGAGGCGTTTGCCGGCGTCGATGGTGGTGGGGGGGCGGTTTTTGTCGGGCTGGGCGCTGGCGGGCCGGTCGAGGTTGATGATGGCGGCGGGTACCCGGTCGAGGCGTCCGCCGGGGTCCCACAGGGCAGTGAGCAGGATGAGGGAGGCCAGCAGGGGCACGATGATGAGCAGGGCGGGCAGCCATCGCAGGCTCGGTCCGCGGAAGCGCTGCAGTTCCAGCCAGGCCAGGCGCAGTGCTCTCATGGGGTGCTCTTTCCGGGCGGGGGAGCAGGGCGGGTGCTCTCGCCGTTTGCTGGGGCGGGGGGCGGGGGGGCTGGGCTGGGCGGGGTGCGGGGCGGGCTGTCGGGGGTTTGCTGGCGGGCGGGCGTGCGCGGGCCGGTGCCGGCGGGGGGCGGGGCCGCTGTGCTGGCGTCGCCCTGGGCGGTGCCGGTGTGCTCTTTCCTGCCGGGCGGTGCCTGGCGGCTGGTGTGCGGGTCGGGGTGCTGGTGTGTGCCGGCGGGGGCGGGGGGGTGATGCCCGGTCTGTGTCTGTGCGGGGCTGTTGTGTGCAGCCTGAGGGGCGGCGGGGGGGTGCTCGCTGCTGCGCGGCGGGGCGGGATCCTGCCCGGGGCTGTGCCGGCTGGCAGGCCGGTCGTGGGGGCGGGCGGGTTCACTGGATGGCCCGGGTGCCGGGCCGGCGGGGGAGGGGGGCTGGCCGGTTCCGGCCAGGGCGGGCCCGGTGGTCTTGTGTTCCGGTGTGTTCTGCGCGGTCTGGCCTTGTCCGCTGTGGTGCGGCGCCGTATCGCGTGCCGGAGCGGGCTGTTTCCCGCTGTTGTGCTGGCGCGGGTGTCCGGTGTCTTCGGCGGGGGCGGTTTGGGGGGCGGGCTGGCCGGGGTGGTGCGGCGGGGCGGGGGTGTCCGGGCCGGGATCCTCCCCGGGGGCGGGGAGGGGGGGGATGGGTGTGGGGGTGAGCGTGATGTGGGTGTCGCCCCAGCCGGGGTCGGCGGAGGCGGCCAGGACGGTGATGGCGCTGTGTGTGATGGCGCGCAGTGCCTGGCGGATGAAGATGACGTCGTGGGGAGGGATGCCGCAGTCGGCGTCGTCGATGGCGATGCCGTCGGGTTTTTGTGCGTAGGCGAGGGCTACGCACAGCATGGTGCGTTCGACGGGGTCGAGTTCGCGGCACAGGGCGTGGGCGGGGGGCGGGTCGGCCCTCATGAGTTCGAAGGCTTCCCACACGGCAGGCACGGACATGCCTTTGCGGCCGCACATGGCCTTGCGTTCGGTGATTGCCTCGCTGACGCGCAAGGTGGGCTCGAGGCCGGCCCGCGGCAGGGCGCGCGCGACGGCAATGCGCCTGCGCAGGACGGCGGCTGTTTCGCGGGTGGTGCGGGCGTTTTCGGTGGTCAGTGTTCCGCCGGCGAGAGCGAAACGGCCGCACAGGGCCAGCAGCAGGGCGCTGCGGGCGTCGCCGGCAGGGCCGGCGACGACGGCGAGCCGGGGCTGCTCGATCTTGCCGCTGACGGCGGTGAACAGCAGGCCGTCCCTGCCCATGGCGCTGATCTCGTGTGCCTGGACAAGCAGTCCCATGTGCTGTTTCTCCCCACGCCGGTGGTGCGGCCAAGGGCGGTGGCCGCCCCCCACTTCTGTGCGCGAGGCGTGCACAAGGGGCGGCTGTACCCGGGCGACGGGTGCCCTGTTCAGACCAATATGTGATGCAAGACTCTTATATGTGAGGTTGCTATATTTGCTGATGGATGGCAGGGGTTCCAGCACCGCGCAGGCAGCGTGTTGACCAGGCCGCCCGCGGCAGGCCCTCCCTCACCGCGGCCGCTGGCAGGGCAGGCAAAGGGGGGCAGGTGACCCTTGCGGAGCAGGCACGGCAGGCAGAGGTGCGGGATTGCGGCCGGGCGGCACACCGCGATGACTGAGCTGTATGGACCTTGCCTCCCGGCCGCGCCGCCGGACAACCGTGCCGCCGTACTGGGGCGGCGGCAGCCTCACCGCGGCTGCCCTGCTGATCGTTGCCGTCGTGAGCGGATACGGATACCTCTTCGTCCACCGTCACGACGCCCGCGCCAGCGACAAGGAAGTGCCCGTCAGCATCCTGTGCGGCACCCCGCCGCACTACCTGCCCGGCAACCCGCCCTACGCCGGGCCGGGCCCTCACCCCGTGGAGATCTACCACCTGCGCGACCGGCTGCCCGGCACCGTCACAGCAGCGATCCCCTTCCCCGGCCGGCACTGGCGCGGCACCCCCTTCCGGCCACACAGCGACCACGACATACAGCTGGTCGCCTGCGCCGAACGCGTCCGGGAGGAGAAAACCGGCCAGCACTGCACCTACACCACCCGCCGTGCACCGCTGTACCGGACTGTCTACCGGGTACGGATCCTCGAAGCACGCACCGCCCGCACCGTCCGCGAAACCCTGCTCAGACCCTCTGCCACCACCTGCCCCCGCCACGCCATCCTCCACCCCGCAGCCAACCGGGCCTACACCCTTCCCACCCCCGAGGATTACGCCGATGCGCTCACCCCACTGGTCACCGGGCCCGCCCACACGCCCTGAGCACACCCCCCCGCACTCATGACCACCCCCCGCCGCCCCAGCTCCCTGCGCCACCGCCACCCCCCAGACCCGCCCCGCGCCGGCCGGCTGGCCCAGCTCCTGGGCGAAGTACTCCTGACCGCAGCCGTCCTGACCGGCCTGATGCTCCTCTACACCATCTGGTGGACCAACGTCGAAGCTGACAAACACGCCCGGTCCACCGCTCAGGCCATCAGAGAACAATGGGCGCACAGTCCCCGGGCCCCCGCCGCCCCCGCCCCGCCCGGCATCGGCTTCCTCCGCATTCCCGCGCTCGGGCCCGACGCCGACGAAATCGCCATCGTCAAGGGAACCGACCCCGGACGTCTCAACGAAGGAGTCGCCGGCTACTACACCAGCCCCGTCCGCGCCGCCATGCCCTGGGAGGACGAAGGCAACTTCTCTCTGGCCGCACACCGGGACGGACACGGAGCAAAATTCCACAACCTCGACAAAGTCCGCCCCGGAGACCCCATCGTCGTTGAAACAAAGCAAAAATGGTATATCTACACTGTTTTCGCAACGCTCCCGAAAACCTCCGAAAACAATATCGGCGCCATCCGGCACATCCCCGAAGGCTCCGGACGCCACACCCGCGGCCGCTACATCACCCTCACCACCTGCACACCCGTCCTCACCTCCGACTACCGCCTGATCGTCTGGGGAGAACTCACCCGCATCGCCCCCATCAACACCAGACGCACCCTCCCCGAAGAACTCACCGCCGCCCCATGACGCCAATGAGCATTCCCAGCCGCCACCCACCCGGGATGATGGCATGCCGCTGCTGTTTGCAGGCAGCCAACCTGGAGCCTTTTCCATGTGTACGGCTGCCGTGTGAGGAGGCGGTGGTGTGTTGCCAGGCGGCGTGACGAACGGGGCATCTCGCTGGTTTGGAGAGTTGCCAAACGTAGCCTCACCTGCGGAGATGCCCCGTGTTCTTCTATCCTGCCGCATGCGATCTCGATGAAGAGCTCCTCGAACTGGTCACGATGGCGATCGTTGCCTGTGAGGGTGACCGGGTCTGCAAGCTGCGGCCGTATGACCGGGCCCGGTGCACGCTGGTCTGCCTGCGTAAGCACGACACCTTCGGACAGACCGCCGCTGTCGTCGCTTCGTGAAAACTGACCCCCGGGCGATCTGAGGGGCCTCGCGTTTTTCGGACAGGGTCTGGCCTTAATTTACGCAGCGAGTCGCAAACTCTGAAACTCGGCATGGACTTCAATAGGAGGACGGTAGCCCACTGCCGAGTGAAGACGTTTGCGATTGTACCAGAACTCGATGTATCTAGTGATGTCTCGTCGGGCCTCTTCGCGGGTGGGATAACTCGTGCGCGATACCCGTTCGAGGAGGCGGTGGTGTGTTGACAGGTGGCGTGACGAACGGGGCATCTCGCTGGTTTGGAGAGTTGCCAAACGTAGCCTCACCTGCGGAGATGCCCCGTGTTCTTCTATCCTGCCGCATGCG
>NZ_JBWKJV010000066.1:0-14491 GCF_056432045.1 Streptomyces sp. NPDC045701 | reverse complement strand
CATCCTCCGACAACACCAGCTCGGCCATCGGCCGCCCCATCTTCGCCATGGAGACAGCTTACTAATCCAACGAATTCCCGGCGCAGGACACTAGCGGGCCGCGGGTGCGCGTGACGCCTTCCGGAGGCCCTGCGCGCCCCCGGAAGGCGTCAGGCGGTCCGTGGCGCGGGGCGCGTCAGAGACGGCCGTCCTCACGGCGGTGGATCTGCTCCACCAGCTCGGCGGCCAGCGACTTGATGGTCTCCAGCCCCGGTCGTCCCCACGGCCGCGGTTCGGTGTCGACCACGCAGATCGTGCCGAGGGCCGTGCCGGTACGGTCGATGAGGGGTGCTCCCAGGTAGGAGCGGATGCCGATCTCGTCGACGACCGGGTTCCCGGCGAACCGCGGGTAGTCGCAGACGTCCTCCAGGACCAGCGCCTTGCGCCGGACCACCACGTGCGGGCAGTAGCCGTGGTCGCGCGCCATGTACCGGCTGACGCCTCCGCTCGCGGCGGCCGTGGCGCTGAGCCGCTCGGCCGAGTGGGTGCCGTTCGGGGTGTGCAGGCCGGCGAAGAACTGCTGGTTCTCGTCGATGAAGTTGACCATCGAGTACGGCGCGCCGGTCACCTTGGCGAGCCTCTCGGCGAACGCGTCGAAGTCGGGGTCCGGGTGCTCCCCGATGCCGAGCTGCCGCAGCCGCCGCACGCGCAGCGGGGCCTCCCGGTCGACGGGGGTGAGCAGCAGGTGGCCGGTCGGGTCATAGGTCATGTCGGTGCTCCGTGGCTCGGCGCCGGGGCCGGGGCCGGGTAGGTGTCCAGCAGGTGCTGGACAAGGGTGACCAGGGTCTGGATCCCGGAGCTGGCGATCCGGGCGTCGCACAGGACGACCGGCACCTCCGGCTTGAGGTCGATCGCCGCCCGTACCTCTTCCGGCTCGTAGTGGTAGGAGCCGTCGAACTGGTTGACGGCGACCAGGAAGCGGATACCGCGCCGCTCGAAGAAGTCCACCGCCGAGAAGGACGCCTGGAGGCGCCGGGTGTCGGCGAGGATCACCGCTCCGAGGGCGCCCTCGGACAGTTCGTCCCACATGAACCAGAAGCGTTCCTGGCCGGGCGTGCCGAAGAGGTAGAGCACGTGCCGGTCGTCGAGGCCGATGCGGCCGAAGTCCATGGCGACGGTGGTGGTGGTCTTGTGCTCCACGCCGTCGAGGCTGTCGGTCCCGGCGCTCACCGTGGTGAGCAGTTCCTCCGTGCTCAGTGGTTCGATCTCGCTGACCGCCCCGACGAAGGTCGTCTTGCCGACCCCGAAGCCGCCCGCGATGAGGATCTTCAGGGCGGTGGGGAAGGCGTCCTGGTCCACAGGCCGATCCAGGGGTCGGTCCACAGGTCGGTCCTCAGAGCCGTCGTCGTAGGCCATCGAGCACTGCCTCCAGCAAGGAACGGTCGGTGGGGGTGTCGTGGAAGCGGGGCGCCCGCGCGGTCAGCGCCCCGCAGTCCACGAGGTCCGAGAGCAGCACCTTGGTGACCACGGCGGGCAGCCGTAAGTGCGCCGCGACTTCGGCCACCGAGGTCGGCCCGTCGCACAGCCCCAGGGCCAGGGCGTGCTCGGGGCCGAGGTGCGTCTGTGGCACCGTCCCGGTGGCCATCACCAGCGAGAGCAGGTCCAGCGCCGCCGTCGGCCGGGTCCGGCCGCCGCTCACCGTGTACGGGCGGACCAGCCGGCCGGCCGCGTCGTCGAGCCACGGCCCGTCCTGTCGGCGTGCCACGGGTCAGCGTCCCGGGCCGCCCTGCGCCGCCGCCGCTTGTCTGGCCGGCGTGACCAGATAGGGCCGGACGCTCTTGACCAGCATCGTCATCTCGTACCCGAGGACCGCGGCATCCGTCTCCCGGCCGGCGAGTACGGCCAGACACGTGCCGGACCCGGCGGTGGAGACGAACAGGAGGGTGGTGTCGAGTTCGACGACGACCTGGCGGACTTCGCCGTCGTCGCCGAAGCGGCTGCCGGCGCTGCGGCCCAGGGAGTACAGCCCGGACGCCAGGGCCGCCATGTGGTCGGCGCTGTCGGGGTCGAGCCCGTGCACCGATTTCACCAGGCCGTCCGAGGAGAGCAGAACCGCGCTGCGGGTGTACGGCACCCGCTGGACCAGGCCGCCGAGCAGCCAGTCGAGATCCGAGGAATGGCCGGTCGGCACATCGCTCGCCATTGCATCTACTCCTTGTGCGCTTCGTCGTGTCGGTGCGGTTCGTCGTGTCGGTGCGCTTCCGGGTGTCCGGGAGGTTGTGCGTCCCGGGACGCCGTGGGCATGGACTCGGCCAGGCCGATGCCACGCCGGAAGGCCGCCATCAGGCCCGGGTCGTGCACCGCGTCGTCGTCGTTCCTGCGCGGGGCGGGCGCGTCCCGCAGCTGCGGGACCAGGTGCTCCTGCGCCCGGCGCCTGGGCAGTTGGGGGCGGTCCGGGTCTCCGGGCGGCGCCGCCGCGGGGTTCGGCCGCCCGGGCCGCTCACCGCGTACGGGCAGGGGCGCGCTGCCGCCGTTCTGGTGGGGGATGGTCGGCGGGGCGGTGGCCGCGTGGACCGGCTTGCGGTGCACCGGCTCGGGGGTCGTGACCTCGCCGGGCAGGTGCGGCGGGGGAACGGCGTGGCGTCCCGCCCCATGTGCCCGCTCGGGTGCCGGCCGGGGTGCTTGTTCGGGTGCCGGCCCGGGTGTTTCCCGGTGGGCCGGCGCCTGCCCCGCCTGGAGCGCGGCCTGCCGTTCGGCCGGCGAGAGCCCGTCGGGGTCGGCGCCGAGCAGGCCCTGGGGAAGGACCAGTACGGCCTGGACGCCGCCGTAGATGTTGGACTGGAGGCGTACGGCGATGCCGTGCCTGCGGGCGAGCGCCGACACGACGAACAGCCCGATACGGCCGTCCTGGAGCAGGTGCGCCACGTTGACCTGGTCGGGGTCGGTGAGCAGGGCGTTCATCTTGTGCTGCTCGGGGACCGACATCCCCAGGCCCCGGTCCTCCACCTCGACGGCGAGCCCGGCCGTCACGTACTGCGCCCGCAGCATCACCGGGGTGTGCGGCGCGGAGAACAACGTGGCGTTCTCGACCAGTTCGGCGAGGAGGTGGATGACGTCGGCCACGGCGTGGCCGCGCAGGGTGCCGTCGATCGGCGGCACCAGCTTCACCCTGGGGTAGTGCTCGACCTCCGCGATGGCGGAGCGGAGCACCTCCGTCATGGTGACCGGGTTGGACCACTGGCGGCGCGAGATGGCCCCGCCGAGGACGGCGAGGTTCTCGGCGTGCCGGCGGATGCGGGTGGCCAGGTGGTCGATGTGGAACAGGCCCTTGAGCAGTTCCGGGTCCTCCACCTCGTTCTCCAGCTCGTCGAGGAGCTGGATCTCGCGGTGGACCAGGGACTGCAGGCGCCGGGCGAGGTTGACGAAGACCTCGACCTTCTGTTCGTTGCCGACGCTGCTGGACAGCCGGGACGCCTGCACGACGGTCGTCACGGCGACCTCGTGGGCCCGCGTCAGCTCCTGCGTCAGCTGGTCGAACTCGTCGCCTCCCGCGGGCGGCAGCGGCGCGCCCTGACGGGCGGGCGGCCGTTCCCCGCGGCGCAGTTGCTCGACCAGGGCACGCAGTTCGTTCTGGCCGTGCGCGCTGCGCCGCCGCAGGGCGTCGCAGCGCTCCCGTACGGCCGTGGCCGCGCGGTTGGCGCCCAGCAGGGCCGCGGCGACGGCGGCCACGGCGAGCGCCGCGGACGCGGTGAGCGCGGCCCACAGGGCGGGGGACGGGGTGGCTCCGGTGGAGCGGATCGTGAAGAGCACGGCCGCCGCCCCGCCGAGGGCCACCACGACGGGCGGCAGCACGGCGACGCGCTGGAGTTGGGGGCGTATGCGGATTTCCGGCGAGGAGGAGGAAGAGCGTGACCTGCCGGTGTGGGACAGGGAACGGGCGCCTGGCCGGCCGTGCCGCCCGCCCTCACGGCGGTCCGGCCGCGCGGCGGGTGCGCGAAGTTGAGACATCAGCGTCCTTGGTACGTGGGGCCCCAGGAACAGGAATCGGCGTACTGAACGGGCGTTCGGACTCGATGTCGCGGCGGGGGCGCCCTGCGCCACATGAGCCCGCCGTCGACCACCGGCAACACACAGTAGTCGTCATGACGTACTGAGCGATGCTCAGTTGACAAACTTGCCCGCCAGGCGTCCCGCTCTGGTATGAGGGCCCGTACGGCCGCCCGATAACGTGACGGCGACTCCGGCGCGGGTATGCCGCGTCCTCGGGCGCGGCCGGCCAAGCCCCCGCCGCCTCTCGGGGCGAACGGCCGCGTCACGCGGCGGACAGAGGCGCCCCGGGCCCGGCCGCGCCCGGCGCCGTGCCGTCCGTCGAGCACGCTCCGGGCGCACCACCGGAAGCCCGGCACCGGCGACGCGAACCCGAGGGCCCCCGGCCCCGCCGCCCGTACGGGCACCGCCTCCGGCCGGGTACCGACGGCGCGAGCGCCGGGCCCGCCGGCGGGCTTCCCGGTGCGAGCGCCGCTCGTGCGGGGCGGGGTGTCAGGGTCCCGGCCGGGTCACCGCTCGCCGGCGAGGTCCAGGTCGCCCCGGAGGCCGGGGGCGGGCCCGGCGGCCTCGGGGCGGCGCCACGGGCGTGCGATCGGCGCCGAGACCGCCCGCCACCAGGGGCCGCCCGGGACGCTCCCGGCGGGTTCGAAGGGCTGCCCCGGCACGGGGAGCGCCACCGTCTGCCCGGCCTCCCCGGCGACGTCCCTGGTCCACTCACCCGGCTCCGCCCACGCGTGCGGGGCCAGGTTGAAGGTGCCCCAGTGGATCGGCAGCAGCACGCCGCGCGGCTCGGAGCCCTGGAGGTCGAGGTGGGCCCGCAGACCTTCGGCCGGTGTCATGTGGATGTCGGGCCAGTACGCGCTGTACGCCCCTATCTGGATCATGGTCGCGTCGAACGGGCCGTGCTCGGCGCCGATGTCGCGGAAGCCCTCGAAGTAGCCCGTGTCGCCGCTGTGGAAGACCCGGTGCTCGGGGCCCGCGACGGCCCAGGAGGCCCACAGGGTGTGCTGCTGGTTGCGCAGGCCCCGGCCGCAGAAGTGGCGGGCCGGGGTGGCGGTCAGCCGCAGGTCGCCGATCCGCGTCGACTCGTTCCAGTCCAGCTCCCGGAGCCGGGACGCCGGCACGCCCCAGTGTTCCAGGTGCGCGCCGACGCCGAGCGGTACGGCGAAGAGGGTGTCCGTGGCGGCCAGGGCGCGGATGGTCGGGAGGTCGAGGTGGTCGTAGTGGTCGTGGGAGATGACGACGACGTCGACCGGTCCGAGCGCGGCGAGCGACAGCGGGACGGGGTGGAGCCGCTTGGGTCCGGCGAAGGAGAAGGGGGAGCAGCGCTCGCCCCAGACCGGGTCGAAGAGCACGCGGTGGCCGTCGATCTCCACCAGCACGCTGGAGTGCCCGATCCAGGTGAGCCGCAGTCCGGAGACCGGCGGGCGCGCGAGGTCGGCGACGATGGTGGGGTGTACGGGGATGGGGCCGGACGGGGCCCGCCGCGCCCGGGACTCCTTCTCGAAATAGGTTTTCGCGAACTCCACCGAGGAGCCGGACGGTCTGTGCTCGGTCCCCACCGGGTTGCGGAACACCCCGTCGGCGAAGTTCGGGGAGCGGCGGATCCGCTCCATCCGCTCTCCGGTGGCATCCGCGCCGAAGCCGGCGGGCCGCAGTGTACGCAGGTGGGATCGGAGCTGGTGCGGTACGCCGGTGCGGTTCACGGGTCCTCCAGGGGTGAGGGTCCCTCCATTATGGGCGGGGGGTGTGACAGCGCCGGACCGGGGCCGTCACAACGGACCTCCGGCACGGGGACGGCGCGGGGACGGCGCCGGACGGCGCCGGACGGCCCGGGAGACGGCACGGCGGTCGGCGCGGCGGTCGGTGCCGAGGGTGGCGCGGTGCGTGGCGGCCGCGTGCGCGACGGGTGCCCGGCGTCCGCCCGACGGCCTAGGGTGGCGGCGTGGGCAGAGTGCGGTTGAGCGTGGCCGAGCGGCGGGAGGAACTCCTGCGGGCCGCGGTCGAGCAGATCGAGGCGCGGGGCGTGGCGGCCGTGCGGATCGCCGATGTGGCGTCCGCCCTGGGGGTGAGCAACGCCCTGGTGCTGTACCACTTCTCGACCAAGGAGAGGCTCGTCGCGGCCGCCTTCGCGCACGCCGCCGAGGGCGACCTCGCGCACCTGCGGCGGCTGCTCGGTCGCCGGACGACGGCGGTCCGCCGGCTGCGGGCGGCCGTGCACTGGTACGCCCCGACGGGCCGGGCCAAGGGATGGCGCCTGTGGATCGAGGGCTGGGCGGCGGCCCTGCGCGAGCCCGCGCTGCGGGAGGTCGCCCAGGACCTCGACCGGCAGTGGAAGGCGGCGCTGACCGATGTCATCGCGGAGGGGACGGCGGCGGGCGAGTTCCGCTGCGAGGACCCGGCCGCGGCGGCCTGGCGGCTGACGGCGTTCCTGGACGGCCTGGCGGTCCAGATGACCGCGTACGCGGCGCCCTTCAGCCGCGCCGCCATGCTGGCCTGGGCGGACGAGGCCCTCGCCCGGGAGATCGGCCTCGCCGATCGCCCGCCAGGCCCGGACACCCCCGCCGGCCCTGGAACGCCCGGCGGCCAGGACACCCCCGCCGGCCCTGGAACGCCCGGCGCCTGAACGCCCGGTCGCCGGCCCCCGTCCCTACAGCGGCAGCAGGTCCGGGCGTTTGGCCGAGACGTGGTCGCCGGAGGACTCGCCGCGCAGCCGGCGGCCGATCCACGGGACGAGGTACTCGCGGGCCCAGTTGATGTCGTCGCGGCGCACTTCGAGGGTGCCGCGCGGCGGCAGCGGCGGCCAGGGCTGGTCGGGGTCGGCGGGGACGTCGACGCCGAGGACCTGCCCGGCCCGGAGCGCGACGCGCGTGTGGCCCTCGGGCGACAGGTGCAGCCGGTCGCCGTCCCAGGCCCGCATGTCCTGCACGGTCCTCAGGGACCACAGGTCCAGCACCGGGCAGCCGTAGCGGTCGGCGACCGCGCGTACGTGTCCGTTGTACGTGGCGATCTTGCCGCGCAGCCGGCGGAGCACGGGCATGGCCCGGGTGTCGAACCCGGTCGTCACCAGGACCGTGCCGACGACGGACGTCAGGTCGGCCACGGCGCGCTCGAAGCGCTCGGCCACGTCGTCCGGGTCGCTGCCCGGCCGGATGATGTCGTTGCCGCCCGCGCAGAAGGTCACCAGGTCGGGGGCGAGTTCCATGGCCCGCGGAACCTGCTCCTCCACGATCTGGTCGAGGAGGCGCCCGCGTACGGCGAGGTTGGCGTACCGGAACTGCTCGGGGTCCGGAAGCCGGTCGGCGAGCAGCACCGCGAGGCGGTCCGCCCAGCCGACGAATCTTCCGTCGGGGCCCGGGTCTCCGACGCCCTCGGTGAAACTGTCACCGATCGCCGCGTACGACCCGAATACGTCACTGTCTCTGAATGTCGAATCGTCTGCCACGGAAGCACATCCTTCACCCGGGGATGTGACCTACGCGACCGTAAGAGGAGTTGACGGGGGGTGATCTTTACCACCGGTCAAGTTTCCGCCAAGCCGGAATACGCCTCCGCCCGGCACCGGGGCACGGTGCCGGGCGGGAACGCTCACGCGCGTGGGGCGTCAGATGGAGACGCCGTGCTGACGGAGGTAGGCCAGCGGGTCGATGACCGAGCCGTAGCTGGGGCTCGTGCGGATCTCGAAGTGCAGGTGCGGACCGGTGGAGTTGCCGGTGGAGCCGGACAGGCCGATCTGCTGACCACCGCTCACGGTCTGGCCGGAGGAGACGGACAGCGAGGAGAGGTGGGCGTACTGCGAGTAGTTGCCGTCGGCGTGCTGGATGACGACCTCGTTGCCGTACGCGCCGCTCCAGCCGGCCGACACGACGGTGCCCGGTCCGACGGCCTTGACGGTGGTGCCGGAGGAGGCGGAGAAGTCGACGCCCGTGTGGTAGCCGGAGGACCAGCTGGAGCCGGAGGCCCGGTACGGGGTGGTGACGCCGGCGTCGACCGGGGCGGTGAAGCCCGAGCCGCTGGTCCGCGGGGCGGCCTGGGCCGGGGCCTCGGTCTTCGCGGCGGAGCGGGTGGCGCGGCTCTCCTCGCGGGTGTCGTCGGCCTTCGGAGCGGCCGGGGCGGCCTTCTTCGGGGCGGCCGTGGACTTGGCGCCGAGGGTGAGCTTCATGCCCGGGAGGATCAGCGAGGGGTCCTCGCCGATGACCTGGCGGTTGTCCTTGTAGAGCTTCTGCCAGCCGCCCTTGACGTTCTTGTTCTTGGCGATCTTGGAGAGGTAGTCACCCGCGACGACCGTGTACGTGCGCGGGGCGGCCTTCTTCGGGGCGGCCTCGGCGGCGGTGTGCGCGGCGGTGACGGCCTGCTGCGGAGCGGCGGCCGGGGCGGCGGCGTGCGCGCCGGTGGCACCGAGCAGCGGGAGGGCGATGGCGGCGCCACCCGTTCCGGCGGCGACGAGACCACGGGTGAGGGCGTGGGACTTGGGACGGCGGTGCTTACCCTTCGCGGGCATGATGAATTCCTCTCCGGCGCCTGCGAGGTGAGCTGTCGGGTTCGGACTGGAGTTGCCCGGCCGCGCCCTGGCGCGACTTCACCCCGAGCCGTCCCGGAATTCCGGGACGGCGACTTACCTGGGTCCCCCGCTCCTGCCACACGTGGGTGGGTGCGAATTCCGACCGGCGGCAGGATTCGGCGGTCCGGTCGGATTGCCGTGACCGTAAGCGAGCCGGGTCGGGGTGAACAAGCCGCCGCTTTCCCCTCACCATTCCCGGTGGCGTGACGACAGCCGAATTCCGGTCACCCTCCGTGGATTAGGGATCATGAATTCCCGTTCCGGGCGCGGAATTCACGACGCGCGTCCCGCCACGGACGGTCACGGTTATGACGCTGCTCACGTGACCCCATGCCACCTCCCGCACCCCGGGGGCAAGTTATCCCTAAACCACCAATACGGACAGATCCGTCAATCCTTGACGAGACACTACGATCGACCCCAATCCCTCCCCCTCTCACCACCGGAAGCCCACCCACCACGACCCCGGCGCGTCGCCGAGCAGAGGGCGGCAAAACGGGACGGAAGCTATAAATGCCATTCCTGCCCAGCCCTCGACGGCCTGCGCCTCACTAGGGACGAACTCGTCATGAACGGGCTGTACGTCTCACCGGCGAGGCCCGGTCACACAGCGGCCCGGCCGTCTCGTCCACCCCTCCCCCACGCCGTGCGGATCGCGGGCACGGCCCGCGCGCATCGACGGCCTCCGAACGGGCCCGACCAGGGGAAGGACAATGTATGTGCGAGGCGCACGGAGATTGATTGCCCGAGGAACCGATGTCGTATCGTCGGACCGCGACATCGTCGGCGGCCGACGCCGACCGCAGACACGGAGGAGCCCCCGTGACGCAGCAGCTGCCGCAGGTCCCGTCGATCGAGCCCGAGCTGACCGGAGTGCGCAACTTCCGTGACGTGGGTGGGCTTCCGACCGTGGACGGCCGGCGGGTGCGCCACGGCAGGCTGTACCGGAGCGGTCACCTCGCGCACGCGACGGGCGAGGACGCCGCCTTCCTCGCCGGCCTCGGCCTGCACACGATCTTCGACTTCCGCAACGCCGCCGACCAGAAGCTCGAGGGCCCGGACGTCGAGCTGCCCGGTGTGCGGAACGTGAACATCCCGCTCTCCGACCCGGCCGACGGCGCGGAGTTCTGGACCATGGTCCGCGACGGCGATCTCGACCAGCTGCGGGCGATCCTCGACGACGGCAAGGCGGCGGCCCGGATGACGGCCTCGTACCGCATGATCATCAAGGAGCGCACAGCCGAGCACAGCCGGGTGCTGCACGCCCTGGCGGAGGACAGCGTCCCCGCGCTGATGCACTGCGCGGCCGGCAAGGACCGGGCGGGCCTGTCCATAGCGGTGTCCCTGCTGGCGGTCGGCGTCGAACGGGAGGCGATCGAGGAGGACTACCTCAAGTCCAACGATCCGCGCCGCCGCTACAAGGTGCGCCGCAGCGACAGCTCCCCCGCCGGTATGTCACCCGAGGTCATGGAGCTGCTCAACCCGCTCTTCGAGGCGCGCGTCGAGTACCTGTCGGCGGCGTTCTCGACGATCGAGGAGACCTGGGGCTCGACCGAGCGCTACCTGACCGAGGGGCTGGGGCTCAGCCCCGAGACGCGCGAGCGGCTGCGCGAGCGCCTGCTCGACCAGAGCTGAGCCCCGGCTCGACGCGGACCGGCTTCGGAACCGGCCCGCCCCCGTCCCTACTCGGCCCCGAGCGCGAACAGCAGGTAGAGGAAGGCCGCGAAGAGGTGGCCCGCGACCAGGTAGGCGAACAGCCGGACGACGAGTCCCCGGGGGAACTTCCCTTCATGGGACATGCGATCTCTCCGATCCGGGTCAGCGGCGGTGGGCGCCCGCGCCGAGGCACAGGTCGGCCGTGGCGCTCTGCATGAGGGTGTGGACGAACAGCAGCTCCGCCCCGCCGCGGGTGGCCGCGGCGATACGGTGCGGGGTCAGCGAGTCGAAGTGCGCGCTGTCCCCGGGGTCGAGGACGTGGACGGCCTCCCCGAGGGCCAGGCGCACCCGCCCGTCGAGGACGTACAGCCACTCCTCGCCCGGGTGGACGCGCACCAGGTCGCTCCGCGTGGCGTACGGCACCTGGACGCGCAGCGCCTGCATCGCCCGCCCGGGGCCGCCGGCCTGGCGGTAGACCCAGCCGTCCGCCTCGGCGGGCTCGGCCAGGCCACCGCGCACGACGGGGTCGCGCTCCTGGGGCGCCTCGCCCAGCAGCTCGGAGACGGTCGTACCGTAGATGCGGGCCAGACCGAGCAGCATGGGCAGCGAGGGCTGGCGGCGACCGGTCTCCAGCCGCGACAGGTGGGCCGGGGAGAGCCCGGCGCGCTGTGCGGCGGCCTCCAGAGTGAGTCCGCGGCGCCGCCGCAGCGCGCGCAGCCGCGGCGCGACGTCCGGCAGGGCCACGGAGGACGCGCCGTCGGGCTCCGGGCCTTCGGGCCCGGGGCCGGACGGCGCGTCGGCTGGGGTGCTCATGCGGCCATTGCGCCACTTTCTTTCCTCAGGGGCAAGTTTCTTACCCCGGAGGCAAATCTCGGCGGCCGGCGACCGCCTGCTTCACCAGGGTCCGGCCGAAGTCCCAGATCAGGCCGCCGCCGCTGTGCGCCTCGTCCATGACTGCGGTGAACGCCCCCACGAACCGGTCCACCTCCCGCCCGCCGATGATCAGCGGCGGGATCAGCTTGATGACCTCCAGGCGGTCGCCCGAGACCTGGGTGAGGATGCGGTGCCGCTGGAGCAGCGGTGCCACGACCATCTGCGCGAAGAGGCCCTTGCGGGCCGCCTGGAGCATCGTCCACCGGCCACGCAGGCCCAGGGACGAGGGACGGCCGAACTCGATGCCGATCATCAGGCCCCGGCCCCGCACCTCGTACAGCATCTCGTAGCGGTCGACGAGCGCGGCGAGCCGTGACTTCAGCAGCTCACCCGTGGTTTGGGCGTTCGCCACCACGTCCTCGTCCTCCAGCGCCGAGAGGACGGCCAGCCCGGCCGCCATGGCCTGCGCGTTCCCGCCGAAGCTGGCGGAGTGGACCAGCACCCGGTCCATCGCCGAGTACACCTTCTTGAAGATCCAGTCCTTCCCGAGGGTGGCCCCGACCGGCACGTAGCCGCCCGACAGTGCCTTGGCGACGCACACCAGGTCGGGCTCGACGCCGTCCTCGTGCTGGTAGGCGTAGAAGGTGCCGGTCCGGCCGAGGCCGGTCTGGACCTCGTCGGCGATCAGCAGCGCCTTGTGCTTGTGGAGCAGTTCCTGGGCGGCGCGCAGAAACCCGGGCGGGGCCTCGTGGACGCCCTTGCCCTGGATCGGCTCGACGATGAGGGCGGCCACGTCGCCCCGCTTGAGCTCCCGCTCCAGCGCCGGCAGGTCGCCCAGCCCGATCGCGGTGTCGGGCAGCAGCGGGGCGAAACCGTCGCGGAAGCAGCTCTCCCCGTTGACCGAGAGGGAGCCGGTGGTCAGCCCGTGGAAGGCGTGCGAGCAGTACACGACGCGCGGCTTGCCGGTGGCGTACCGGGCGAACTTCAGCGCGGTCTCGACCGCCTCCGTGCCGCTGTTGCAGAAGAACACCCGGTCCAGGTGAGGCGAGTACGTCAGCAGCTTCTCGGCGAGCAGTCCGGGAAGGGGCGGGCAGTCGAAGCGGGTGAGGTCGGCGAGCTCGGCGTCGAGGACGTCGTGGAGCGCCTTGCGCACGACGGGGTGGTGCCGGCCCAGGCCCATGACGCCGAAGCCGGCGAGCATGTCGAGGTAGTCGTTGCCCTCGGCGTCCCGGAAGTAGGCCCCTTCGGCGCTCTCGTAGACCTTGTCGAAGCCGATCGTGCGGAGCATCCGCGGCAGTTGCGGGTTGAGGTGGCGGGCGTGCAGCTCGTAGCCCTCGCCGCCACGGTCGGCGAGCAGTGCCGCGAGATCGAACTTCTTGCTCATACGTCGCTCTCCTCGCGTGCCAGCGCTGCGCTGATCCGTCCCGCGATCTCCACCGGGGTGAGCCCGATGTCGGCCAGCACCTCGCCCCGCTTGGCGTGCGCCAGGAACTGCTCCGGGACGCCGAAGGTCCGCAGTGGTACGTCGGTCCCGGCGTCCCGCAGAGCCTGCCCGACCGCCCAGCCGACGCCGCCGTTGCGGCTGTTGTCCTCGACGACGGCGACGAGGCGGTGGGCACCGGCCAGCGGGGCGAGCCGCTCGTCGACGGGCTTGACCCAGCGCGGGTCGACGACGGTGCAGCCGATGCCGCGCTCCACGAGCAGACCGGCCGCCCCGAGACAGACGGGTGCCATGACGCCGACGGCGACCAGCAGCACCTCGGGGCTGCCGTCCGTCCGGTGCAGGACGTCCATGCCGCCGATCCGCCCGACGGCCGGTACGCGGGGCCCCACCGACTCCTTGGGGAAGCGCAGCACGGTCGGCGCGTCCCGCACGTCGACCGCCTCGCGGAGCTGGGCGCGCAGCTGGTCGGCGTCGCGGGGCGCGGCGATCCGCAGGCCGGGGACGGCCTGGAGGAGGGAGAGGTCCCACACGCCGTTGTGGGAGGGGCCGTCCACGCCGGTGACGCCCGCCCGGTCGAGGACGAAGGTGACGCCGCACCGGTGCAGGGCCACGTCCATCAGCACCTGGTCGAAGGCGCGGTTGAGGAACGTGGCGTAGACGGCGACCACCGGGTGGAGGCCGCCGGCCGCGAGCCCGGCCGCGCAGACGGCGGCGTGCTGCTCGGCGATGCCGACGTCCCACACCCGGTCGGGGAACCGCTCGGCGAACTTCGTCAGCCCGACCGGGTGCAGCATGGCGGCGGTGAGGGCGACGACGTCCGGGCGCTCGGCGCCGAGCTGGGCCATCGCGTCGCCGAACACGGACGTCCAGGACGGGCCGGCCGAGGGCGCGAGGGGCGCGCAGGTCAGCGGGTCCATGGCGCCGACCGCGTGGAACCGGTCGGCCTCGTCCTCCAGGGCGGGCCCGTAGCCGCGGCCCTTCTGGGTCAGGCAGTGGACGAGAACCGGCCCGTGGAAACGTTTCGCGCGGCGCAGGGCCGCCTCGACGGCCGGGATGTCGTGGCCGTCGATCGGGCCGACGTACTTCAGCCCGAGGTCCTCGAACATGCCCTGGGGCGCGATGAGGTCCTTGAAGCCCTTCTTGGCGCCGTGGAGCGATCCGTACAGCGGCGGTCCGATGACGGGCGTGTGCTGGAGGACCTCCTTGCCCCAGGCGAGGAATCGCTCGTAGCCGTCGGTGGTGCGGAGCGTGGAGAGGTGACCGGCGAGGCCGCCGATCGTGGGCGCGTAGGAGCGCTCGTTGTCGTTGACGACGACGATCAGGGGGCGGTCCTTCGCCGCGGCGATGTTGTTGAGGGCCTCCCACGCCATGCCGCCGGTGAGGGCGCCGTCGCCGGTGACGGCGACCACGTGCTCGTCGCCGCCGCGCAGGTCGCGGGCCTTGGCCAGGCCGTCGGCCCAGCCCAGGACGGTGGAGGCGTGGGAGTTCTCGATGACGTCGTGCTCGGACTCCTCGCGCGACGGGTAGCCGGAGAGGCCGCCCTTGCCGCGGAGCTTGGAGAAGTCCTGCCGGCCGGTGAGCAGTTTGTGGACGTAGCTCTGGTGACCGGTGTCCCACAGGATGCGGTCGGCGGGTGAGTCGAAGACCCGGTGCAGGGCGATGGTGAGTTCCACGACCCCGAGGTTGGGACCGAGGTGGCCCCCGGTCCGGGCGACGGCGTGGACCAGGAACTGCCGGATTTCGTCGGCCAGTTCGTCGAGCTGTGCGCTGTCGAGCGACGTGAGGTCGCGCGGCCCCCGGATGGTTTCGAGAATCGTCACGCTCGGGCCCCTCTCTGCTGCGGTCAGCTGACGGTGACGGCGGGTTCCCCGGACATCACGCCGTCCTTCTCCATCTGCTCGGCGATCTTCATCGCCTCCTCGATCAGCGTC
>NZ_JBWKJV010000065.1:0-14601 GCF_056432045.1 Streptomyces sp. NPDC045701 | reverse complement strand
GCGGCAGCAGCCTGATAGCCACACCCGATACCCCTGGGCGTCCCCACCCTACGAATGGGAGGACCAACCCGTCCAAAAAGGTAGAGCAGCCTGACCAGCCGCCGAATTAGCCACCAGGGTCGCGGATGGCGGACCACTTCGGTGAGGTCTACGCCGAGTCCTTCGCTCGGGACCATGTCATGTCGGAGCTGGGCGGCCGGACGGTGTACCAGGCGCTGGACGCGGGGTGGGAGGCGAAGGACGTGTGGCGCGCGGTGTGCGCGGCCGTGGGCGTCCCGGCGGACAAGCGCTGACGGCCGGCCCGGACGGCGGACCCCCGCAGACGATGTGCGGCCGGGGCGGCGGCCGCGCGCGGGACGGTGGTCACCGGGCTGGTGGGCCGGATGTCGTAGTCGTGCGCCACACTTGCCCCGTGGCCCCGACTGACGAGACCGAGACGACGAGCACCGCGCCGACGACCCGCGAGCCGGAGACCCGCGAACCCGCGCCACCGGCCACGAACACGGCCGCGACCGTGCCTCCGAGCAGGACCGCGGCGCCGGGGGCGGCCACCCCGGCCGGAGGCGGGATCCCCGCCGCCCGTATGCCCCGCTGGCTGCCGAAGGCCATGGTGCTGGCCCTGGCGCTGTACGCCTGCTTCCAGCTGGGCAGTTGGGCGTTCCACCAGCTCATCGGCCTGTTGGTGAACATTCTGATCGCGTTCTTCCTGGCGCTGGCGATCGAGCCGGCCGTGGGGCGGATGGCCGCCCGGGGGATGCGCCGCGGTCTCGCCACCTTCCTGGTGTTCTTCGTCGTCCTGGCGGCCGGCGTCGGGTTCGTCGTGCTGCTCGGCTCGATGCTGGCCGGCCAGATCGTCGACATGGTCGAGGACTTCCCCCAGTACCTCGACTCGCTCATCAACTGGATCAACCACACCTTCCACACCGAGCTCTCCCGGGTCGAGGTCCAGGACAGCCTGCTGCGCTCCGACTGGCTGCGGAAGTATGTGCAGAACAGCGCGAGCGGAGTGCTGGACGTCTCCGCGACCGTGCTCGGCGGGCTGTTCAAGCTGCTGACGATCTTCCTGTTCTCGTTCTACTTCGCGGCAGATGGCCCGCGGCTGCGCAGGGCCCTGTGCTCCGTCCTGCCGCCCGCCAAGCAGACCGAGGTGCTGCGCGCCTGGGAGATCGCCGTCGACAAGACCGGCGGCTACCTGTATTCGCGCGGGCTGATGGCGCTGATCTCCGGCCTGGCCCACTACGTCCTGCTCCAGTCCCTGGACGTGCCGTACGCGCCCGCGCTCGCCGTCTGGGTCGGCCTGGTGTCCCAGTTCCTCCCCACCATCGGTACGTACCTGGCCGGCGCGCTCCCCATGCTGATCGCCTTCCGGGAGAACCCCTGGTACGCGCTGTGGGTGCTGGTGTTCGTGGTGGTGTACCAGCAGTTCGAGAACTACGTGCTACAGCCCAAGCTCACCGCGAAGACCGTCGACATCCACCCGGCGGTCGCCTTCGGGTCGGTCGTCGCCGGCACCGCGCTGCTGGGCGCGGTCGGGGCGCTCATCGCGATCCCGGCGGTCGCCACCCTGCAGGCGTTCCTCGGCGCGTACGTGAAGCGGTACGCCGTGACGGAGGACCCGCGCGTGCACGGCCACCGGCGGCACGGCGAGGCCGTCCTCGCCCGGGTGCAGCGGGCCCTGCGCGCCAAGAGAGAGCTGGACGACCGCAATCCGCCCTCCCGCGGCGCCTGAGTCCCCGCCCGGGCCGGATCACCGCTCTCCCGCAGGGCCGGGTCACGGATGGGACGGGCGGCTCGCCCGGTGCCGGAAGGCCCACCGGGCCCAGCCCTGGACGGTCACCAGGAGCGGGGTGATCATCGGCAGGGCGGGGACGAGCAGGGCGAGCGTGGCGCCGTCCGAGGCCGAGGCGGCGAGCGGTACGGAGAGGCCGGCGGACCGGCGGCGCGGCCATGAGGGCGCCGGTCGGCGCGAAGGACTGCCACGCGCGCGTGCGGCCGGTCAGCCGGCGGGCGCGCTCGTACGGCGGCCCGGTCAGCCGTACCGAGACGAGCCGGCCCCGTGGGCGGCGAAGAGCGCGGCGACGGCGGAGGCCTGGCCGGCGGGTACGACTCCGTCGACCAGGCCCTCACCCGCTGGAAGGACCTTACGGCCCTCCACTGGCGGCGCTTCGAGGCCGGCGGCGTCGGGTTCGAGGAGCAGCGGCGCAAGCGACCACCGCTCACGCCCCCGGTGGCCGGGGTACCCGGCGCCCCCGGGAAGAGCGCGGCCGGCAACCGGCCCCACGAGAGGCGGGCGCGGTCGTCGGGCGGCCTCGTCGGCCTGCCGAACCCCCAGGGTGGCGCGCAGCTCGCGCGGGGCGCCCTCGCTCGTCGCCCTGACCGCCTCGAGGACGTCGTGGACCTCGCGGGCGGTGCGCAGCCGTTTCTCGGTGGCGCTCTGCCGCGCCCTCGTCCCCCCGCCTCCCGCTCCCGCTCGGCGGCGAGCGCCCGCCGCGCGGCCCGCTGCGCGACCTCGTGGAGGTGCGAGCGGCTCGCCGCCGTGCCCCGCCCGGAGCGTCGCCACGGCCGTCCGGACGCCGACGAACAGCGTGACGCCCGTGTCGGCCGCCCAGACGGCCGCGCGGCTGTGCCGAGCGGGGGAGGGGTGGCCCTGCCACGAAGAATGTGCGCCGGCCGGATGCCGGGCGGCGCCCGCGCGCTGGCGGGTCAGCCGCGCGGGCCGCGCCGGCAGGAGCGGCCCGCGGCCGGTGTGGCTCGCTTGACAGTGAAATCGAACATCCATTCTTATGGGGTTCCGGCCCGGGATCGCGGGGGCGGCGAGGTGTCGGCCGCCGAGTTATCCACAGGTCGGAGGGACGTCGGGGCCCATTGTCAGTGGCAGGGGTTAGCGTCTTTGACGTGAAGCGATCGACTCAAGCAAATCGGGTGGAACCCATGGCAGGAACCGACCGCGAGAAGGCGCTCGACGCCGCGCTCGCACAGATTGAACGGCAATTCGGCAAGGGCGCAGTGATGCGCATGGGCGAGCGGTCCAGGGAGCCCATCGAGGTCATCCCGACCGGCTCGACCGCGCTCGACGTCGCGCTCGGCGTCGGTGGCCTGCCCCGTGGCCGCGTGGTGGAGGTCTACGGCCCGGAGTCCTCCGGTAAGACGACCCTGACCCTGCACGCCGTGGCCAACGCGCAGAAGGCCGGTGGCCAGGTCGCGTTCATCGACGCGGAGCACGCCCTCGACCCCGAGTACGCCCAGAAGCTGGGCGTCGACATCGACAACCTGATCCTGTCCCAGCCGGACAACGGTGAGCAGGCCCTGGAGATCGTGGACATGCTGGTCCGCTCCGGCGCGCTCGACCTGATCGTCATCGACTCCGTGGCGGCGCTCGTGCCGCGTGCCGAGATCGAGGGCGAGATGGGCGACTCGCACGTGGGTCTCCAGGCCCGTCTGATGAGCCAGGCGCTCCGCAAGATCACCAGCGCGCTCAACCAGTCCAAGACCACGGCGATCTTCATCAACCAGCTCCGCGAGAAGATCGGTGTGATGTTCGGCTCGCCCGAGACCACGACCGGTGGCCGGGCGCTGAAGTTCTACGCCTCGGTGCGCATCGACATCCGCCGCATCGAGACCCTCAAGGACGGCACCGATGCGGTCGGCAACCGCACTCGCTGCAAGGTCGTCAAGAACAAGGTCGCGCCGCCGTTCAAGCAGGCCGAGTTCGACATCCTCTACGGCCAGGGCATCAGCCGTGAGGGCGGCCTGATCGACATGGGTGTCGAGCACGGCTTCGTCCGCAAGGCGGGCGCCTGGTACACGTACGAGGGCGACCAGCTGGGCCAGGGCAAGGAGAACGCCCGCAACTTCCTCAAGGACAACCCGGACCTCGCCAACGAGATCGAGAGGAAGATCAAGGAGAAGCTGGGCGTGGGCGTCCGGCCCGAGGCCCCGGCGGCGGCCGAGACCGCCACGGACGCGGCGGGTGCGGCGGGCACGCCGGCCGCGGACGAGTCGGCGAAGTCGGTCCCGGCTCCGGCGGTGAAGGCCACCAAGGCGACCAAGACCGCGGCCGCCAAGGCCTGACCCCATGGTCAGGCGCACCGAATGGCCGGGCGACAGCCCCGACTCGTCGAGGGCCGAGAAGGAGCTGTCGCCCCAGGATCCGGCTGAGCGGGCGCGGGCGATCTGCCTGCGCCTGCTCACCGGGACCCCCCGTACCCGCAAGCAGCTCGCGGACGCGTTGCGCAAGCGCGAGGTCCCGGACGAGGTCGCCGACGAAGTCCTCTCCCGCTTCGAGGACGTCGGCCTGATCGACGACGCGGCCTTCGCGGGGGCGTGGGTGGAGTCCCGGCACCACGGCCGGGGCCTGGCCCGCCGTGCCCTCGCGAGGGAACTGCGCACCAAGGGGGTGGACGCCGAGCTGATCGACGAAGCGGTGGGGCGACTCGACTCCGACCAGGAGGAGGAGACGGCCCGCGACCTGGTCGCCCGCAAGCTCCGGGCCACCCGCGGCCTCGACCGCGACCGCCGGCTCCGCCGCCTCGCGGGCATGCTCGCCCGCAAGGGCTACCCGGAAGGCATGGCCCTGCGGGTGGTGCGGCAGGCGCTGGAGGCGGAGGGGGAGGACACGGACGACCTGCCGCACGAGGGCTTCTGACCGGGCCCCCGATCGGCGGGATGACGGACCGCCCCGCGACCACCGCGCGGGGCGGGGGAACGTCAGGGGCCGGTGACCGGCAGGCCCTCGGCCTTCCACGCCTGGAAGCCACCGATGAGGTCGGTCGCCCGGTGCAGGCCCAACTGGTGCAGGGAGGCAGCCGCGAGGGACGACGCGTAGCCCTCGTTGCACACCACCACGACCCGCAGGTCGTGGCTCACCGCCTCCGGGGCGCGGTGGCTGCCCAGGGGGTCGAGGCGCCACTCCAGCTCGTTGCGCTCGACGACCAGCGCCCCGGGGATCAGCCCGTCACGCTCGCGCAGCGCCGCGTACCGGATGTCCACCAGGAGCGCGTCACCCGTCCCGGCCGCGGCGAACGCCTCGGGCGCGGTCACCCGGTCCAGACCCGCCCTGACTCGCTGCAACAACTCGTCGATGTTCACTGCCAGTCCTCCGGACGCTCGACCTGCTCCAGCCGAAGCACCGGGCCGGTACGGCTGAAGCGCCGGATCAGCGGCAGCGGCGGGTAGTACGCGTGCACCGACACGGCGTGCTCGGCGGTCGACTCGTTGAGCACCTCGTGCACATGGTGCCGGCCGAAGGCCCGCCCTTCGCCGGCCGGCAGCAGACGCTCGCGGTCGACGTCCCCGTTGAGTTCGAGCGCCCGCCATCCACCCGAAGGCAGCCGCACCGACAGGGAGTTCTCCTTCAGCGCGCCGCGCGCGGTGGCGAAGGCGCCGAACGACTCGGCGTGGTCGTGCCACCCGGTGCCGGTGCCGGGCGGCCAGCCGATGAGCCACGCCTCACTGCCGCCCGGACCGTCGAGCCGCACCCAGGTGCGGCCCTCCGGGTCGAGCGGGAGGGAGGCGATCAGTTCGGTGTCGGCCGCGGTGCGGCGGACGAAGTCGAGGAGCCGGGCAGCGGTCGGGACCGCCGCCCCGGCCTCACGTACGGAGGCGGAGACAGACTGGGACACGGAAGAACCGTCCTGAGGTCCTGGACATGAAGTCGCGGGAACGCGCGCGGGACAGCGACACCGGCGCGCGGGAGGAAAAAGAGGCGAGTTCAGCAGGACGGACGACACACGCAGCCCGCGTAGCGGAGCAGGTCCATATGGACCCTCCGCCACAGGCGCACATCGGTGCCGAGCATGATCGGGAGTACAGCACGTACTCCCGGCGCCGTCAAACGACGCCGACGGTGACGGCGCGCGGCCGGCGCAGCGCGTCGACCGGCCGGGCACATCGGCAGGGAACGCCGACCGGGCCGGCCGGCCGGGTACAGCGCGCGCCGACCCGCCAACACCGCGTCGACCGGGCAGGCACGACGACCGCCGCACGGTGCAGGCCGCCGCACCACGGCCACCGCCCGGGGGCCGGTCGTCACGCTCCGGAGAGACGCCGACCGCCGGGCGACGGCGGTCCTCACATGACGTCGGCCGTCCGGTCGGCGCGGACCGGTGAGGGAGCACCGCCACGCACCGCGTCGGCCGCCGCGTACAGCTCCTCGGGGCGCACCCCGCCGAAGGCCGCCGCAAGGTGTCCGTCGGGCCGCACCAGCAGCACGGTGTGCGCGGCCGCCCCCGGATACGTCTCCGTGACCAGCACCTCGCCCTCGACCGGCAGCGCGGAGACCGCCTCCACCAGCCGGGGCATCAGGCCCGCGGACATCCAGTGCCGGCGGTCCCACACCCCCGTGCCCGGGGCGACCAGCACGGCGAGGAGCCTGCCGCGCCCCAGCCGGTCCCGCAACCGCGCGGTCGTGCCGTCCTCCGGCGCCGTGACGCGCACGTCCTCGACCGGCGCCCCCAGCGGCGTACCCACGCTCGTGTGCGCCTCGGCGTGCGGAGGCGCGAGGGGGGAGTGCGGGTACGCGGGCGGCGCACCGAGCGGGCCGCGCCCCACGTGCCCGTCCGTCAGCAGCGTGTCGTGCCCGCCGCCCCGCAGGTACGTCCGCAGTCCGCCCGCCCCGCGCAGCACCGGCAACGACTGGTCGGCCGCGCGGAGCCGGGCCGCGACCGCGGTGCGCCGCTCGGCCTGGTAGCTGTCCAGGAGCACGTCCGAGGCGCCGTGGTGCCACGCCAGGGCGAGCTTCCACGCCAGGTTCTCGACGTCCCGCAGCCCCTCGTCCAGCCCCTGCGTACCCAGCGCGCCCAGCAGGTGGGCGGCGTCCCCGGCGAGGAAGGCCCGCTCCACCCGCCACCGCTTCGCCAGCCGGTGGTGCAGCGTGTAGACGCCCGTGTCGATCAGCTCGTACGTCGGAGCGGCGCCGCCGCACCAGCCGGCCAGCGTCTCGCGGATCCGGGTCACCAGCGCGTCGGGCGTCACGAGGTCGCCGCGCGGCGGCAGCAGCCAGTCCAGCCGCCAGCCGCCGTCGGGCAGCGGCCGGGCCGTGACCTCCTCGCCCACGCCGCGCCACGGCGGCTGACGATGCAGCAGGGCCTCGTCCGGCCAGGGCAGTTCCACGTGCAGGGCGGCGACGGCGTGGCGTTCGACGGCCGTACGCCCCGGGAAGCGGACGCCCAGCAGCTTGCGCACGGTCGACCGGGCGCCGTCGCAGCCGACCAGGTGGCTGCCCCGCCAGGTCGGCCCGGACCCGCGGGTGTGCGCGGTGACGCCGTGCGCGTCCTGCTCGATGCCGTCCAGGCGGCTGTGCGTGACCACCCGCACCAGTTCGGGGTCCGGGAGCGCGGCGATGGCCTCCCGCAGCCCGCGCGTCAGGGCGTGCTGCGGGATGTGCAGCGGGGACGGGGCCTCCAGACCGAACTCGACGTGCCGCATCTGCTGCCGGCGGCGCATCGACCGCCAGCCGGTCCAGCGCGCTCCCTCGTCCCGTACGGTGGCGCAGCCGAGCCGCTCCACGAACGCGGCCGTGTCCGGGCGGAGCACGGCGGTGCGCGCCGCGCGAGGCTCCTCCTTGCCGGGGCCCTCGTCCAGGACGACGGCGGGTACGCCCTGCGCGGCGAGGGCGAGGGAGAGCGCCAGTCCGACCGGGCCGGCGCCGACCACGATCACCGGGTCCACGGTGCGACTCCTGTGGCGCCTACGGCCATGCGGTGAGCAGGGGAAACACGGGAAAGTGCGGCTGGAGCCCGACGGGACGCGATCACAGAACGTATGCAACCCACTGCGGGTGCTTGCGTCAAGTGACGGGGGCAGCGGCGCGACCGCCACTGCCCCCGTACACCACGTAAGACACCCGGATGATGTCACATACCGTCAGTTGCCCTTGGACGCGGCCCCGCCGTCCCCACCGGCGCCGCCGCCGAGCAGGATCGTGTTGGCGGCGGCGTTGCCGGCGTCGCCGCCGAGGACGGCCGCGTTGCCGGCCGGCGCGGCCGGTCCGATGCCCGTCTTGGCGCGGCGGCCCCGCTTCTCGATCCAGGTCGCGAGCGCGGACAGCGCCAGGCACATCGCCACATAGATGGCGCCGATCACCACGATCGTCGACACGTACGGGTACATGCCGTTGACCTGCGTGTTGGAGGCGATCAGACGGGCGGTCTGGAGCAGCTCGGGGTACAGGATGATGAAGCCGAGCGAGGTGTCCTTGAGGGTCACCACCAGCTGGCTGATGATCGTCGGCAGCATCGCGCGGACGGCCTGCGGCATCAGCACGGTCGTCATGACCTGCGTCTTGCTCATGCCGAGCGCGTACGCGGCCTCCCGCTGGCCCTTCGGTACGGAGTTGACGCCGGCGCGCAGCACCTCGGCCTGGACGCAGCCGTTGTAGATCGACAGGCCCACCGCCAGCGCCCACATCGAGTAGTCGGTCAGGAAGCCGACCCACACGGCGTAGATGGTGATCAGCAGCGGGATGGAGCGGAACAGCTCGATGAAGCCGGTCGCCAGCCACCGGACCGGCTTGTGGTCGGAGAGCCGGCCCACGGCCAGAAGCACTCCGAGTACCAGCGAACCGACGGCCGCGATGGCGAAGGCCTTCAGGGTGGCGAGGAGGGCGTCGGCGATGTTCTGCCGGATGCCCGCGTAGTTGAAGATGTCCCACATCTCGGGGGCGAGGTGCCCCTTGTCGCTCAGCCGGACGATCGTGACGGCGAGCAGCCCCAGGATGGCCAGGGTGCCGAGGACGGCGTAGACGCGGTTGCGGATGACGGCCTTGGGGCCGGGGGCGTCGAAGAGAACGCTGGCGCTCATCGGGCGACCTCCATACGGCGCTCAAGGATGCGGAAGACACCGCTGATGGAGAAGGTGACCGCCAGGTAGGCGAGGGAGACCCAGATGAAGATCGGGACGATGTCGTACCCCTCCTCGCTCATCAGCTTCTGCCAGCCGAACAGTTCGGTGACGCTGAAGGCGCCCGCGATGGCCGAGTTCTTGGTGAGCGCGATGAGGATGGAGCTCAGCGGCGGCAGCACGGTGCGGGTCGCCTGGGGCAGCACGATCAGCCGCAGCGTCTGCGAGAACGTCATGCCGAGGGAGCGGGCCGCCTCGGCCTGGCCGAGCGGCACGGTGTTGATGCCGGAGCGGACGGCCTCGCAGATGAACGACGACGTGTAGAAGCCGAGCGCGATCGAGCCGAGGACGAAGGCGCTCATGCCCGGGAACAGGATCTCGGGAACCACGAACGTCGTCACCAGGAACAGCAGTGTCAGCGGGGTGTTGCGCAGCAGGGTCACCCACGCGGTCCCGAACCAGCGCAACGGCGGGATGGGGGAGACCCGCAGGCCGGCGATGACGACGCCGAGGACCAGCGCGATGGCGGTGCTGACGGCGGTGATCGACACGGTTCCTATGAAGCCGTCGCGGAACTCTGAGAAGTGGTCGAGCAGTACGTTCATGGGGTCTCCGCGTCGGCGGTCAGCGGCTGGCGGTCGAGGTGGGTGCGGGGCGGGGCGGGCGACGTGCGTGCGTGCGTGCGTGGGAAGCGGTGTGTGAGGCGCGCGTGGTGCGTGTGCGTGGCGCGTGGTGCGCGTGGTTCCGGGTTCGTCCGGCGTGTACGCGGCGCCCGTGGTGCGTGCGACACGAACGTGCCCATGGTGTGTACGGGACGCCTGGACGAGCGGCGGCGGGCCGGGCAAGGGGCGGAGCGCCCCGTACGCGTCAGGTACGGGGCGCTTCGTCCCGAAGCGGGGCGGTCAGTAGCGCTCGATGGCCGGCGGCGCGGTGAACCCGGAGCCGGACAGACCGAGGGTGGCCTCGTAGATCTTCTTGTACGTGCCGCCCTTGATGTTCTTCTCCAGCGCGTTGTTGACCGCGTCGCGAAGGACCTTGTCCTCCTTGTTCATGCCGATGCCGTACGGCTCCTGCGTGAACGGCTTGCCGACGACCTTCAGCTTGCCGGGGTTCTGGGCGGCGTAACCCTTGAGGATCGCGTCGTCCGTCGTCACCGCGTCGACCTGCTTGGTCAGCAGCTGCTGGACGCAGTCCGAGTACTTGCCGAGCTCGGTGGTCTCGGCGCCGTACTTCGGCTGCTTGATCTCCTGCAGCGGCGTGGAGCCGGTGATGGAGCAGACCTTCTTGCCCTTGAGGGCCTCCGGGCCGGTGATCGAGGTGTCGTCCTTGCGGACCAGGAGGTCGGCGCCGGCCTTGTAGTACGGACCCGCGAAGCCGACCTGCGCCTTGCGCTTGTCGTTGATCGTGTAGGTGCCGACGTAGTAGTCGACCTGGCCCTTGGAGATGGCCGTCTCACGGGTGCTGGAGTCGACCGTCTTCCACTCGATCTGGGACTCGGTGAAGCCCAGCTCGGCGGCGATCATCTTGGCGATCTCGACGTCGAAGCCGGAGCGCTTCTTGGTGGCCTGGTCCTCGAAGCCGAGGTACGGCTGGTCCGCCTTGGAGCCCACGATGAGCTTGCCGCGCTCCTTGGCCGCCTTGAACGTCGCCGAGCCCTTCAGGTCGACGTTCGTCGCGACGACGTACTTCGGCAGCGCGGGCGCGTCCTTGGCGCCGGGCTGGACGCCGGCCGGCTTGTCGCCCGCCGAGCCCTCCTTGCCACCACAGGCGGTCGCGGTCAGCGCGAGCACAGCAACGGCCAGCGCGGCCGTCTTGCGGAGCTTCATGGTGAACATCCCTTATGTCGTGGTTCGTTGATCGTCGTGGCCGCTGGAGACCAGCGGGATCCCTCAGTGGTGAAGGATCTTCGACAGGAAGTCCTTGGCCCGGTCGCTGCGCGGACTGCTGAAGAACTGGTCCGGCGTCGCCTCTTCGACGATCCGGCCGTCGGCCATGAAGACGACCCGGTTGGCGGCGGACCGCGCGAAGCCCATCTCGTGGGTGACGACGATCATCGTCATCCCGTCCCGCGCCAGCTGCTGCATGACCTCGAGGACCTCGTTGATCATCTCGGGGTCGAGCGCCGAGGTGGGCTCGTCGAACAGCATCACCTTCGGGTCCATCGCCAGCGCGCGGGCGATCGCGACGCGCTGCTGCTGGCCACCGGACAGCTGGGCCGGGTACTTGTCGGCCTGGGAGCCGACGCCCACCCGGTCGAGCAGCGTCCTGGCCTTCTGCTCCGCGGCCTTCTTCTCCGCCTTGCGGACCTTGACCTGGCCCAGCATGACGTTCTCCAGCACGGTCTTGTGCGCGAAGAGGTTGAACGACTGGAAGACCATGCCGACGTCGGCGCGCAGCCGGGCGAGCTCCTTGCCCTCCTGGGGCAGCGGCTTGCCGTCGATGGTGATGCTTCCCGAGTCGATCGTCTCCAGGCGGTTGATCGTGCGGCACAGCGTGGACTTGCCGGACCCGGACGGCCCGATGACGACCACGACCTCGCCACGGGCGATGGTCAGATCGATGTCCTGGAGCACATGCAGCGCGCCGAAGTGCTTGTTGACGTTGCTCAGCACGACCAGGTCGCCCGCCGTCGGTACGGCGTCCTCCGCGCCCTTGGTCACTGACACTCCGCTCATCGGCTTCTTGCTCCATCCTCCTCGGTTGGGAGGACACTAAGCACGCGGTGCGACCAGCGTCATTACATCTGAGCGGAAATTGAGCATAACGATCCGGCTTCAACCGGACACTATGCGTGAACGGGGCGGCGCCGGAGCGGTGGAGTGGGGAACGGGTGCATAACGGAACCGGCCCGGTGGCCGGAACCCTCTTGACTGGTGGGCCGCGCATCAGCGTTCATGCCGAGGTGGCCGTATGGTCACCGAAGCGATCGCACCTTACGGAGGGGGCCATGAGACTGCTGCTCGTCGAGGACGACGACCACGTCGCCGCGGCCCTGTCCGCCATCCTCAAGAAGCACGGCTTCGAGGTCACCCACGCCCGCAACGGCGAGGAGGCGCTCCAGGCCGTCCTGCCCGCCGCCAACGCCGGCCGGGCGCCCTTCGGCGTCGTCCTGCTGGACCTCGGACTGCCGGACCAGGACGGCTACCAGGTGTGCGGCAAGATCCGGAAGCTCACCACCACTCCGGTGATCATGGTGACCGCGCGAGCCGACGTCCGCTCCCGGATCCACGGACTCAACCTCGGCGCCGACGACTACGTCGTCAAGCCGTACGACCCCGGCGAGCTGCTGGCCCGCATCCACGCCGTCAGCCGGCGCTCCGCCGCCGCGGACACCGACGAGAACGGCGGTGCGGGAGGCCAGGGCGGCACGGACGAGGCGGCGCCGCTGCGCCTCGGCCCGGTCACCATCGAGCTGTCCACCCGGCGGGTCGGCGTGGCGGGCACGGAGGTCCAGCTCACCCGCAAGGAGTTCGACCTGCTCGCCCTGCTGGCCCAGCGGCCCGGCGTCGTCTTCCGCAGGGAGCAGATCATCAGCGAGGTCTGGCGCACCAGCTGGGAGGGCACCGGCCGCACCCTGGAGGTGCACGTCGCGTCCCTGCGGGCCAAGCTGCGGATGCCCGCCCTCATCGAAACCGTCCGCGGCGTCGGCTACCGCCTGGTCGCGCCGGCCGCGTAACCCTGAAGCCCCTGAAGCCCCTGTGCGCACCCGACTGCTCCCCCTGCTCCTCGTCCTCATGGCGGGCGTGCTGCTCGCGCTCGGCTTCCCGCTCGCGGCCAGCCTCGCCGCCGCCCGGCAGCAGACCGTCGTCGTCGACCGGATCGACGACACCGCCCGGTTCGCGGCGCTGGCCCAGTTCGTCACCGAGCGGGGACCCGGTATCGACGAGCGGCAGTCGACCCTGCACGGCGAACTCGTCCGCTACCACGAGGTGTACGGGATCGAGGTCGGCGTCTTCTACCGCGACACCACCGCGATGGCCCGCGCCCCCAAGGACTGGGACGTACCGGAGCGGGGAGAGCCCCGCCGGGCCTTCCGCGAGGCCCTGCTGGGCCGCCGCAGCCACGACCCGCCGCAGGTCTGGCCCTGGCAGCGGAACGCCCGCCTCGCGGTCGCCTCACCGGTGGTACGGGACGGGGACGTCGTCGCGGTGGTGCTCACCGACTCGCCCACGGGCCAGCTGCGCTCCCGCATCCTGCACGGCTGGCTGCTGATCGCGGCCGGTGAGGTCGCGGCGATGCTGCTGGCGGTCGGGGCGGCCTTCCGGCTCACCGGGTGGGTGCTCAAGCCCGTCAAGGTCCTGGACGCCGCCACCCACGACATCGCGACCGGCCGTATGAACTCCCGGGTCGCGGCGGCCGGCGGGCCGCCGGAACTGCGGCGCCTGGCCCACTCGTTCAACGAGATGGCCGACAACGTCGAGGAGGTGCTGGAGCAGCAGCGGGCCTTCGTCGCCGACGCCTCGCACCAGTTGCGCAACCCGCTCGCCGCGCTGCTGCTGCGCATCGAGCTGCTCGCGCTGGAACTGCCGCCCGGCAACGACGAGATCGCCTCCGTACGCACCGAGGGCAAGCGCCTCGCCCAGGTCCTCGACGACCTGCTGGGCCTCGCCCTCGCCGAGCACGCGCCCGCCGATCTGCGGCTCACCGACATCGGGGAGCTGGCCGGCGAGCGCGTGGCCGCCTGGCGGCCGCTGGCCGACGAGAAGGGCGTCCGCCTGACCGACCGCGGCTCGGCCGTGACGGCCTGGGCCGACCCCGTCGCGCTGTCCAGCGCCCTCGACGCGGTGATCGACAACGCGCTGAAGTTCACACCCGCCGGGGAGGAGGTCACGGTGAGCGTCGCGGCCGACGGCGACACCTCCACCATCGTGGTCACCGACCGCGGCCCCGGGCTCACCGACGACGAACTGGCGCGCGTGGGCGACCGCTTCTGGCGCAGCAACCGCCACCAGAACGTCAAGGGCTCGGGCCTCGGCCTGTCCATCTCGCGCGCCCTGCTCGCGGCGGGAGGGGGCTCGATCACGTACTCCCACCACGAGCCGCACGGCCTGCGCGTCACCGTCAGCGTCCCGCGCAGCGCCCCGGAAGGTGCCCAGGCCGGCCCGAGGCCGTGTCCCTGAGGCTCGCCCGGCCCGCGACGCCCGCACGCGCGCTCGCCGCGTTGGTCGTCGCACCGCACGCCGCTACCCCCGCCCCCCTGGGGCCTGTCCGGCGGATCATGTGACGTGGACGACGCCCCGGCACCACCGTCCCGACGAGGGACTCGGACGGTCCCGGGGCGGCCTGACCCGCAAGATTCACCTCGCCGGCGATGGCGGCTGCCGCCCCATGGCCCTCCTGATCACACCAGGTCAGTGGGGTGGCGCCCCGCGGATGATCGAGGTCCTGGACCGGATCCGGGTTCCCCGACCGTTGGGCGGACGGCCCCGGTCCCGGCCGGACCAATCAGCGGCGACAAGGCATACAGTTCACGCCGCGACCGCAGCTACCTGCGAAGACGCCAGATCCGGCACACCATCCCCGAGCCCAGGGACCAGCGGGCCAACCGCCGGCGCAAAGCAGGCTTGGGCGGCAGGCCCACCAGTTTCGACCGCGACCGGTAGCGTCACGCAACGAAGTCGAACGGACCATCAACCGGCTCAAGAACTCCCGTGCGGTCGCGACCCGTTACGACTGTGAGGATGTTGGGGTGCCGCTTCGGGTGGTGGCCTGACCCGCGTTACGACTGGCCCTGGTGCCTTGGTTTTGATCTGTCGGCCACCG
>NZ_JBWKJV010000064.1:7008-14615 GCF_056432045.1 Streptomyces sp. NPDC045701 | reverse complement strand
TTACGTCGTGGATGACTCGACCGGCTCACGCCGGTTCGAGCGGCTCGTCAGTCACAACGCGTGACTCCCCCGGATCATTCCCGGAGTGGGGCCCGGCATTCCAGGGGGCCCGGCCGCGCCGCCGACCCCTTGATGGTCGCACGGCGGGGCCGGGCCCGTCACGCGGGTTTCCACCGGGATCAGCGCTTGGCGGAGGGCGCCGGCGCCTTCGTGGAGCCCTTGGCCGGCGCCTTGCTGCGCCACTCGGGACGACCCGGCATCCTCGGCGTGTGCTCGCCGTACAGCCACCCCTTCATGAAGGCGGTGAGGTCGCGCCCCGCCTCCTCGGAGGCGAGCCGGACGAAGTCCTCGGTGCTCGCCGTCCCGTGCGCGTACCGGTCCACCCAGCGCCGCTCCAGCCGCTCGAAGGCGGCCTTCCCGATCTCCTGCCGCAGTGCGTAGAGCACCAGGGCGCTGCCGTCGTAGACGATCGGGCGGAACAGGCTGATCTTCTGACCCGCCGCCGGGGGCCGGGGCGCGGCCGGCGGCCCGCCCGCCGCACGCCAGCGGTCGGAGTCCAGGTACGCCTGGCGCATGCGCCGCTCCAGCGGCTGCTTCGCCGTCTCCTCGGCGTACAGCGCCTCGTACCAGGTGGCGTGTCCTTCGTTGAGCCACAGGTCGGCCCACCGGCGCGGCGAGACGCTGTTGCCGAACCAGTGGTGGGCCAGCTCGTGCACCATGATCGATTCCACGAACCACCTGGGCAGGCCGCCCCGGGTGAACAGCGAGCGCTCGAAGAGGGAGAGCGTCTGGGTCTCCAGCTCGAAGCCGGTGTCGGCGTCGGCGACGAGCACCCCGTACGTCTCGAAGGGGTAGCGCCCGACCTTGCTCTCCATCCACTCCAGGTGGTCGGGGGTCCTCTTCAGCCAGGGTTCCAGCCGGTCGGCGTCGGCGGACGGCACGACGTCGCGTACGGGCAGGCCGTGCGGGCCCGTGCGGCGGACGACGGTGGAGCGGCCGATCGACACCTGGGCCAGTTCGGTGGCCATGGGGCGGGAGCCGCGGTACATCCAGGTGCGGACGTCGCCGCTGAGGGCGCGGGCGACGAGCCGGCCGTTGGCGACCACCGTCAGGTCCTCGGGCGCGGTGACCCGGAAGGTGAAGTACGCCTTGTCGGCGGGGTGGTCGTTGCCGGGGAAGACGCGGTGGGCGGCGTCGGCCTGGTTGGCCATGGCCAGGCCGTCCCCGGTGCGGACCCAGCCGCCGGTGTTCCGGGGGCCGGCCGGGTCGCTGGTGTGTGTGACGGCGATGCGGAACCGGTCGCCCGCCCCGACCGCCCGGGACGGCTCGATGACCAGGTCCTCGCCGCTGAGCGCGAACTCGGCGGGCCGGCCGTCCACCTCGACCGCGCGGACGGTGCCGTGGGTGAAGTCCAGGTTGACGCGGTCCAGCCGGTCGGTCGCCCGCGCGTCGATCCTGGTGAGGGCGTCCAGCGGCTTGCTGTTGTCTCCCCGGTAGGTGAGGGCGATGTCGTACGCGAGGACGTCGTACCCGGGGTTGCCGAGCTGCGGGAAGAGCGGGTCGCCGATGCCCAGCGGCTCCGGCGAGGGGAGCGCGGCGCCGATCAGGCCGGCCGACACCGCCGCGACCAGGGCCACCCGGAGGCGCCGTGACGTGCGGGCTGTGCGAGGTGCACGCGATGAGAGGGACATGGAGCAACCGCTACCAGCGCGCCGGGCCCGGACCGCGACGGCGCGCGCCCCGCGCACCCGAACGGGCTCGGCGCCGGAGCCGTCAGGAGGCGGGGCGGGGACGGGTGCGGGCCTGGCGGGAGCGGGAGGGCGACGAGGGGCGGCGGGCCTGGACGGGGTGCGGCGGGCGGGTGTGCGGGGGGACGAGGCGGCGCGGCGGGCGGGTCGCCGCGGGTCCGCGGCGCCGGGGGCGGCGGTCAGCCGGTGGCGGCCGCCGGGTGCTGGGCGCGGCTCACGTCGTACACACCGGGAACGTCGCGCATGGCGCGCATCAGGGCGGGCAACTCGGCGGCGTCGGCGAGCTGGAGGGTGTACGTGTGCCGGACGCGCTGCTCGCTGGGCGGTTCCACGGTGGCCGAGACGATCGCGGCGCCCGCCGTGGCGATGGCCTCGGTGAGGTCGGCGAGCAGCCGTGGCCGCCCGAACGACTCGGCGACGAGGGTGACCCGGCACTCGGCCGCCTCGCCCCAGCACACGCCGACCGGTACGCGTCCGGCCGCCTCCATACGCCGTACGGCGGGGCATCCCACGCGGTGGACGGTGACGTTCCCGCCGCGCACCGGGAAGCCGGTGACCGCGTCGGGCGGCACGGGCGTGCAGCAGCGGGCCAACCGCACCTGGGCGTCCGGGAGGTCCGCCACCACGGCGTTGGCGGCGGCGTCCCGGGCGGGCGGGGGGTCGGCGCACACGGCGGCGGCCGGCGGGCGGGGCGCGGCGGCCGGGACCTTCACGCCCTCGGGGTGCGCGGCGAGCCAGCCGGTGATGGCGATGCGGGCGGCCGGGGTGCGGGCGTGCCTCAGCCAGTCGGGCGAGGGGCCGGAGGCGGGGTCGTGGTGGACGAGGTCCCCCCGGCGGGCGTCCGCCCCGGCGACCGTCCGGAGCTCCTCCGGCGCCGCGTCCCCGCGGGCGAGCAGCGGCTGCACCGTGTCCCCGTCGTGCAGGACCGTGCCCAGCGCCGCGAGGCGGCCGTTGACGCGGGCGCCGACGCAGGTGTGTGCCGCCTCCCCGTACTGGGCGTACGCGGCGTCCACGCAGGTCGCCCCGGCCGGCAGCGCGAGGGTGCCGCCGTCGGGGCGGAAGACCGTGATCTCGCCGTCCTGGGCCAGGTCGGCGCGGAGCGAGGTCCAGAAGGTGTCCGGGTCGGGGGTGGACCGCTGCCAGGCGAGCAGCCGGGAGAGCCAGCCGGGCCGGGTGGGGTCGCTGCGCTCGCCGTCCTCGCCGACGGGGTCGGCGCCCTCGGCGGGCGCGGCGTACGGATTGCCCAGGGCGACCACGCCCGCTTCGGCGACCTTGTGCATCTGGTGCGTGCGGATGAGGACTTCGGCGACCGCTCCGTCCGGTGCGGCGACGGCGGTGTGGAGCGACTGGTAGAGGTTGAACTTGGGCGCCGCGATGAAGTCCTTGAACTCGGAGATGACGGGGGTGAAACAGGTGTGCAGCTCGCCGAGCACCCCGTAGCAGTCGGCGTCGTCGGAGACCAGGACGAGCAGCCGCCCGAAGTCGGTGCCGCGCAGTTCGCCGCGCTTGAGCCGTACGCGGTGCACCGAGACGAAGTGGCGGGGCCGCACGAGCACTTCGGCCGGGATCCGGGCGTCCCTGAGCACGGCGCGGACGTCGTCGGCGATGGCGGCCAGCGCGTCCCCGGCGGTGGCGTTCCCGGCGATGAGGGCGCGGGTGTTCTCGTACTCGGCGGGGTGGAGGATGGCGAAGACCAGGTCCTCCAGTTCCGTCTTGAGGGCCTGGACGCCGAGCCGTTCGGCGAGCGGGATGAGGACGTCGCGGGTCACCTTGGCGATGCGCACCTGTTTTTCGGGGCGCATCACGCCGAGGGTGCGCATGTTGTGCAGCCGGTCGGCCAGCTTGATGGACATGACGCGGACGTCGTTGCCGGTGGCGACGAGCATCTTGCGGAAGGTCTCCGGCTCGGCGGCGGCCCCGTAGTCGACCTTCTCCAGTTTGGTCACGCCGTCGACGAGGTAGCAGACCTCCTCGCCGAACTCCTCCCGCACCTGATCCAGGGTCACGTCGGTGTCCTCGACGGTGTCGTGGAGGAGGGACGCGGTCAAGGTGGTGGTCTCGGCGCCCAGTTCGGCGAGGATCAGGGTGACGGCGAGCGGGTGGGTGATGTACGGCTCGCCGCTCTTGCGGAACTGGCCCCGGTGCGAGGACTCGGCGAGCACGTACGCGCGGTGCAGCACGGCCAGGTCGGCGTCCGGGTGGTGGGCGCGGTGGGCCTCGGCGACGTGGCCGATGGCGTCGGGCAGCCGGTCCCGGGTGCCGGGACCGAGCAGTGCGGCGCGGCCGAGCCTCCGGAGGTCGATCCTCGGGCGGCCGCGCCGACGGCTGGGCGCGGGGTTCGTGGCCTCTGCACTCAGGTTGGTGGCCTCTGCGCTCATGGGCACCTCCGACGGCGTCGACCGGCGGTGGGGCGGGCAGGCGTGCCCGCCGGGCCGGTGCTTGATGCTACCGAGCCCACCACGTAGCGCTGACCCGCTCTCGCTCAGCGTGAACCGGATCACCCATTCGAGCGATGGTGTGCGGAAGTCGTCCGTCGGTGGTTCAGTCGCGCGCGGAGGTCAGCCAGGCCGGGTCGACGCGGCCCTCGGCGACGATGACGGCGGGGCCGGTCATCTCGATCTCGCCGTCCGGGCGCTCGGTGATCAGGAGCGTCCCGCCGAGGACGTCGACGGTGTACGTGGCCGGGGTGCCCGTCCGGGCCGGATCGGCGCCGTCGCGGCGGGCCGCGGCGACGGCCACGGCGCACGCGCCCGTGCCGCACGAGCGGGTCTCGGCGGCGCCGCGCTCGTGGACGCGCATGGCCACGTGCCGGGGGCCCCGGTCGGCGACGAACTCGATGTTGACCCCGTCGGGGTAGACCGCGGCGGGCGAGTAGGGCGGCTCGGTGAACAGGTCGCCGGCGTGGTCGAGGTCCTCGACGAAGGCCACCGCGTGCGGGTTGCCCATGTTCACGTTGCGCGCGGGCCAGCTGCGGTCGCCGACGGTGACCGTGACGCCGTCCTCGGGGAGCCGGGCGCGGCCCATGGAGACGGTGACGTCGCCGTTCTTGGCGAGATGGACCCGCTTGACGCCGCCGCGGGTGGCGACCGCGACGTCACCTGCGGTGATGTGGCCCGCGTGCTGGAGGTAGCGGGCGAAGACCCGGACGCCGTTGCCGCACATCTCGGCGACGGAGCCGTCGGCGTTGCGGTAGTCCATGAACCATTCGGCCTCGCCGGCCATGTCCCGCGCCTCGGGGTGGGCGGCGGACCGGACGACGTGCAGCACTCCGTCGCCGCCGATGCCGGCCCGGCGGTCGCAGAGGCGGGCCACGACGTCGGCGGGCAGGTCCACGGCGTTGTCCGGGTCGGGCAGGATCACGAAGTCGTTCTCGGTGCCGTGGCCCTTGAGGAAGGTGACGGGCGCGCTGGTCACGGGTTCGGTGGTCACGGGATCAATCGTACGGGTGGGGTCGGACACCCGGCCGGTCGGTCCGCCGGCCGGTCCGCCGATCGCCGGCCGCCGGGCGTCAGCGGAGACGGGCGACGCGCCAGACCGCCAGGACGACCGGGACGGCGACGCCGACGACGTACAGCGCGATCACGCGCCAGTCGGGGCGCTCGCCGGAGCCGCGCGCGGGCAGGCCGGGCCAGGTGTAGCCGACGCGGCGGGCGGCCATCATGCCCCACCCCGCGGCGCAGCCGCACAGCAGCAGGCCGAGCATGGCGAGGACCGCGCCGCCGTCGCCCGAGCCGAAGGCCAGGGGGAAGCCGAACATCAGCGAGCCGATCACGGCGAGCCCGACGATGGGGGCGAGCTGCCAGATGCGCAGTTTGCGCTGCGGGCGCAGTTCGACCTCGACCTCGTCGGGGGCGATCTCGGGGGTCCCGTCCTCATTGAGGTCGGGACCGTCCGGGCTCAGGCCCGGTGCGTCACTAACCACCTGTGGCTCGTCCGGTGCTTCCTGCTGTTCTCTGTCGCGAGGGCCGGCCTCCATCGCCACGCGCCCTCCCCACTCGGATTCCACTGGTCGATCGATGCTCGATGATGGCACGCCCCCGGCCGCCGGAATGACGGGCAGGGCGTCCCGATGCCATCACGTGATCAGGCTGTAACCGCTCGTTCGACCAACGCCAGTGCCTTGGGGGGAAGTTCCGCGCGGTCGGCGGCGGCGCCGCTCAGCCAGTGGACGCGCGGGTCGCGCCGGAACCACGAGTCCTGGCGGCGCGCGAAGCGCTTGGTGGCGCGTACGGTCTCGGCGCGCGCCTCCTCCTCGGTGCACTCGCCCGCGAGCGCGGCGAGCACCTGCTGGTAGCCCAGTGCCCGCGCGGCGGTGCGGCCCTCCCGCAGTCCGCGCGCCTCGAGGGCCCGGACCTCGTCGACGAGCCCGGCCTCCCACATGCGGTCCACGCGCGTGGTGATCCGCTCGTCGAGTTCCGGACGGGCGACGTCGACGCCGATCTGGACGGTGTCGTAGACCGAGTCGTGGCCGGGGAGGTTGGCGGTGAACGGCCGGCCGGTGATCTCGATGACCTCCAGGGCCCGCACGATCCGGCGCCCGTTGCTGGGCAGGATGGCGCGCGCGGCCTCGGGGTCGGCGGCGGCGAGGCGTTCGTGCAGGACGCCGGAGCCCCGCTCGTCGAGCTCGGCCTCGAGGCGCGCGCGGACGGCCGGGTCGGTGCCGGGGAACTCCAGGGCGTCGATGGCGCCGCGCACGTACAGCCCGGAACCGCCGACAAGGACGGGGGTGCGGCCGGCGGCGAGCAGTCGGTCGATCTCCGCGCGGGCCAGCTTCTGGTACTCGGCGACGCTGGCGGCCTCGGTGACGTCCCAGATGTCCAGGAGGTGGTGCGGGACGCCGCCGCGCTCCTCGGGCGTCAGTTTGGCGGTGCCGATGTCCATCCCCCGGTAGAGCTGCATGGAGTCGGCGTTGACGACTTCGCCGTCCAGCTGCTGGGCGAGGTGGACGCCCAGATCGGACTTTCCGGCCGCCGTGGGGCCGACGACGGCGATGACCCGCGGGGCGGGAGCTGCGCTTCTCACCGTCCCAGTCTCGCAAACCTTCCAGCCGGTCCCCGAACGAGTTACGTGACGGCACGACATCGGCCTCGTTGCCTGTTGCGAGGTTCCGACCGCCGGTTTACGGACCGGCTCCACCGGGCGACGCAATGGGACGCTCCGGACGGCGCGGGATTTCGCCCACACGAGTACGCTATGGAGTAGATATGGGCGTTTTTGCACGGTTTCGTCGGCGTAAGGAGACTGCCGATGCCTCGCCCCAGGAGGAGGCTGCCATGACGTCGGCCGACGAGTCGGCGGAGGGCGCGGAGGAGGCCGCCGAGGCGTCGGACGCCACGGAGACGGAACCGGAGGCCGCGGCCGCCGAGGGTGTCGACATCCCCAAGCAGCAGTCGGCCGAGGAGGCGGCGGACAACGAGGCCGGTGAGAGCGCCCGTAAGTAGGATCCTTACGACGGTTACACCGAGGGAAGGTGCCCCATGGGCTTCCTGGATTCGCTGAAGGCCAGACTCGGTCCTGCCAAGGAGAAGGTCTCCGACCTCGCGCAGCAGCACGAGGGCAAGATCGACCACGGCCTGGAGAAGGCCGCCAGGGTGGTCGACCAGAAGACCAAGGGCAAGTACAGCGACAAGATCGCATCGGGTACGGGCAAGGCGAGGAACGCGGTGGGCCGGATCGCCCGCAAGGACGAAGGCGGCATGCCGCCGGCGCCCCCGGCGCCCCCGGCCTCCTGACCCCGCACCAACCGGCCACGGCACGGTACGGGGGGGGGGGGGGGGGGGGGGGGGGGGGGGGGGGGGGGGGGGGGGGGGGGGGGGGGGGGGGGGGGGGGGGGGGGGTGGGGGGGGGGGGGGAGGTGGT
>NZ_JBWKJV010000064.1:0-7000 GCF_056432045.1 Streptomyces sp. NPDC045701 | reverse complement strand
GCCCAACCCCCCCCCACCCCCTCCAACCACAACAAAACCCAACATCACCACCCCCCCCCCCCCCCTCTCTCCCCCCCCCCCCCCCCCCCCCTCCCCCCCCCCGTCCGGGGCCGGACCGACCTGACCGCCAGGGACCTCTCCGAGGCCCCGTGGGGGCCAAGTCCGGGTCCAGGGGCGGGAACTCGTCCCCGGACCGGTCCGGCCGGAGCCGGGCGTGGCGCGGAGGTCAGGACCAGGTCGCGACGGAGTAGCCGACGCCGTAGGGGGCGTCCTCGTACAGCAGGCGGCCTTCCAGGCCCGCGCCCTCGGCTGCGGCGGCCAGCACCTGCCAGGGGGCCCGCCCGGCCGCCTTCAGCTCGTGCGCGAGGCGCTCGTCCAGCGCCGCGAGGGCGCCGGTGTCCGCCGTACCCAGCGCCCGGGCGACACCCTCGTCGAAGGTGGCGGCCCGGTCGTCGAGGTAGCCCGGCGCCTTGAGGCTGCGGCACGCGCTGCCGTCACCCAGCACCAGCAGGGCGACGCGCCCGGCCCGTGCGGCCAGCTCGCGGCCGGCCTCGGCGCACCGCGCGGGCGCGAGCCGCTCGCCCACGGCGAGGCCCTCGACCGGGGCGCCGGCCCAGCGGACGCGCTCCAGCAGCCAGGCGCCCACGGCGAGGGGGGCGGGCAGGGGCCGGGCACCGCCGGGCCCCGCGCCCAGCCGTACGTCCAGCTCGACTCCGAAGCCCCGGAAGTCCCCCGCGGTCCCCGCCGGGTACCGCTCCGGCGCCTCCTGCGCTCCCGGCCCGACGACGACCAGCAGGTCCGGCCGCGAGGCGGCGAGGACCGCGAGCGCGTCCGAGCACGCCGTGCGCACGTCGTCGAGCTCGGGCGCTGCCCCGGCGGCGACGTCGGGGACGAGGAGCGGCGGGCAGGGGCAGACGGCGGCGGCGGAAAGCATGATCCGCAGCGTAGCCGGTGAGACGGGCCGGTTCCGGGGAAGCCCCCGCGGCAGGTCAGCCGACCGCGCAACCGCCCGTGACGGGCGGGAGCGGGGCCGGGGCGCCGATCTGCGGCAGGCCCAGCATGACGCCGGCGGGCTTGGCGGCCTCGGCGGCGTTGCGCTTCTCCCAGGCGTCGCCCGCGCGGGTGCGGCGGACACCGGTGGTCGGGCCCTCGGCGAGGAGGTGGTGCGGGGCCGCGTAGGTGATCTCGACGGTCACCACGTCACCCGGACGCACGTCCTGCTCCGGCTTGGTGAAGTGGACCAGGCGGTTGTCGGGCGCGCGGCCGGACAGGCGGTGGGTGGCGCCGTCCTTGCGGCCCTCGCCCTCCGCGACCATGACCTCCAGGGTGCGGCCGACCTGCTTCTTGTTCTCCTCCCAGGAGATCTCCTCCTGGAGGGCGACCAGGCGCATGTAGCGGTCCTGCACGACCTCCTTGGGGATCTGCCCGTCCATGGTCGCCGCCGGGGTGCCGGGGCGCTTGGAGTACTGGAAGGTGAAGGCCTGCGCGAAGCGCGCCTCGCGCACCACGTGCATGGTCTGCTCGAAGTCCTCCTCCGTCTCGCCGGGGAAGCCCACGATGATGTCGGTGGAGATGGCGGCGTGCGGGATGGCCTCCCGTACCTTGCCGATGATCCCGAGGAAGCGGTCCTGGCGGTACGAGCGGCGCATCGCCTTGAGGACGGTGTCCGAGCCGGACTGCAGCGGCATGTGGAGCTGCGGCATCACGTTGGGCGTCTCGGCCATCGCGGCGATCACGTCGTCGGTGAAGTCGCGCGGGTGCGGGGACGTGAAGCGGACGCGCTCCAGGCCCTCGATCCTCCCGCAGGCGCGCAGCAGTTTGCTGAAGGCCTCGCGGTCGCCGATGTCGGAGCCGTACGCGTTGACGTTCTGGCCGAGCAGGGTGATCTCGGAGACGCCTTCGGAGACCAGCGCCTCGATCTCGGCGAGGATGTCGCCGGGACGGCGGTCCTTCTCCTTGCCGCGCAGCGCCGGGACGATGCAGAAGGTGCAGGTGTTGTTGCAGCCGACGGAGATGGAGACCCACGCGGCGTACGCGGACTCGCGCCGGGTCGGCAGCGTGGAGGGGAACGCCTCCAGCGACTCGGCGATCTCGATCTGCGCCTCCTCCTGGACGCGGGCGCGCTCCAGGAGCACCGGCAGCTTGCCGATGTTGTGCGTGCCGAAGACGACGTCCACCCACGGCGCCTTCTTGACGATGGTGTCGCGGTCCTTCTGGGCCAGGCAGCCGCCGACGGCGATCTGCATGCCGGGCCGCCTGGTCTTCATCGGGGCGAGCCGGCCGAGGTTGCCGTACAGCTTGTTGTCGGCGTTCTCGCGGACCGCGCAGGTGTTGAAGACCACGACGTCGGCGTCGCCGTCCGCGCCCTCGGGGGCGCGCACGTAACCGGCGTCCTCCAACAGGCCGGAGAGGCGCTCGGAGTCGTGAACGTTCATCTGGCACCCGTAGGTGCGTACCTCGTACGTCTTCAAACCGTCCACTACTCCGCCAGCCACGTCGTTACCGCTCACCCGACCAGGGTAAGGGGTCCCACCGGGCCGGACGGCTGGATGTGTCACCGGCCGGGGGTGAGGGCGGCGGCGAGGCCGTCGAGGAGGAGGGAGAGGCCCGCCTCGAAACCCCGGTCGTCGAGACCGGCCAGGCCCGGGGGGACGGCGTCGGCGCCGTCGAGCGCGTCGGCGAGGGACGGGTAGTCCGGGCGGTAGCCGTCCGGGGGCCGGGTGAAGCCGGCGGTGAAGGTCTCCAGGGCGGAGCCGAGGACCAGGTAGTCGAGGGCCGCGGCGACCTCGGCCGCCCTGGCGGGGGCGCAGCCGATCCGGACCAGGGCGGCGATCAACGAGTCGTAGCCGCGCAGCGCCCTGTCCGCCTCCACCCGGCGCCGGGCGACCAGGGCGATCATGTGCGGGTGGCGGAGGTACACCCGGCGGTAGCCGCGGGCGTACGTGGCGATGCCCTCGCGCCACCGCGGGTCGTCCAGCGGGCCGAGGTCGATCTCCTCGTTGATGCGCTCCAGGGCGGCGTCCAGGAGGTCGTCCTTCGAGGCCACGTGGTGGTACAGCGACGCGCCGCGCACTCCGAGGCGCTGGGCGAGGGCCCGCATCGTCAGGGCCTGCGGGCCCAGCTCCTCGAGCAGTTCCAGCGCGGCACGCGCGATGCTCTCGCGGCTCAGCAACGGCTGGCTCGGTCGGCCCATCGCGGTGCTCCCCCTCGTTCTCCGCCGCCAGGTTACCGGGCGGGAGGGGTTCCCATCCGGCCAGTGGCGCGTTACGGTCCCCGCACCCCGATACCTAACAACGTTAGATTTAGCGCCGAGGTGACACCCATGAGCACCACCCCGACCCCGCCCGAACGGGCCGAGCCCGTGAAGCCGTCCGCGCCGATCGATCGGTCCGGGCCGTCCGCGCCGATCGATCCGTCCGGGCCGGCCGTGAGCGATGCCGACGCCGCCCGCCTGGGGGCCCTCGGTTACCGGCAGGAGCTGCGCCGCAGCCTCGGCGTCCTGGGGAACGTCTCCATGGGCTTCGCCGTGGTCTCGCCCGTGGTGGCCCTCTACGCGGTGGCCGCGGTCGGGACGGCCGTCGCGGGCCCCGCCTGGATCTGGGCGCTGCCCGTGGTGCTGGCCGGCCAGTGCCTGGTCGTGAACGTCTACGCCGAGCTGGCGTCCCAGTGGCCGCTCGCGGGCGGCCCGTACCAGTGGGGCCGCCGCCTGCTCGGGCCGGCCTTCGGCTGGATGGGGGGCTGGGTGTGGCAGTTCGCGGTGATGTTCGGCAACACGACCGTGGCCTATCTGGCGGCCCCCTGGGTCTTCGCCCTCCTCGGGATCGCGCCCTCACCGGGGGCGATGGTGGCGGTGGCCGCCTCCATCCTGCTCGGCTGCATGCTGGTCAACGCCTACGGGATCCGGGTCCTGAGCCTGTTCGTGTCCCTGGGCATCGCCGCGGAGGCCGTGGCCTCCGTCCTGGTCGGCTTCTCGCTGCTGCTGTTCTTCCGTGAGCACGGGGTCGTGCTGTTCACCGGCACCATGGGCGCCGAGGCCCTGTCCGGCGGCTCCACCGCCCTGGCCTTCCTCACCGCCGTGGCCGTGGCCGGATGGGCGTTCATCGGGTTCGACGCGTGCGTGTCCGCCGCCGAGGAGACCAAGGACGCGGGCCGGCAGGTGCCGCGGGCCATGTGGTGGGCGCTGCTGAGCGTCGGCGCGGTCGTGATCCTCAACGCGATGGCGGTCGCCCTGGCCCACCCCGCCCCCGAGAAGGTCGTCCTCGGGGAGGACATCGACCCGGTGACCACCGCGGTGGTGCACTCCTTCGGCTCATGGTCGGACAAGCCCTTCGTGGCCGTCGTCCTGGTCGGCTTCCTCGCCTGCGCCATGGCGTCCCAGGGCGGCGCGGCGCGCGGACTGTACTCGCTGGCCAGGGACGGGGTCTTTCCCTTCTCCGACCAGGTCCGGAAGGTGAACGGGCGCCGCGCCCCGATCGGCGGCCTCGTCGCCTCGACGCTGGTCAGCGGTACGGCGCTGCTGCTCGGCCTCGACGCCACGGCGATCGGCAGCCTGATCGCCTTCGGTACGGCGGCGACCTTCCTGCCGTTCTTCCTGACCACGCTGGCGGCGCTGGTCGCCCGCCTCCGCGGGACGTGGGTGCCTTCGGGCCACGTCCGCCAGGGCCGGAGGGGCACGGCCCTGAACGCGCTGGCCGTGCTGTGGACCGGCTTCGAGGTGGTCAACGTCTGCTGGCCGCGCGCCGTCCTCGCCCCGCCGGGCGCGCCCTGGTACCAGGTGTGGGCCGGGCTCATCGGCACGGCGGTGATCGTCCTGGCCGGGCTGGTGCTCCTGGTGGCCAGGCGTCCGCAGGACAGGATCCGCGACGACCGGCCGGCCGGGGGTGGTGGGGGCGGTGCCGGACGAGGGGCCTTGGCGCGGGCGGAGGCGGGGGCGGCCGGCGCGGATCCGGTCGGCCCGCTCGCGGCCGACGGTTCCTGACGCCGCCGGCCGGCCCCGGTCGAACCGGGGCGGCGGAGCGGGGCCCGAGGCGGCGGGACGGGGCGGGGAGGCCGGGTCGTGGCGCCGGCCCCCGGTCACGGGCACCGCCCGGCCGTTGCCCGAACCGTTGTCCGGCGGGCCTGGTCATCACCGGGAGCGACCTGGCAGGATCGCGCCATGCTCCAGGCCCTGTCCCGTGTCAGCCGTCGCGCCCTCAAAGGGGCGGCGGTGGGTCTCGTGGTGCTGGGTCTGCTGCTGTGGTGGCTGGTTCCGGCCGGAGAGTCCTCCCCGCGCGGGCAGGTCACCTTCAGCACGGGCGTACCGACCGGGGTGTACCAGCGCTACGGCGAGCTGCTGGAGGAGGCGCTCGGGCGTAATGTGCCGGACGTCGCCATAAAGCTGCTCGACAGCGAGGGGTCCCGGCAGAACCTGGCCCGGCTCGCGTCCGGGGAGGCCGACTTCACGATCGCCACGGCCGACGCGGTGGCGACGTACATAAGGGACAGCCGGCCGGGCGCCTACGCCCTGCGCGGCTGCGCCCGCCTGTACGACGACTACGTGCAGCTGGTCGTCCCGCGGGGGTCGAAGGTCCGCTCCACCCGCGACCTGCGGGGACTGCGGGTCGGTGTGGGGCAGGACGGTTCCGGCGTACGGCTGATCGCGAACCGGCTGCTCCAGGCGGCCAAGGTCGACCCGCAGACGGGGATCGAGCCCGTGTCGGCGGGGATCGACACGATGCCGACCCTGCTGGAGCAGGGCCGGCTGGACGCCTTCTTCTGGTCGGGCGGTCTGCCAACCAGCGCCGTGCAGAAGCTGTCGGAGCGCTTTCCGATCCGGCTGGTCCCACTGAACGGCGACCTGATCAACCGGGTGCACGAGGGCGGCGGCAGCGGCCGCTACTACCGCTCGGCCGTGGTCCCCGCCGACGCGTACGCCCTCTCGCAGGAGGGCAGGCCGGTCGAGACGGTGGCCGTGGCGAACCTGCTCGTCACCACCGACCGTACGGACCCGGCGCTGGCGGAGGCGTTCACCCGCACCGTGATCCAGAGCCGTGACCGGATCGGCCACGAGGTGCACCCCGCGCAGCTGGTCGACCTGCGGACGGCGGTGTACACCGATCCGCTGCCCCTGCACGAGGGGGCCCGGCGCTACTACCGCTCGGTCAAGCCCTAGGGACTGTCCGGCGGAGCAGGGCCGGGGCGAACCGGTGAACGGAGGATGCGGGAAAGCTCCTGGCTCCTCGTCCTGGTCTTCGAGGCAGGACGTAACCTGGCGGCATGTTGCTGATCCACGGCGGGAAGACCACCGCCGACGCGCCCGTCGCGCGCACCGGCGGCGTCCCGCTCGTTCCGGAGGGCTTCGTATGGCCCCTGTGCCGCGAGTGCGATGGGGCCATGCAGTTCCTCGCCCACCTGCCGCTGCCGTTCGGCGTGGCGGCGGTGTTCTTCTGCCAGAACGACCCGGGTATGTGTGACGACTGGGACGCCACTGCCGGAGGCAATGCCGCTTTCCTCTTCGACGGCGAGCGGCTCTCCCCGGCCCCCGTTCCGGCCGAAGGCGAAACGGATCTCGGCGCGGTCACCGCTCTTAGCCTCCACCCCGAGCACACACCGGCCCCCGAACGGGTACTGGGGCGACTGGGCGGCGAACCGGACTGGCTCCAGGGCGACGAGACCCCCGTCTGCCCTTCCTGCAGCGCCCGAATGACGTTCGCCGCGGAACTGGAGGAGGGACAGGACTTCGCTACCTCGGCGAACTTCGGCGGCGGAGGCCGTGGCTACGTCTTCACCTGCCGTCCCTGCGCCAAGGCCGCGTTTCTCTGGCAGCGCTGATGATCCCGCCACTAGGCACTGTCCGGCTCATCACGGGCGGAGCCATAACCGGATTGCTGCTGCGGTGACGGTGCCGTGGCAGAGGTAGGCCCTCTTGATGCCCCTATGGATGTCAAGCCGCCAGGACGTGGGTGGTGGTCCGGGTGATGAGTCGGTGGATCTCGCGTGCGACGTAGCGTTTGAGACAGCG
>NZ_JBWKJV010000063.1:0-14681 GCF_056432045.1 Streptomyces sp. NPDC045701 | reverse complement strand
CACCGCCATCGCCACGCTCGTCGACCGCCGCACCCGTTATGTCCGCCTCGTCCCCCTGCCCGACGGCCACGGCGCGGACCAGGTCCGCGAACGTATCGTCCACGCGCTGCGGGACGTTCCCGACACCGCGCGGATGACGCTCACCTGGGACCAAGGATCCGAGATGGCCTGCCACGACCGGCTCGCCCCGTTCTTCCACGACGGGGTGTTCGTCGCGCACCGCGGCAGCCCCTGGCAACGCGGTACGAACGAAAACACGAACGGCCTGCTCAGGCAGTACCTGCCCAAAGGCAGCGACCTATCCGTCCACACGGCCGACGACCTACAGGCGATCCAGGACCGCCTCAGCAACCGACCCAGAAAGACGCTGGGATGGCGGACCCCGGCCGAGCTATTCACCGCCGCTCTGACAGCATGAGACCTGCAACGTTGCGACGATCGTGCGAATCCGCCCTGCCGCTTACCGGCCCACGGGCAAGGGACGTGTCGAGCGGCAGGTTCTGATCGTCCGGGATCACGTCCTGTCCGGCCGGTCCTTCTCCTCCGTCGAGGAGATGGACGCCGCCTTCATCACCTGGGTCCCGCAGCGACGGGCTCAGGCCCACAGGACTCACCAGCAGATCATCGGAGAACGGGCGGCCCGTGATCACGTGGCTCTCAAGCCTCTTCCGCCGACCTCTTATCTGGTGGCCGAGCGGCACCTGCGGCCGGTCGGCAAGGACTGCCTGGTCGCCTTCGGCGGCAACCTCTACTTGGTGCCGACCCGCAGGGTCCGCCCCCGGCAGCTGGTGGAGATCCGGGCCACGAAGTCGCAGATCATGCTGCACTCCACCATGGCCGACTCCAGCGGCGAGACGTTGCTGGCGACCCACCCGCGGGCGATCGGCCGCGGGGTCCGTGTCGTCGAAGAGGCCCACTGGGACGGCCTGCCCACGGGCAAGGGACGCCGGACCACCACCGGCGATGCCCTGCCGCGGTCCCGTCGCGATCGTGCTCGGGGCGAGGAATCAGGGGCCTTTGCGGGGCTCTGCTGAACCGGGCCGCGGCCACCCATATCGAGGGCGGACGCCGTCCGCTGCCGGTCTATGACGAGCTGACCGGCACCCGCCCCTTCACCACGCCCCCGAGCATGAGGGAAACGTCTTGAGCGAGCTGGTCTCCACCCGCATCCGCAGCACGGCCGGCAAGCTCGGCCTGCTCCACCTCGCCGAAACCATCAGGGAGTACACCCGTCGGGCCGACGAGGGAAAGAGGGGGCTACCTTGACTTCCTCGACCCTAGCCTCGCTGTTTCGGTTGGGGTGATGAGACGTCGCTGATCGTCTGCTGCCGGGTGCGTGGGGTGGTTTCGTTGCTCGGGCATGGCGGGGTCCCGGCGCGGTGGTCGGGTTCTCCGAGGTTCTTCGGGTCGTGGGCGGGCAGGGGGTTGTCGGTCAGCCGGGGGGTCGGGGCAGTGCGGCGAGGCGGTGGAAGGCCGTGGCCAGTTCGTGTCTCCAGGGCCAGGTCTGAGGTATCCGCAGGCTCAGGCGGCGGCCGCCGCGGGTGAGTCGGGCGGCGACGTGCAGCAGCCGGCAGCGGAGCTTCTTCGGCTCGGCGGTGGCGAGTTCGCCGTCCAGCAGCAGGACGCGCATCCAGGCCATCAGGCCGGTCGCCGCGAGGCTGAGTTCGAGCCAGACGGCGTTGACACCGAAGTCGCGGGAGGGGAAGCGGCCGAAGCCGGTGGCCTTGCCGCACCGGGTGTGGTTCTCGACGGTGGCATGCCCGCGGTGACGGGCCTGCAGGAACTGGGCGGAACCGCCGCCGCAGGACGGGGTGCCGGTGAGGAACGCCTGATGGCGCATGCCCTCATCCTGGTCGGACAGGGGCAGCTGGGCTCCGGGTGCGGCCGCTCGCGGCGCACGGTGATGCGGGTGCCGGCCGGGTAGCCGTCCAGATCAACCACGCCGGTCAGTTCCGCGGCCCCGGCCCCGGAGCGCAGTGTCCCGTCCTGGTCCAGGGCGGGATGCCAGAGGGGCGGTCGGGGAGGGCCCGGATCGCGCGGCGGACCGGCTCGGTGATGGCGTATCCGACCGGGAAGGAAGTGCGGGACCCTCGTTTGCGCAGGTCACGGACGTGGGCGGGGGGAGGCTTTCGCGGATCCGGCGCTGTCGGTGCGGATGAGGATGCCGGTGCCGTGTCGGTGGGCGTCGGGGATCTGCGCCAGGGCCTGGCCGAGGACCGTGATGTGATCGCTTGCGGTATTGGCGCCGGCGTTCCCGGGCCGCAGCCTGCCGGACAGTGCCTCGCCGGAACTGGCCAGGAAGCACAGCAGCGGGTGGAAACCGAAACCGCCTTTGCAGGTGGGTGCTGCTTGTTCCTTTTCGGAAATGACAGGCCACCAGCGTGGCGCCGGGGTCCAGGACCAGCCCGGGCAGCATGCGTCCCGCTGCCCGGGCGGCGGGGATGCCTTCACCGCGCCCGGCGGCCTGCAGCCAGGCGGCCTCCCGGGCCGGAGCGCGGGCCGAGCGCAGATGAGGCCAGTGCCTCCTCGTCGTCAATGTGGGCGGGCAGCCGCCAGGCCGTCGGTGCCGGGGCGGCCGAGCCGGACACTTCGGCCTGGTCCCGCAGTACGGCCAGATCCGCGATGGCCCCGCCGCCGTCGGCGGGCATCACCGCCAGACCGGTGGCGATCCGTCCCGGACCGTGTCCGGTCCCGCGAGGCCGAAGCGCCCCGAGCGCGGTGGAGTACGCGGCGGTCAGCCCGGTGACACCGGCCAGACCGGACAGCAACCGTTCCCCGGCATGACCGACCACCCCCGCACCATCGGCACTGCCTGAACCTGGGGACGCAACCCGATACCCTGCACGCAGAAAGTGCCCTCCGCCTGGACCGACAGAACCCCTCAGCAAGGTCATCGTCCCAGGTCAGGAAGGCACTTTCGCGTTTCCCCAGAAAGTCGCCGAACCCAAGCGAAACGGCGAGGCTAGCGGTCCGAGCGGGATACCTCAGGAAGATGAGCCGCCGGGACTCCGCCGCTCTCCTCCCTCTACCGGTAGCCGGTCTTCCTTCCAATCCCGAGATGCCTGCACGCCTCGACCGCACCCGTGCCCGACGCCAGCAGACGCCAGTACTCGCCTCAAGGTCCAGCCTGCGCTTCATGCCCCGCCTCGCCATCAACACACCCATCATGATCAAAGAGTGTTGCGACAAGCGTTAGTTAGAACCCAAGAGACTCCTGGGGGTCAGTTTTCAGGAACCCGCGACAGGCTCGATCCTCTTGCTCGAGGTCGCCGCCGACGACTCCCAGCGGACACGACAACGCAGGCGTCTCGGTCCTGCTGGCCCGCCGCCACCGCTACACCGGCACCGTCTCCTTCTTCCGCTGCTGGTCACCGGCCCCGGCCCCGCTGGCGAAGCTTGTGTGGGTGGTGTGCTGCCGCTGGAAGATCGAGGAAGACTCCGACCGCCAAGCACGCCACCGCCCTGGGCAAGGGCCAGGTCACCACGTGGACCTCCTGGCACCGCTGGAGCACCGCAGCCCTGCCTACGCCTTCCTCGCCGTCGTAGCCGCCCTCGAACGCGCCACGCCAGACAGCAGCCGCCCCACCGGCCTCGCCCCGTCACCTGCCACAAACTCCTGGGCCTGCTCGCCCCAGCCACGGCGCACCGGTCCGCTCGGCTGGTATACGCCTTGTGGCGCTACCAGCACAACGCGTACCTGAGAGCGCCGCCCCGGTGAAACGGCGCGGCCGCAGTCCGCGCTCTTCCCCAGAGGTCGGCGTCTTCCGGCCGGCCAGGCGGCACGTTTGCCTCGTCCGTCCGAGCGGCCCGAGCGCGTAACAGTGCCCGTACAGCCCACCCCCGGTATTCACCTCAACACAAGCTGTATACCCTCAATTTGAGGGCACGCGCTAAAGGCCAGCTGAGGCGTAGGCTTTGGCTGAGGGCTCGGATACGGATACGGCTTTGACGCCGCTTGCCGAGGTGATGAGGATGAGCGTGGTGCTCGTCGGCAGGGAGTCGGAGATTGCTCGACTCGATCAGATTCTGGCGCAGTCGAGTGCAGGGCGCCCGGGGTTGGTCCTGATCGAGGGTGAAGCCGGCGCTGGTAAGAGCATACTTGTCAGAGCGTGGCTGCGACAGCACCGGTCTGACAAGTTCACATTTTTGATGTCCTCCTTCGATATCGATAAGCAGGATTTGCCATACACGGCTATCGAACAGCTGGCTGCCCGGCTATGGGAAAACTCCGATGCTTTATCGAAATTGAGCATAGATGGCGCCAATGCATCGCCCCTCCAAGTGGGGGCCCGCTTTTTGAGACTTCTCGACAAGGTGCAGGAGTACGGGCCGGTTGTAGTGGTAGTGGAGGATGCTCAATGGCTTGACACTCACTCGCTGAAAGTTCTCGAATTTGTGATCGGCCGCGCGGAGGCGGATGCCGTCCTGTTCGTTCTTATCGCTCGTGGCGACGATATCGGCGGAGAAGCGCGACTGGCCGAACTGCGGAACCTCCTAAGCGCGCATCCTTTCGCGACCCGGCTCGTGATTCCTGGAATCGATACGGCAGGAATGCAGGAGTTTGCGAAGAAGGTGCTTAACCTGTCAATAGATAAAGAGATGGCCGACCGGCTCTATCGGCTCACAGGGGGCAACCCCCTCTATTTGAAGTCGCTGCTACACCAGCCGCTCCAAGAGAAGAATCTTGATGAGCTCAGTTCTTCGCTTATTCCCGTTTCATTGGCCCAGGCGGTGCGCCAGCAGCTCGCGACGTTGCCAAAGGACGCGCAGCACCTGGTGCAGGCGGCCGCGGTGGTGGAGTCCAAGGCGCCTCTCGGACTCGTAACGCGAGTGGGCAAGGTCGAGGATGCCACCCTCGCGTTGCGGTCGGCAGTGGCTGCAGGGCTGCTTCGCGCGTGGAGGAGCGAGACAGAGACACAAGTCATGATCGCCAGTGACGTCCAGCGTGAGGCAATCATATCCGCGATGAGTCCTGCTCGGCGTCGTGAGCTGCACGCAGCGACTGCGCCGCTGGTCGCACACCATGCCGCGTGGCGGCACAAAGTCGCTGCGGTGGCCGGTTCTGACCAGGAGCTCGCGAATGAGCTCGAATCAGAAGCCCTTCGCGCCATTGACGCTGACCGTGTCGAGCGCGGGGTTAATTACCTTCTGTGGGCCGCTGATCTGGTCAGCCAATCAGCTGGGCGGGAAAAGCTCATCCTGTCCGCTGCCGCCCATCTCATCTCTATTGACAATTTCAGCCGTGTATCCACCCTCATCCCTCGCATTGAGGGTTTTCCGCCCAGCCCGTTGCGCAGTCTGATCATAGGTTCCTACGCGCTTTCGCGGGGGAAGCTGGATGAGGCGCAGGATCTATTGGGCGAAACGCTGCTCGCGACGGAAAGAATTCCAGGGCAACACTGGGTTGCGGCTCAGGCGGGGTTCTGGCTCGGCACCATCCGCATGTTCCTGGGCCAGGCAGATGTGTCCCCCTACCAACGCGTTCTTGAGCTTTCACATGTAGACAAGCGGGTAACTCGCCGCGCTCAGGTCTGTGTGGCTGTTGTACGCGGTATGCTCGAAGGGCCGCTGGCTGCCGTCGCCGAACTGTCGCGCCTCGCTCCACTGCCAGAAGCCTCGAAAGTGGAATCGCCTGACGCCTACATCCTTGCGTGGCGCGGTTCTCTTCGTTGTGCTTCCGGAGACTACGTCTCTGCGGTGGAAGACCTTGACTCAGCCCTGAAGATCGCCGAAGACAGCGGCCAGATTATTATGTCGGAATACGCTTACAGTGCACTCGCCGTCTCTCATTACATGCTGGGAGACTGGAATATGGCGAAGGTCAAGGGGGAGAGGGCCACAGTTATTGCCAGGCTGGAAGGAAAGCCATGGGCTTCCGCTTCGTCGTGTGCATATTTGTCGTGGGTTCTGTCCGGGCGAGGCAGATGGTCTGAAGCGGAAGAGCTGCTGCAGACAGCGGAACAACGCGCTCACGCCTTTGTTCCGGTATGGTCGAGAACTCTCGTCGCTATTGGCTGGGCCGTCATGGCTCAAGCGCGCGCTGAACCGGACCGAATGCTCGAGGCCCTAAATCGGATCCTTCAGCCGCCCCAGCATGGGCTGACTAATCTTTATGAAGCCTATTGGCGACCCCTGCACATTGAGGCACTCGTCGGTACTGGCGACTTCGGCAGCGCCGAAAAATCCTTGGCCCGTCTGCGTGAGATGGCTGAAATGTCTCCCGCGCTAAAGGCGGTAACCCATTGGCTAACTGGTCAGCTGGCTGAGGCTCAAGGCCGCGACAGCATCGCGTTGCGGCAATACGAGCAGGGCTGTCAACAAGACCCTGATCCTAATACTCCTGTGCTGCATCAGGCCCGCCTAGAGCAAGATTATGGAAGGCTGCTCGCTGCAAGGGGCTTCCTGACAGAGGGGAGAAAATATCTTAAGCGTGCGGAGCGTCGCCTTTCATCTCTCGAGGCCCAGCCTTTCTTCAGGCGCTGCGAGAAAGAACTTCGTCGTCTGGAAGCAGCCCCCAGACCTGCCGTGATATCACGAACCGCTCCCTTGAGCAGCCGCGAGGCAGAAGTCAGCCATCTCGCTGGCCGGGGCCTTTCGGACGAAGAGATTGCAGCAGAGCTCCTTATTAGTACTCAATCGGTGAAGCACTATCTTGGCCAGGTCCACACCAAGCTCCACCTGAACGGTGGCAGACTGGCGGCACACCGAAGCTCCGCACGATGACGTACTCGTTGATGAGGACCTCACAGTTCCGTGCAGCTCGTACTGACCTCCTGGGCATGAGTGCGACGCCAGTGGTCAGCCAGTGCATCGACCAGCGCGTGCCCACGCCCGCCGGCAAAGTCGAACGCTACAAGTGCGCCACGAGGCGCTCTGTCGTATCCCCGGCATAGCCGGGAGGAAATCGAGGGGGAGGTTCCTGGGCCTAATGGCTTACCTGGATCCGAAAGGTGAAGGGGACCAGAGCATGCCAGGAAACCAGCAGCCGGGTTCAGATGTCAGGGACGGCGTACTGGGAAGGCCCGCGCGATATGGCGAAGGCTTGATTGCTTGAATCCCAATCTCCAGGAGATGGAATCATGGAGACAGCAATGCTCCGGACCTTGGCGCGAAAGCACGGCTCCACGGTGTCGAAGATGGCGGCCCGCTTCAAGGCCAAGATCCAGACGCCGTACGGACCGCGCACCTGTTTCGAGGCTCGCATGCCACGGGACAACAGGAAGGAACTGGTAGCACGGTTCGGAGGGATTCCCCTCAAGCGGCAGAAGACGGCGGGGGGTGTTGACTGACCGTCTGGCGGGTCCTGCCTATCCCCACAAGGAGCTGATCCGGCGACTTCAGGGAAATCGGTGCGAGGTTTGCGGTCAAGCTGGTGAGGTGGAGGTTCACCACATCAGGTCACTCAACGACCTCAACCGTCTGGATGCCCCGTCCCCCGATTGGATGAATCTCATGGCTAGGCGTCGGCGCAAGGCCCTCGTGGTCTGCGATGCCTGTCACGAGCGCATCCACACCGGGAAGCCAAACGCAATGCTCACGCAGTAGTCACTGGAGAGCCGGATGCTCGGAAAGCGGGCCCGTCCGGTTCGGAGGGAGGCCGAGCGGAAAAGGCCCTGCCCAGCAGGGACCTCGCCGCTCGGCCGACCCTACCCGCACTCTGCTGGACGAGTGGGCCTCCTGCGGCCCTGCACCTCAAACGACGAGCGGACCAAGCCCTGGCAGACTCCCTTCACACCTACAACCAGCACCGCTGCCACCGCACTCGGAGGCAAGCCACCCATCACCCGCGTCAACAACCCTGCGGGTCAATACACCTAGCTAGCAGGATCGCGCCGGTCCGGCTGCCGTTGGGGCGTTCATCCGGCGGTGGGGGTGTGGAGGGCTCGCGCGGGAGCCGACAGGGCGAGGTCGTGGGCGAGAGCGGTGACGATACGTTCGGAGGCGTGACCGTCGCCGAAAGGGTTGGCGGCGCTGGCCCTGCGGGCGTAGAGCACGGGGTTGTCGAGCAGGGCGGTGGCCGCGGCGTGTACAGCGCGGGGATCGGTGCCGGTGACCTGGGCGGTGCCTGCTCTGACGGCTTCGGGCCGGTCGGTGGCATCGCGCAGGACCAGTACCGGTTTGTCGAGGCTGGGTGCCTCTTCTTGAATGCCGCCGGAGTCGGTGAGGACGAGGGTGGAGGCGGCGAGGGTTGCAATGAAGTCTAAGTAGTCGAGCGGTTCGGTCAGGGTGATGCGGGGGCTTGCGCTGAGGACGGGCATGAGCACGTCGCGGACGGCGGGGTTTTTATGGAGGGGAAGGAGGATTTCGATGTCGGGCCGTTCAGCCAGTTGCAGTAGTGTCCTGGCAAGTGACCGCATGCGGGGTCCTTGGGTTTCTCGCCGGTGCAGGGTGACGAGCAGCCCGCGGTGTGCGGTGCGGAAGGCGGACCGGCCACCGGGCTGTCTGCGGGCCCACGTAAGGTTGTCGATGGCGGTGTTGCCGGTGATCATGATCTGGTGAGCAGGTACGGCTTCCGCTGTCAGGGCGGCGGCGGCGCGGGGTGTGGGGGCGAAGTGCCAGCGTGCCATGCGGGTGACAAGGCGCCGGTTCATTTCTTCGGGGAAGGGGCTGTCGATGACGCCGCTGCGCAGGCCGGCTTCCACGTGAGCTATCGGGATGTGTTCGTAGAAGGCAGTCAGGGCCCCGCACAAGGTAGTGCTGGTGTCACCCTGGACGATGACCAGATCGGGCCGTTCGTCCCGGATCAGTTCGCCCAGCCCGCCGGTCAGGCGGGAGGTGAGCGCGGACAGTGGCTGGCGCTCGCGCATTACGGCGAGGTCGTGGGTGGCGGTGAGGCCGAGGCGTGGCAGCATCTGGTCGAGCATGTCGCGGTGCTGACCAGTATTGATCAGCAACGGTGTGAACAGGGGAGAGTTCTGCAGCGCCCGGATGACCGGTGCCAGTTTGATGGCTTCAGGCCGGGTGCCGAGGATGACCGCGGCGCGGAGTCTGCGTGAGGGGAGGCGTGCCGGGAACATGTGATCACCGCGTTGGGGTGGTGGGGTTTTGCCGGGCGGCCTTATCACAGAGAGGCGGCATGGGGGGCGGGCCCGGCCTTGCTGTCGTGCCGAGGCGGGTTGTGGCGGGTGGTTGCGCAGGGTGTCGGGGCGGTTCGGGCAGGCGCCGGGTTTTGGCCAAAGGGTAAACAGCAGGCCGTAGGCGATGCTGCGCGGGATGCTGGTCCGTGCGGCCTGGTGGTCGGCGCGGGCGCATACCGGTGCGATGCCGAGAAAGACCAGTCCCCACAGGATCAGGACGATGCCGTGATTTGCGGTGAGGGCAGTGAACATGTGTCCCGCCGCCTGTGGCCACGGTGAGCGAGGCGTAGAAAGCTGTGACGGAGAACGTCGTCATCAACACGGGCAGGGCCAGCGTGAGGGTGATCAGCAGATCGTCGATGGTCCGGTCCGGCAGCTGGGCGGTGAGAATACGGGGGATTGCTGCCCGGCACTGCAGATGGCCCTGAAGGGTGCGCTGGCGGAGGAAGGGCCGCAGCTGTGTCAGGCCTTGCTGTGAGATGTGGGTGCGGGGGGTGAAGCGGGTGCGCCAGCCGTGGGAGATGGCACACCGGCCTGGTGCAGACAGGCAACGATCGCCCGCAACTGCCCGCGTCGGCGTTGGGGGAGACGTCCTCCAACCGCACCAGCGCGCGGTGACGCTCCCCGGCGCCAGGAGCCAGTACGTCAAACAGCAGGTCACTGTAGGCCAGGTACCGGAAGGGGTTCTCCCCGACATACCAAGGTTCGCTGCACCCACAGCCCAAGGGGGCCGCCCACCGTCTGCAGCCAGCGCCCGGACCAGTACCCTCACCCGGCCAGGATCTGCCATCTCCCGCCGGACACCCTGGTCGTCCCGCGGACTATAGCGGGTCAGGGTGGTGCCTCGGTACTCAACGCCGGTGACGCCGTGGACACCGCCTGCCACATTAAAGGCGTAGCGGGTCTTCCACGTCCGGGGTGCGTGGCCGGCCAGTCGCTCAAGATTCTCACCCGCCCACAGCACCGGCACCCCAGTAGTCAGCACATCTCCAAGAAAGGACGCTGGGATACCAGGGTTGTCCGCCGAGCCGAAATACAGGACGACCGCCGAGTGCTTACGCGCCTCCCCTGCCTGGTAGCGAGCGACCGGCTTGACCGTCCACGGCGCGAAGTGCGAAGCAAGATTGGCTGTTTGCTGGACCGTCAGACGGGCCGTCCAGTCCTCGCCGTTACCGCCGTCGTACACGATCAGCACCGGCCGCTGGTCCCGCTTCGCCGCCGGAGAGGCCGCTCCGGCGGCAGCACCCTGTGACCGCACTGGTGGCTCACTGGGAGAGGAGAGGCCGCCCCGAGGCCCGCCCGCCCGCACGGCCCGCACCGGGGAAGCGGGGGAGCGGAAGCAGCCAGATCCGCTGTCCCCGAGCCTGGGGGCCACCACATCTGGCCACATCCAGAAACCGCCGCCCAGAGCCACGACCAGACCGAGCGCGACACTGAGCCGGATGCACTTCAGCGTGCCGAACCAGCGCTGTGCCCGGTATCCCCCGGACACAGCCATCAAAACACCCAGCAGCACCGGATACGCGACCAGGGCCAGCGCGGCCACGGCGATCAGATCCGCCACTGGCCCCGCAGGCCTATCAGTCGGCGGCCCCGCCGCCAGGGGCCCCTCTAGCCGCCCTGGAGGCCCACCTTCTCTGTCGTTCCGCCCGCCGCCCCCCGCCCGCAACCCACCAGCACACGAACGAACCCGGTGCCGACGAGGCGAGGCAACGATCCGGCGGTACGCAGCGCCCCGCCGCCGACACACAGCCGGTTTAACATGATCGGAAGCACGCCGTGCTGGACGCTTGACGGCACCCGGCCCCCCGCTATGGCGGTGGCGCCGAAGCCCTGGAGGTGAGACAGGCCAGTCCGTGGCGCGGCGCAATGGATACGAGACAGACGCTGACGCCCGGCTGATGCGCAACGACATAGCGAACCCTTCCCGACCGGCCGCTGGCGGTCTCTGGGCCCCCCGTCAAAGCTCTGCTTGTGGGCCTGCTCCTCTACTCCACCTTCATGAACAAAACACAATCCCGTCAAGTGGGCCCAGGTAATATTCAGGCATCCGAGCCAGATGAGGAGGGCGCGGGGTGACGGTGCCGGGGCAGATGCAGTAGTCGGCCGCCTCGGGAACCTCGGTCTTGCGGTAGGTGGGCCTCGTTCCCGAATCCTGGACAGGCGGATGCTGAACGGAAAATCCACGTTCAGGCAGGCAGGCGTCAGCGCCGTTCGGCGGAGCCGGACGGTCTCTCTGCAGGTGGGGGCGGCTGGAGTCAGACCGAGGTGTGGCGAGGGTGACCTGCTGGCCGAGGGCCCGGAGCTGGCGGACGAGGTCGCGGGTCTTGCGGGCGGGGTGAGAGGGCGTTAGTGCCAGCCGGCGCCGAGTTCCTGGTAGCGGCGCCGGGGAAGCTGCCGGTGCGGGTGTTGATCACTCCACCAGGCCCCCGCGTATACCGCCATGAGGCAGGAACGACTCCTTGCCCTCGACACGGACACCGGGGACGACGGCCCCGGCCACACAAGATCAAGACAATAGCGCCAGGTCGGCCCAATGGGTGATGCTGTCCATACCCGCCGTAGCGCCGTGATTTGCCGCCAGCGCGCTGACGATGAGGCTCCCGCGGCCGTGTTCGTCAGGCTCGCAACTTGCCACCCAGGCACCTGGCAGTTCCGAGGGGCCGCCGTCGGCAACTGCCACTCGTAGCGTGCCCTGGCCCGGAGCAGGCTGCGTCAGGTGAAGTGAGACAGGCGGCAGCGCGTGCTCCACGGCATTGGTAACCAGCTCGGAGACCACCAGCAGAGCTGTGTCCACACAGCCCTCGCCTACACCCCATGTCCTAAGAGCTTCCCGCGCCAGACCGCGGGCCACGCCCGCTGCACCCGCATGATACGGCAGAGACCAATGCTCCGAAGCACTTCCCCTGCCGCTCTTCGTGGTGCCCGCCGAAGGGGGAGTGGTGGCGAGGGAAGTAAGAGTGATCATGGAGCACATCCCCAAATTTTGGACGAATCTGGCGAAAAAGGTTTGATCTGCTTTCAGTCTGCGCAGTGCTACGCCCCCTGTGAGGACATCCGATAAGACGAACCATCGGAGGAACATCGCATCGGGTGACGGGCGTCGCTGCCTCATCGGGCGGCGTGATCCTGCGCGGGCCATCAATCAAACGGCTCTGTTCCGTAGTCGGCGTTGACGCTGTGTTGCTGGAGCACCCGGTGCCGCACGAGTGGTCGGCACGGGGGTGCAAATGAGACTGATGTCCACCCGACCCGTAGTGCGGTCGCGAGACCAGCCGGGGCCGTTTGGCGAAACGCCGGAGCGGTCCGCCCCGCTGACGGCCGTGAACTATTCCGCCCTTACGCAGCACCGGCCCCTCGGGAAGTTCACGCGCACCAGAGACTGCGTATCGCCGGGTGGTTCCGGCCGGATCCTGTCTGGAAGTTTCAGCCCACAGGTCCCTGGCGGCAGAGGTCGAGGAGGGGGGACTGGAGCTGGAGGAGCGCTGGATGGCCAGCTGGGGGATGCGGGTGTCGACGTACGGCCTCAGCTCCCCAGCCGCACGACGTTTGAACGTCCCCAGCTGTCAGGCCATGTCGCCTCCCGCTCGATGGCCTGGGGGCGGTTCGTCAGCAGCGGGAAGGACGGCATCGCGGCGAACACCGGCTGGGTCCGCGTCACTAACCACGAGGCCGCCACATTTGGGTGGAATCCCATCGGTCGCTGGTGGCAGGCCCGCGGCCGGTACGGCTACCCACACACCACAGAGCTCCTGGTCACCGCCCACGCGGGCGGATCCAGCGGTTACCGCACCCGCACATGGAAGAGTGAACTCGATGCCCTGGCCACCGAGACCGGGTGTGCAATCCGCCGGGCACATCGACGTGGAACGGATCGAGCACCGCTGTTCTCCCGCATCTCCATGAACTGGCGGGGCAGGCCTCTGCCCCTGAGCAGCCACGACCGCACCGTCTGGTATCGCGGCGGCCACCACCCGCACCGGACTGACGGTCGAGGCCACCCCTTGACACGACAGATACGACACCGGCGTGAAGGCTCAGCGACGCGCAGGTCGACGCGCTGGCGGTGAGCCGGCACCGCTTCCACGGCGGCTGGAACTACACCGTCAACCCCCGCTCGGCCCTCAACATGGCAGTGAGCACCGCCCGGGGAAGACATCCGTCAGCCACCAGACGACGAGCCGTTACTGACTGGCGGTGACTCCCACGCTTGATGGCACGGCGGGAGCAGGGCCGGCACGCCGTGGCGGCGAACGCCACCGCCTCCGCGCGGGCCCCCAGCCCCCACCCATGACTCGGCCCCGGCCCCTGTGCTGTACCAGCGAAACTCGTCGTCGGGGAAGACGGTCCATGCGCAGATGGGCGGGCGGCCTCTGCAGTGAGGCGGTGCGGATGCAGGCGGCTGGACCTCCCGGGACCCGGGCGGGTCATGGTGCCGGTTTTCCCGGCCCTGGAGAATCTGGCTGTGTATCCTGAGCAGGGGCCGGCCGCTCACCGGTGGGCGGAGGACCAGGTGTGGACCGCATCACGGGTGGCCACACTGACGGCCGGAAGTAAACGGTGACGAAGGCGTTCCAGCCGTCGCGCCGCATCCGGAACCAGATCGGCACGGCAGGCGTCGGCAGCGGCCGCAAAAGAGCCGCGATCCCGGAATCACGAACGCAGGTAGAAATCATAACCGCTGGCCGAGCCCGTGCTCTTCCCTCCCGAAACGTACACTTTGCATGCATTTTTAGTGTCCGCCACGAACGAGTAGTGTCCTCCCTGGTCTCCCGAGTAATCCAGCGCGTACACAGTTCCCCGGGTGAGGCTTGTGTACTTGGCTCCGATAACGAATGACGCGACGGCATGCGGACCGATGGCCAGGGCGTCGTCTACGTCATACCCCAATTCATAGTGCGATTCTTCCGGTACGTACCTGACGTTCGTCAGCGTGAGAGTCTCATTGGTTTCATTGTGAATCCAGAAACGCATGGGGGCGTTGGCATACGGATCGACCGAGCTAGGTGGAATCTGGTGCAATGCGGTAGGCAGTGTTGCAGGGGTGGCAGACGCCGAAGCCATCGACCCGCCGCTGAGCGCAGCGAGTATGCCGCAAAAAGCTACAACTCGTTTAAATGTGTACATCAATGATCACTACCCGTCAGAAAGTGGCGATTGCAGCAGGCTGGACGGATTCCACCGCCCGCACTTCTTAACCCAACTCAAGTACGGCGGATTGCCGACGGCAGATTCCGCCCGACAGTGACAGCCGCGCCGAAAGCGCGTGTTACTTCCGGGCGGCGATCTACCCAGGAGAGATGACTCCGGCTCTCGTGGGATTAGGAGGCAGTCTGCCCTCGGGGACTATTTAGAGATCCAATTCTAACGCGCAGGACCCGGTGGCCCCTTCCACCAACCGATGGGCACCAGACCCCAAGGCGAACAATCGATCGGACGACCAGCGGGCCATCAAACCAATATCAGCCTGGGCCTGCCCCGTTAGTTTTTCGCGGTCCTGCAGTAAGAGGGGCCTTGCCCCCGAGGAGTGGACACCTGTTCGTGTCGTTATGCGGCGAGTGTCTGGGTAGCTGGCTGCTGTTCGTAGGCGATCGGTGCCTGCTG
>NZ_JBWKJV010000062.1:9700-14758 GCF_056432045.1 Streptomyces sp. NPDC045701 | reverse complement strand
CAACGCCGAGGCCAGGGCCGGCTGCCCGAGCACCAATGCTGCCTGCCGCATCACCGCAATCCCTGCGATCGAGCGCGCCCCGAGCAGCACCGCCAACGCCGCGCTCACCAGCACCCCACCCCGGTCATGGACCGGGGTGGAAGTCCCGTCGCACCAGCGCGGAGCTCAGCGCGCCGGTCAGCCCGACCTTGTCCGCGAGCCTCCGCACCGGCACGATGCCGGCCTTGCCCACCAGCTTCCGCCCGCCCGCCGACAGCGACAGGTCCTTCGCCCACCCGGTAAGCTCCGACACCCGGAGGGTGCCTCCTCCCCACCCTGATCCAGTCCTTGAGAAGCTGAATCATCGCAGGTCGAGGCGCCCTCCTTCGCTGATCGTGCGCTCCGTCACCATCGCCCTGCCCCCATGGTGAATTCATGAGGCCAGGGCGGTGCGGTCGGCGACCAGGCCGGTGATGGTCAACTTCGAAATACCGCTCCTCCCCAGGGAGGATTTTATCAAAGCGCTCAATTCCCCTGATTGGGGCAGGCTCACCGGAGTCAAGGTGTGGCCCAGCGCCGGTTCGTCGTCAATGCCGGGACCTTCCGCCAGCTGATGCGCTGGTGCGAGCAGTGGCCCGAGCGTCGTTTCGCGGTCGAGGGTGCCGGCGGCCTGGGCCGTTCGCTTGCCCAGCAGCTGGCACGCCGCGGGCGAGAACGTGGCCGGCGTGCCCTCCACCCTTTCCGCCCGGGCCGAGTCATCGCCGCCGCCAGGCCTCCAAAGCCCTGTCCTGCCCGTACCAGCCGGCCGTTGCCGTGATACAGGTCCCACAGCCGGTCAAGGGCAGCGCCACCCTGACAAGCCGAAGCCAGCGGTCCGTATGGGGGACGCGCTCGGGGTGCTTATATGGCCGGTCAGAGGAGGTATGACGAGGCTTGCAGCTCCATCATGGGAAGGGAACGTCCTTCCTGACTCTCCCCGAAAGGATCTCACATGAAGCTGTCCAACTCGGTTCGATCGGTCGTTGGAGCAGGGCTTTTCGCCGCCGCGTCCCTCGGCGTCATCGCATCCACCGCGCCGGCGTTTGCAGCGACGCCTGTTGGCGAAACCGCTACTGCAGCGAAGACGTTTTCCGGCATCAGCCGATCGGATTTCGATGCCCATCAAGCCGCGTTGACTGAAATGAATAATTACGCGAAAAATAATGGTGTTTCATGTCGTGAGATCAGTCACTATGAGTCCCAGGTTAATGAGTTCGACCCTAGGAGTCTGTGGATGTCCACTGTTGAGGCGGACTGCGGATAGCTTCGTAGCGTTCAGCTCGATCTAAATCCGAACGATGTGACGGACGTAACTGTACTCGTCGCCGACCGAGGGGGCGCCCGCCTCTGGCTGGACCGGTACTCCAGGGAGCTTTGAGGGCTTGGCGTCTTCGTTTCTTGTAAGTGGATTCGTTTGGCGATGCTTGGGTGGATTCTGCGCCAAAGGGACTGGGCAGCGATGATCAGCGGGGCATGCTGCGCGTGCCAGATGGTCCGGTGGACGCAGGCGGCGGCTCTCCTCGGCGGTGAAGTCGATCAGCTGCACGGCAGGGCGAGGACGGGTCAGTGGGCTCCTCGGGCTGCTTGAGCCGTGCGGTGCGGGGTGGCGGTGACCGACAAAAAGCGAAGGCGGCGACCGCAAGGGCGATGTGCGGTGCCTTGAGCCCTTTTCACGTGTAGATCATGAGGGTGTGGATCGCGGCAGCTGCTGACGTGAGTCTGTTCGGGCTGATCCGGGCATGCCGGAAGATCCGCCAGTGCTTGGTCCGGGAGATGGTCCGCTCAACGGGAGCACGCAGTGCAGCGTGGACCTTGTCCGAGGCCCTTGTGCTTGTCAGGGAGTTCCGCCTTCGGACGGCGCTTGATCGGGGTGATCACAAGTGCCGCCGGCCCCGGTACCCCTTGTCCGCAAGGACCTCAGGGTTCAGATCCGCGCAGGTGTCGATAATGGCGTGCTCGCGGGCGGCGGTCACATCGTGGGTGCCGCCGGGCAGCGCGGGCGGGATCCACAACAGCTTCCCGTCTTCCGCGGCGATGACCTGCAGGTTCACGCCCTCGCGGCGGACCTTGCCGGAGAAGTGCCCCGGCGCCTGTAGGGCCGTTTTCCTGACAGTGCCCCAGCCGAGTGGTGGCCATCTGGTGGGCCTGCCGTGCCGAGGGGGCGGTTGACTTGCTGAGCCATGTTTGTGGGTCTGTCTAATTAACGGCTGATCTTGGTTTGGTGGGGTCAGTTGCTGCCCGGCGTGAGCCGACCTTCGAAGGCGATCTGGAAGGCGTTCAGCGGTGCCTTCCAGCGGATCGTCCAGCGACGTTGGCCCTTGCCGGTGGGGTCCAGGCTCATCAGCGCCATGTAGACGCACTTCAACGCGGCGTTCTCCGACGGGAAGTGGCCGCGGGCCCGGACGGCCTTGCGGATGCGGGCGTTGACGCTCTCGATGGCGCAGCCCGTGCGGCGCCTCCGTCGACTGGAACCCCCCGTTGTGGCCGATCCCACTCCTTGACGCCCCACGCTCCCTACACAGGCACCGCTCGGAGCGACGTGCATCACAAGGGGCAGGCTCCCCGTCCGTCATCACCAGGGCCGATGGCGGCTCACTGGCCCCGAAACCCTGGGTGATCGGCCACTCTCTGGGGAGCCCGGAGGAAGGCCTCGGCGCTTATGGACTGCCCGATGTCGCGATGCGCTCGGGGACCATGCCCGGGCCCGTAGTCGAACATGGGAACGATTCAGAGGCGGAGGCTGTTGAGGCACGTCCTTGGTGCCCGGCGGACGGGCCCGCGCCGCGTGTGTGAACGTGGGCCTGCGGCAGACCGGCCGGGCATGCGGGTGCTGGCGGGGGGCCGGTGGCGGCCCGGGGTGGTGGCGGCCCGGTGGTACTGCCCCGGCAAGCTGGCACCGGGCCTAATCCGCACACCCCATACCGGTACGGACTGCCGATGATCTTATCCGTAAGACGGGTCTCTACAGGTCGAATGCGACGTACTCAATATCTGTGAATTCCACCTGCAGACCCTGCGCTCGGCGGCCGTTGTCCTGGAAATAGATTTTTCTTGGAGCCCTTCCGCTGCGATGTTCCGGAGCTGCTGTTCCGTCGCTCCGGCTGCCTGGGCGTCGAAGAATCGGCGCGCGTAGTACGGGGGCAGAGCCAGGGTCAGATGTCGTACCCGGGCGTCGTCGGTCGTGCCGGGGGCGGCGGTGTAGCCGAACCGGGCGCGGGTGTGGATGACAAGACTACCGGTGGTGGCGGCCTGCTTCTTGGCACGCTCCCGTACGCGGGGCTGCCACCGCTGCCGCACGGCGTCGGCCAGGCGCTCGCCGAGGTCGGGGCGCGGCCGGACGATCTGCCCTTTCACGTAGCGCTCTACGGTGCGCTGGCTGATGCCGAGGAGCTGGGCGACCGCGCGGGTGCCCTTCTCCTGCCGGACCAAGTACCGCATCTGGGCTGGTGCGGACTTGGGGATGGGGCGGGTGAACGCGCGCTCCACCGCCGCGTTCAGGCCCTCGCCGAGGATGCCCACGGGGCTCTCCCTTGGGGTGTGGTGGGTGGTCTGGCAGGCGGGGCCGGCGGCCCCGGTGCGTACGCGGTGGGTGCGGCAGAACTGCCTGCCTGCGCCCGGAGTTCATAGATCGTCTGTACGGCGCCCTCCGGGCCGCTCCGCACCCCTCGATGACCGAGGGGTGCGGAGCGGGCCGGGCGTCAACGTGAACACGGACGTGGCCACCACCGACGCCACCAGCTACGACGCGAAGGCTCTGCCCGGCATCCACACCCGGCTCAGGCGCCGCGGGCTGCTGCCCGCCGAGCACCTGGTCGACGGCGGCTAGACCTCCCTGGTCCATTCCGCTCAGTTCTGGTTCCTCGCGAAGAAGGCCGATGCTTTTACCAGGAACGCGTTGTCGTCCTCCAGCTCACGCACTCGGCGTTGCAGCTCCGCGATCCGGGCCCGGTCATGCGCTTCCCGCGCGCCCGGAGTGTTCCCGCCGGCCCCTCTCCTTTTCCTGACGGACCCAGGCGCGCACGGTTTCCGCGACCAGTCCGAAATCACGTGCCACCTTCGCCGGAGTGGCACCGGTCTCAAGGACCGCCTTCACGACTCGGCACGCAGCTTGGGCGAATACTGGGTCCGTGTCCGTCGGGCTCAGGGCACCTCACCCCGAGCCGGGCCAGAGCGTCCTGGGCGCATTCGTAGCCCACTGTCCGAGGGCCGCACAGGAGCGGGCACCGGACAGGCCCGCACAGCAGGCCGTGAGCAGCACCGACACCAGCCAATGCCGCCGACCGCGCCGGTCCCGGGGACCGACCGGCATCGCCAGCCCGCCCGCCACCGAGGGCAGAGCGCGCTGGGCGGCGGCGGGCGACTTGACCAGACAGACCATGGCAGACTGACGGCACATCGAAGCACCGGCGGTTCAGGGCGACTTGGGAAGGTCACCCCGGACAACCGGAGCTTCGTTGCATTCGATACGGCCCGACCTGCACACCCACATGATCACCAAGACTTTGAATCAGCCTGGTCGGCTCCCTGGAGGAGGTCCGGTTCACGGACATCGAGCACCTCGAGTTCGACCGGTACTGTAGTCCGGCTCTTTATACAAAACGCCTTGCCGCTTGTGACTGAGTGCTTCAGTCGGCGGTTAAGTTGGCGAGTTGAGCGCTGCAGCGAGCTTTTACTGACCTCGTGTTTGTGCTGTTCAGGAGCATGCCGACGACGAAAAATGTTAGTCGGAGAGAGGCCTGCGACCAGCAAGTTAACCGTCGGCTGCTGCATTTTAGTTTGCCCGCCGGGTATGGTCGGCTGCGCTGTCAGCCAGGCTGGAAAAGAATCACTGGATAAAGGCATCCGAGCTTGTATCAGGAAATGAAATGAAGAACCCAAATCTTACACCTGGAGGTAAGATGTCGACGAGATACCCAAGCTCGCCTTGCGACCGAGGCGAATTTCCGGCTTAGAACAATAGGTGCCACACTGTTCCGGTTCATTCTGTTCTTTGTGCTAGAGCCTCCATAGTGCACTAGCCATCAAGTGCAGACGGTATCC
>NZ_JBWKJV010000062.1:0-9601 GCF_056432045.1 Streptomyces sp. NPDC045701 | reverse complement strand
CTTGGCCTTGGCCTTGGCCTTGGCCTTGGCCTTGGCCTTGGCCTTGGCCTTGGCCTTGGCCTTGGCCTTGGCCTTGGCCTTGGCCTTGGCCTTGGCCTTGGCGGTTGCGGTCGCGGTCGCGGGAGTGTGGCGGGAACTGGCAGACCCGTCGGATTCAACCCGGGGTCCTTCGCGGCGTGAGGGTGGTTCGACTCCCTGTGCTCCTCATGGTCACTACCCCGTGCTCCTCATGGTCACTACCGTCTTGCACGGCAGGCTTGGCCAGCCGTGCCTGCGCGAGGGGCGGTTCGGCGTGGGTGAGGGTGTTGTCGTCTGGTCAGCGAGTCTCTCGGCTGGAAAGTGAGGCGGCGTGGGAAAGCTCGGTTGGTGCATCACCGGCCATCACAGGTCGTGCCCAGCGAAGACTTTGAGCGGCATGGAGTGCACCTGTGCTTGCCACGCACACACGCACTGTGCGACTTCGTCACTCGACAGTATTCCGAACCAGACAGGACTAAACAAAAACGCAGAGGAGCATGCAGCCTCAAGCGGCTTTGTCGCCTCACAGGCTATGGAGACTGTCTCCTTTGCGATCGATGGTAAATCTTACGAAATCGAATTGGCCCCAGACAAGGCGTCCGCGCTGAGGCGTGATCTCGCCCCATACATCGCCGTGGCCCGTCAAAGGTGCGACCCGAGATAGGTTTTCCTTAAGAAAGTTCCGTTGAACCCGAACCCGGTCCGCAGGCTGACCTGGGTGGACAGTGACGGGACAGGCATCCGGCATGACGACGGCCCCGGCTATGGGAGGGGAAGCCGGAGCTATCCGCGCATCCCTGGGAGCCAGGGATAAGGAGTCAGGGCGCACACACTTCAGCGGCTGCTGCTCGCCCACCTTCTCGTAGTTTTAGTCGCAGGCGCAGCGGGAGCGGCTGGGCGCGCTCGGCGTCACGGCCCGGGAACCGGCCCCCGCGGCGCCGAAGGGCGGCGGCGGCCGGGCAGCCGCATGGGAGCGGGGCGTGGCAGCGGCACGCGCGTACCTGGCCCGGGAAGGCACCCTGACAGGCGTCTCCAGGGCCCACACCGAACGCGTCGAACACGACGGGCAGGAACACGCGGTGAAACTCGGCGTATGGCTGTCCAACTAGCGCTCCCGCCGCGCGGGGCTCCCCGCCGGTCGCATCGCGGTACTGGAGGAACTGGGGGTGATCTGACCGGGACAGATCCAGGGACGCCCGGGCCGGGGACCCCGCCGTCCCCGTCAAGCACCTCTTCGCGCGCCAGAAGCACGGACGAACACGCGTTCAACCACCGCATCCCCTTGCGAAAGCGGCACACTCCCTCACCACGAATCGCCTGGCGGTGCCGGGAGACGGGCGACGGGTGACGGGTGACGGTCAGATCGGGTCAGCAGCAAGAAAGACGCCGACGACCGGCGGCGGCGTATGGCCGGTTTCCTTACAGCGCCCCAGCCCTTAGTGGTGGCCATTTGGTGGGTGCCTGCCCTGCGGAGGGGCGGGTTGACTTGCTGCGCCACATTTGTGTGCTCCGCCGTCTCTCACCGAGGTTGTTCCATGCCCCCCTCCCTGCCTGTCGAAGCTGGTTTGGTTGCGCGCGCTGGTGGCGTTCCGCGGTGGCGGTCGTTGCGCCGGGTGGCGTTGGCGACGGCTGTGGTGATGGGGGTGTCGGCGGTTCCGGTGGTGTCGGCGGTGGCTGCCGATACGCCGGGCGGGGTGCCGGCCCCGGTGTCGGGTTCGGTACCGCTGGGTGATGCGGCCGCAGGGCAGCTGGACGAGCGCACGGGCCTGTGGCGGATGACTCTGCCGCTGGTCACGCTGGGGGGGCGTGCGGGTCTGGACGCGTCGGTGTCGTTGTCGTATGACCAGCAGCTGGCGGCGGCGGGGGTGGACCGGCACGGCCTGGGTGCGGGGATGAGCCTGGGGCTGTCGTTCCTGGAGACCGAGGGCGGGGTGCGGGTCTTCCCCGCCTCCGGCGGCATGTTCGAAGCCGACGAGGCCTCCGCCACCGGCCTGAAGCGCTACCCGCTCAAAGACCTGGAGTTCGAGCGCAAGGCAGGCACGCTCCCGGCCCGCGACGGCGTCCCGGCACGCCCCTACACGTACGTGCTGTCGTATGACGACGGGCGGGTGGATTACTTCTCCGCTGAGGGGGATCTGCTGGGGCGCAAGGACCGGTCGGGCAACCGGGTGGACTGGGTGTGGGGGTCGGGGCACCGGCTGGTGCAGGTGGTGGACACCTACGGCCAGAAAGCCACCCTCACCCCCTCCGCGACCGGTGTCACGGTCACCTCACCGGCCCGCTCCGACGGGCGGGTGCCGACGATGCAGCTGAAGACCGAAGGCGGCCGGCTGGTGCAGGTGACCGACCCGGCCGGGCAGGTCACCACCCTCGCCTACCGTGCGAGCACCGAGACCGGCAACAAGCCGCTGCTGAGTGAGATCGTCACCCCCACCGGGGCCCGGACGGCGGTGGAGTACCAGACCGCGGCGGGGATGAGCGTGGTGAAGACGGTGCGGGTGACCGACCGGGGCGGGAAGGACCTGGTCGCGCCGAAGAGCTTCTCCCTGGTGCCGGTGGACGGGCAGCTGCACAACCACACCGGTTTCCCGAAGTACCAGCACACCACCTTCGGCCTGTTCGACGCAGCCGATACCGCAGCCCAGGGCTACCGGTACGCCACCGAGCTGTCCGACGGGGTGTCGGTGGTGCACTCCACCTACAACAAGCTGCACCTGCTGCAGGAGCGCGAAACCTTCCTGATCGCCGGGGACAAGCGGATCAGCCTGCACAAACAGGGCATGGACTACACGGGCGAGAAGGACGAGACGCCGCCCTCCCCGTCAGCGCTGCCGGCGAACTACGCCAAACCCACCCAGGCACGGGTCACGCACCTGGGACCCGGCGGCAGGCAGCGCACCACGACCGAGACCGCCCTGTTCGACGACCACGGCCGGCAGGTGGAGCGGAAGGATGCCACCGGGGCGGTCACCCGCACCGAATACGGGCCCTACGGGCAGCCGGTGAAATCGGTCACCACCGGCACCGACGGCACGATGGCGGAAACGCGGAACACCCTCACCGCTGACAGCAAGCATGTTGCCGCCACCACCGAAGCCGTCGCCAACAAGCCGGGCGAAACCCCCAAGGCACGCACCACCACCAGTTTCGAGACCGACGGGCACGGTGAGCTGGCCTCGAAGACCGTCACCTGGGCGGAGGGTGCACGCCCGGAAGGCGATGAGGGGCCGCAGAAGCTGACCGAGACCTACACCGTCAGCATCGACACCGCCGCCCATACCCGCACCGATGCGGTCACCACCCCTGCGGGGACGGTGAAGCAGGTCACCGATCTGGCCACCGGCGAAGTCGTCGAAACGGTGGACGCCGCGGGCCGGGCATCGAAGACGGTGTATGACGATGCGCGGCGGGTGATCAAGGAGACCGGGCCCGACGGGCTGACCGTCACCGCCGCGCACACCCCGACCTCAACCACGCTCACCTCTCCCGACGGGCACGTCACCGTGGAGACCAGGGATCTGCTCGGCCGGGCGGAGAAGAAGACCGACAACATCACCGGCGGGAGGATCACCGGTGATCCCGGGGTGCGGATGCTGCAGAAGGTGGAGTACTCCGCGGACGGGCTGACCGCGACCACCACGGATAGTGCCGGCCGCAAAACGGTCACGACGAATGATCTGCTGGGCCGGCCCGTCAAGGCGGTTGCCCCCAACGGCATGACACAGATCATGTCCTACGACGACGTCGCGAACACCAAGACCACCGCCATCCTGCCCGCCGGGGAGAGCGATCCGGCCAAGGCGGTGACCACCACCACCGAGAAGCTGGACGACGCTGACAGGACGGTCGCCTCCTCGACCCGTCACGCTGACGGCACTCCCGTCCCCGCGGCTTCTCAGTCCTTTGACGGGCTGGGCCGGCAGCAGGAAGCAACCTCTGGGGATGTCGCCACCCGCCTGGCCTACGGTGCCGGCGGCACGGTCGACACCGCCACCCTCACCCCGGCCGCCACGGAAACGTTCCCCGGGGGTGAGGTCACTGCTGAGCCACGTGCGGATCTGACCGGCGGGCCGGTGGTCAAGACCCTGGGCGCGGGTGAGGAGAAGCGGTCCGGGACGACGGTGAAGCGGGACGCGGCGGGTCGGGTGATCGAGGAGAAGGACCCGGCCGGCGGGATTATCGCCACCGTCTACAACGACCGGGGTGAGGCGGAGAAGGTGACCCGCCCCGACGGGTCGGTCACCACCAGCTCCTACGACCCGGCCACCGGCCGGATCACCGGAACCACCACCGTCTCCGCAGACGGCAAAACCACGGTGAAGACGGCCTGCACCTACGACAAGACCACCGGCCGGGTCACCGAGGTGTTCGACCCCGCCGACAAGGACACGACCCGGATCGGGTACACCTACGACGCGGACGGCCACGTCACGAAGGTGACCTACCCCGACGGCAAGACCCTGACCCAGGAATACGACGACCACGGCCAGCTGACCGCCTCCACCGACGCGGCTGGTGCGAAAACGGTCTACACCCACAACGACGACGGCACCCTGCGCTCGGCGAAGCAGACCGGCACCGACGGCAAGACCCTGGCCGAGGTCACCTACACCTACGACAAGCTCGGCCGGATCGAGAAGGTGGAACGCGGCAACGGCGTCACCACCTCCTACACCTTCACCGACGCCAGCCAGATCAAGAGTGAGAAGACCACCCGCGCCGACGGCACCCCGGTGAGTGAGGCCGCGTACGTCTATGACGCGCACGGCAACCTCACCTCCCGCACCGACACCCGCCCCGCCGTCAATGAGACCGGCGCGGTCGTCAAGGACGAGCACGGCGCGGTGAGCATGGCGACCATTACCACCGCCTACCGCTACGACGCCTACGACCGCCTCATCCACTCCAAAGTCAGCAACAGCGAGGGCCAGCCGGTCACCGAAACCGCCTACACGTTGAACGTCTCCGGCGACATCACCCGCACCGAAACCACCCGCCACGACCAGGACGGCAGGAAAACTCTCACCGAGTACGAGATCGATCCGGCCGGGCGCCTCCTCGCCATCACGGTGGACGGGACCAAGAAGACCCAGCAATGGGACAAGGCCGGCAACCTGACCAGGGACCACCGCGGGAACATCTGGACCTACAACACCCAAAACCAGCCCGTCACGGTCACCACCCCCGACGGCACCACCACCGCCTACACGTACTGGGCCGACGGTACCCGCAGGACCGCCACTACCGGCGCCGGCGACACCGCCACGACCACCGGCTTCTACTACGACCCCGCCACCGGCAGCATCGCCAACGACACCCACAACACCACAGACAGCGGCAACCCGTTCACCGCCTCTTACCTCCAGGCCGCCACACGCGAAGCACGCACCCTCACCACCGGTCAGGCGGATGCCCCAGCAGCCACAGCGCAAGCAGCCGGGGCGGCGAATGCGACCGGCGGCGGCTACCTCCACCACGACCGCCACGGCAACACCACCGCCCTCACCACCACCGGCGGGCAGGTGAACGCCGCCTGGCACTACACCGACCACGGCCAGCACACCACCCAGCACAACACCACCACCCAGCCCCCCGCCCCGGCAGGCCCCGGCACCAACCCCTTCACCTACGCCGGCGAACACACCGACCACCAAACCGGCACCCAGTACCTCAAAAACCGCCTCTACGACCCCGCCCAGAAACGCTTCACCACCCGCGACACCGCACCCCTGCACAACCGCTACGCCTACGCGGACGCCAACCCGGTCATGAAAACCGACCCCTCGGGCAACAGCGCCATACCCGACTGGGGCCAGTACCTCATCTTCGGCCTCACCATCGCCGCCGCCGCCATCACCACCGCTTTCACCGCTTGGGTCTCCGGGCCCCTGTCCGGCGCCTTCGGCATCGCCCTCATCGGTGCCGTCCTGGACGGCACCAGCGCCGTCCTCGACTCCGTCGCCCTCGCCACCGGACGCGACCAGCTCGACGACCCCCTCAACTACATGTCCATCGTCCTCGGCACCGCCGGCATCGCCACCGGCATCGGAGCCGGAATTGGCGGATTCATAGGCAAAGCCGCCAAACAAGCGGCACTCATGGAGCAGCGTGTAGCTGCTGCACGTAACATATTCGGCGATCTCATTACCGTTGAAGAGGGAGCGGAAAAAGTCGCAAATCGTCATCTCAGCGCACTCGGGTCACTTCCGGCGAAGCACCTGGAAGCATTGGCCGATGAAATGAGAACGATCAACGCGACCAGGAATGAGCAAGGGGAATACAGAGCGGGTATTTATATCAGCGGCGAGCGGAAGGATTCGGAGTGGTACTCCTACGGCTGCCGCATGGACCTGCACGATGACCCACCCACGGACTCCTCGTTCTACGGAACCCCTAGCGACGAAGTGTCCCTTTACTACATGGGTGAGTTCTTGTACGATCAAAACAAATTGCATTTTGAAACCAGCCAGGAATACCATAAAATCTACAAAGAAGCAGGGAAAAAGGTCTCAGATCACTTCAATACAACCCGCGGGAAGTCTAATGACAGCAAGCGAGCGGTGCACCAAGCCCTTAATTATAAATCCGAATTTTTCCCAGAACTCTACGCGTTCATCTATAGCCCCTCAAAGCGAGCGAAATTCCTGGGGTCAAAAACCGCCGGGCAGCTCGTTCGCAACCACAGCTACGTGACGGGGGACCTGGGCTGACGCCGTCCCGCCTTGCCGGTGAGCACGGCGACGGCCAGGCCGCGCGGCTGCAGGGTGACGTTACCGGTCAGCAGCCGGCCGGGTCCTGGGAGCGGCTGGCGCAGTGGAAGCCGGTCAGCGTGAGCGCCTTGTCCCCGTCGCCGAGCCGGTAGGTTGTCAGGGCAGGCTCGGGCGATGGCCTGCAGGCCGTCGATGCCGACGCCGACAACTTGCCCGCGGCCGCGCCTCCCCGGCCTGGCAGGAGCTTGACCGCAGGCCCTTCAAGGGCGGAGCGGGCCTCGGCCTGGTCGTCACCAGAGACCTTGGGTAGTGAGGCTTTCAGACTGTCGTCGGGTGGTGACGGTTCATTATCCCTGCGGTATGCCGGTGGGGTGAGATATCCGGAAGGTGGGGGCCTGACCGCTGAGCGGCGGGCGTTTCGTGAGGGGATCCGGCTCCGGCCAGGCGGGCAGCGGTTCGCAGCGGGTGAGAAGACCGCGGTGATCGCAAAGGACCTGCGGGTGAGCGTACAGTCGGTGGAACGCCGGCGCCGTACCTGGCGCGAGGGCGGCATGGAGGCCTTGAGGTCCGCCAGCCCGGCGAACTCCCCGACCGTCACCGATGCCCGGTTCGCCGTGCTCGAGGAAGAACTCGGCAAAGGCCCGGCAGTGCACGGCTTCGGCAGATCCTGCGTGAGCATGGGATCCATACCCCGCCCGGTTGTACATGGGCCGATACGGGACGTTGGCGGCGCCACGCGGTGCGATGGTCGCCGAGCCCGGCGGGCAGGCCGCACGGCGCTTCAGGGGCCGTCAGGGGCCACGGGACGGCCGATCGGGCAGTGGTTGTCCAACTGCCGCCGTCCGGGCGCGCTGAGCAAGGAGAAAGCGGCGCAGCTTGCTGCCATTGATCCGGACTGGTGCCCGGCCTGGCCGATTGACTGGGCAGCGGCACTACGCGGGGGTGCGGGCCCAGGTGGTCGACGGCGGGGCGGCGGTGGAGGAGATCACCCCCGGGGTGACCGGGCACGGCGGGGACGTCGGCCGGTGGCTCCTACGGCAGCGCGAGACGTGGGCGGAGCTGAGCGCGGCGCAGCGGGAGCGGCTAGGCGCGCTCGGCGTCACAGCGCCCAAGCCGCCGGCCCGCGGCGCCGCCGGCCCGCGGCGCCGCGGGCCGGGGGCGCACGCGCAGCGGCATGGGAACGCTGCGTGGCAGCCGCACGCGCCTACCTGGCCCGCGAGGGCACCCTGCAAGGCGTCAAGCGGTCCCACATCGAACACGTGGTGCACGACGGGCAGGAGCACGCGGTGAAACTCGGCGTATGGCTGTCCAACCAACGCTCCCGCCGCGCGACGCTCCCCGCCGGTCGCGTCGCGGTACTCGAAGACCTCGGAGTGATCTGACCTGACCGGACGCTGGGCAAACAGGCATCCGGCATGCCGATGGCCCCGGCCAATGGGAGGAGAAACCGGGGCCATCCACGCACCCCTGGGAGCCAGGGACAAGGAGTTGAGGCGCACACACTTCAACGACCCACCACCCGGCCAGGTAACGGGAACGGGGTGGACGTTGTGACGGGGGAGAAGGGGTGCCCGTCGTGTCGTGTCGTCAACAGACACCAGCCCACAGCACGCTTACCGTCAGCACCAGGGGTGAACCGTTCCGACTTCGCTGCCGCTCCATTGTGAGCCATCAGAGAGGGTGGGACACGTGCGCAAGAAGATTGATTCAGTCCTTCCTTGCCAAGCCGTGAGGCTGGTGACAGAGCACCGTCCGGTGTCTCCCGGGAGTCAGTGCGGCGCTGGGTGTGGGTGCTGGTGAAGTGGACCGCCTCAGACGCTTTCACTTCTCTGGTAAAGGATCAGCCAAGGCCACAAGCGATGGAGGTCATCGTGCGGGCAGCCGTGGCCTGCCTACTGATCAACCAGGGGTACACCATCACGAAACACCCCGACACCGGTGACCTGCTGATTTGCGACTGACCAGCAGACAGCCAGGCGGCCACCTGCAACCGCCGGGCCCGGTACTACAGCCGTGAGTCGCGGTTGCGGTCTCTGCGGTCGCGGGTGGCGTGATGGCTTTGGCGGGCGCGGGTCTGGTGGGTGCGGCGCCAGAGGGACTGGGCGATGATGAGGGCGGCGGAGAGTGGTGGCGGGGGCCAGGCGGGGCGGTTGAGGAGACGGCGGATCTCTTCGGCGCTGTAGCGGATCGGCTTGCCGGTGAGCCGGTCACCGCCCCCTTTTGAGGCATCTCGGGTTCCTCGTCCTCACCGGCCGGGGCTGGGGGCGGTAGTTGCCCGGCGGTGTCGGTGCGGGTGGCGGTGACGGTCAGGAAGGCGAGGGCCGCCATCGCGAGGGTGATGTGGCGGTGCCAGGCGTCCCAGCTGCGGACTTCGTAGTGGTCGAGGCCGCAGTCGGACTTCGCGGTCTCGAAACAGTCCTCGACCGGCCAGCGCAGCCCCATCACCCGGATGATCTCGGCGATCGGGGTGCCGGTGCGGGCGTGGACGGCGAAGTAGGCGATCTTGGACGGATCGGTGATGGAGCGGCGGACCAGCAGCAGGTGGACGAGGCCACGGCGGGGGCCGTCCTTTGCGCCGCCGGGCCAGGCGACCTCGGCCAGGGCCCAGTCGTATCGGCGCTCGCCCTTGGTCCCGGCGCCGCACGAGCGGCGCTCGAAGCGCAGCGGGACACGCTTGGCCAGGGCATCTGCCCGCAGCGGACCGGTGCCAGGGCTCACCACGGTCTCGTCCGCCGGCACCGCCATCACATACGGAATGCGCCGGCGCTCAAGTGCCGCACGGAGCTTGCGGTCCTGGCCGTAGAGGCTGTCGGCGGCCACCCAGCCAAAGGGCACCCCGGCCCGGCGGCAGCGTTCGGTCATGCGCCGGCCCA
>NZ_JBWKJV010000061.1:0-14960 GCF_056432045.1 Streptomyces sp. NPDC045701 | reverse complement strand
GGTAGTGGTCGTCCATTGCGTATCCGATGACTTCCTTCGTGCAGCAGTCGATGACGGTTGCAAGGTAGAGCCATCCCTCGCCCGTCGGTATGTAGGTGATGTCTCCGACGAGTTTTTCGCCGGGGGCTTCCGCGGTGAAGTTGCGGCCGACGAGGTCGGGCACCTTGCCCGCTGCGGCCTGGGTAAGGGACCACCGCTTCGGCTTGGGCTGGCAGGGAACCAGCCCCAGCTCCCGCATGAGCTGACGGATCAGCTCCAGGCCGGCGGCAACGTCCCAGCGGGCGAGCTGGGCGTGGACGCGCCGGTAGCCGTAGGTGCTGTCGGAATCATCGAATGCCTTCTTGATGAGTACTTTCAGCTCCTCCCGCCGCCGGGCCGTCTCGGAATGAGGACGGGTTCTCCATTCGTAGTAGCCGGACTTGGACACGTCGAGTCGCGCGCACATGAACCCGACGGAATACGCGTACTCCGCAGTCTCGAGCCGCATCATGTCGATGAACTCGTACTTGCTCGCTACCGAGGATCCTTCGCGAAGTACGCTGCGGCTTTTTTCAGGAAGGCGTTCTCCATCTCGACTTCGCGAATGCGGCGTTCAAGTTCTTTCAGCCGTGCACGCTCGCTGACCGACAGATCGGCGCCGGCGGGCGGCTCATGCCGTTTCTTGTATTTCTTCACCCATCCACGTAGCGTCTCCGGATTCAGTTCCAGCTCTCTGGCTGTCTCAGTGACAGTCTTGCTGGACCGGAGTGCAATCTGGACAGCTTCTTCCCGAAACTCCGGGGTGTACTTGCTCGGTGGTGCCACTTCTTGCGTCCTCTTTTCCGTTCAAGGCAATCCTATTGGACGTCTGTCCGGAAACTTCGGGGCACCTCAGCCCATGTCACCGGCTCACCTTCGGCGAGCTCCAGGACGTCACCGAGCAGTTCGAGCAGCTCGGTCTCGTTGTTCGGCACCCTGCGGGTGAGGAACACCGTGGCGTCCATATCGATCACCGTGCAGTGATGCTCGCCCTTGCCCGCATCCGTACCGGCCCACAGTTCGGGCACGGCCACCTCCGAAGTCGTACGTGCAGTTCTCCCAGCAGACGACCTCGCCGACGTGTCCATACGAAGCGATGCAGTTCGCGTTTCCCCATGAATGGCCGAGTCGTCGCGGGGTGCCGGGCGGCCAATCCCTTCCAGCCACAAGCACGGCACACAGATGACAGCCACACCCGGCACCCCTGGGTGTCCCGATCGATCAACCCAAGAAGAAAGGTATGGAAACCGATGGCCGCATCTGGGAGTGTGCCGTTCGCTGCGTGGCTGGAGGAGAACCTGGCCTCGGCGAGTCCTGATCTGCTGCGGCGGATGGTGAAGACGTTCGCCGGGGCGATGATGTCCGCGGACGGCGACGCTGTCTGCGGGGCGGCGTACGGCATGCCGGGCACGCAACGGGTGACGTCCCGCAGCGGGTACCGGCAGCGGGAGTGGGACACCCGGGTCGGAACCATCGGCCTGGCGGTGCCCCGGGTCGGGTCCGGCTCATACTTTCCTGGCTGGCTTCTCGAGCGGCGGCGGCGCTCGGAACAGGCCCTGGTCAGCGTGGTGGCGACCTGCTGCCTGCCGGGCGTCCCGACGCGCCGGGCGGAGACGCTCGCCGAAGCCCTGGGGGTGACCCGGCTGTCGAAGTCGCAGGTGTCCGAGATGGCCCGGACGCTGGACGAACGGGTGGCCGAGTTCCGGGACCGGCCCCTGGACGCCGGCCCGTACACCTTCGTCTGGGTCGACGCCCTCACGCAGAAGGTCCGCGAGGGCGGGAGGGTGGTCAACGTGCACTGCCTGGTCGCGGCCGGCGTGAACCACGAAGGCCGGCGCGAGGTCCCCGGCATCGAGGTCACCTCGTCCGGGGACGGCGCCGGCTGGCTCGCCTTTCTTCGTGGGCTGACCGCCCGCGGCCTGGGCGGCGTGGAACTCGTCGTGTCCGGCGCCCACGCCGGTCTGACCGAAGCGACCGGCGCCGCCCTGCCGGGTGCGTCCTGGCAGCGTTGCCGCACGCACTACGCCCGCAACCTGCTGACCAGGGTGCCCAAGGCGGCCCAGCCGTGGGTGGCCACCCTGCTGCGGACCGTCTTCGAGCAGCCCGACGCCACTGCGGTGCGGGCCCAGATGGCTTCTGTGATCGTCGGCCAGATTCAAAGCCTCCCCATAAGCTCGCAGCGAACTGCTGCGGGGGCGGCCTCGGCGGGCCTCACCGCTTTCCGGGGAAGTTGACCATGTCCCGGCCCATAGGAAGCTCCTTTTCCCGGGGGCCCTGGCCTGCGGGGCTGACCGGAATAGGCTTTCCAGCGTTCAGGCTCTCCAACAGTTTTTCGTCCAGGGGCGGCACCCGCCCCACCTGATAGAAGGAGTCGATGACGAAAGGCAATCCGTTGGCCGCGAGCATGGAGGGCTTGTCCATGATTTGGAAGTGCAGGTGCGGACCGCTTGTATTTCCTGAATTACCGAGCTTGGCGATGACCTGCCCCTTGCGGACTTGGTCTCCCGGCTTCACCAGCACGCTGCCACGCTGCAGGTGAGCGTAACCTGCATAACGACCGTCGCCCAGGTCGAGAACGATGTGGTTGCCGAGCGCTTCGGCGACACCGACAGGCTTGGGCCGATTGGGGATTTGGTCGGGGAAGCGGTCTCCTGTGGCAGCCACCTTTGCGTCGGCGGCTGCGATAACCGGCCTGCCGTAAAAGACCCAGTTTCGGGCCACGTCCGGATTTCCCACCACCAAACGACGCTTTGCGTCGGTCCCGTTCCAGTCGATCGCGAATCGCTGGCTCAGCTGCATTTTGCCGTTGAGCGGCATGAGGGACCGCCGGTGGGGGCCGTCGCAGCATGATCCCAGAGCGACCCAGCCTGCTCCCTGCAGCGGTGGACCGACGACGACCGGAGCAGCGGTGTCGACACGTGTGGCACCGCCCGTGCTGGTGATCGAACGGGGTACGGGAAGGCCAGGGGGCACAGAGACGGTGACTGTGTGACTGATCCTGCTGGGAATGGCCTTTTGCTGGCGGAGGGGGATGTCGAACCAGATGACTGCGGTCTCCGACCCGGCGATCTTGGCGGACGGCTTGTCCGGACTTGCCAGCAGCGACATAGCGGCAGTCAGTGACTTCCCCCGGAGTGTAGTGAGCGGCCGGTTGTTCTGGGCGTCGTTCACCGTTACCGAGGTCACGGTCACGGGAGCGGATACACCACTGGCCAGCTTGAGCTCGTACACGAGATGGAAACGCCCGTCGGTGCCCTTGAACCAGCTGGGTGTAGAAACGACCGACATCACCACTGGAGTTACGCGGTCTGCTGTGACGGTCGTCTGCGTGGTCGTCATCGCGGGGTCCGCAGCAGCGGGAATACCGCTGAATCCCGCCGTCGCCATGACGAGGACGGCGATTGCGGACAGTGACTTGTGCGTCCTGGTGTTCATGTCTCCACCTGTTTCACCGGACGGAAGGGGACCGCCGGTAGGTAGCGGCCGAGTTGGGGAGAATTCCACCAGTATGTCAGCTACGCCTGCCTGGCGCACTCCCTGATGGCGCCACATTCCTGGGTCTCTGCTGGCGCAGCTGAATCTCCAGCCCCAGGAGGAGGCGCGGGGCGGTCCACCGCTCATCGTGAGGGAATCCGGAGACGGCACCTGTCGCAGTCTGGCTTGCGCGTCTTGGACAGGCGTCCAAGACGCGCAAGCCAGGGGACGAGGAAGGGGGGAAGCCGTACGGTGCTGGCCTGGGCAAAACGGTTACCCAGACCGGCCGGCGTAGTGGCTCCGGGCCTGCGCGGCCCCTCGCGAGTGGTGAAGGTGGCTCCGTCACCGCTGACGGCACGCTTGTCCTCACCAGTCGCGCCCTGGGGGACGAGCCGTAGTACGAAGTACGCGATGAGCGTCCAGTTCAGCACAGTCCCGCCGGCGCACCGTGGTGGGTTTCTGCGCGAGTATGGCCTCGGCCCGCGCAGACGGCATGACCCGGCCTGACCCGAAGCCGCTGCCGGTTTTAAAAGGGATTCTGGTTTCCTTGCTCAGTTGCCAGCTGCTGCTGCAAAAGTTTCAGCGCATGCCTGGCCTGTTCGTACTCCGCAACAATTTCTGCCACAAGGGGCTGTATATTCTGCACGCCGTCACCAATTAGCGTCTCGGCTTGCTGGCACAGTTTCGACAAATCTTCGGCGCCGAAGGTAGCAGAGATAGACTTGAGGGTGTGAGCGGCGCGTTTGGCTCCGGCCTGATTTTTCTCAGTGAGGCTGTCTTGTATGGCGTTGACAAGCGCCGGGGCCTCAGCCAGAAAGTCGTTTATCAACTGGCGCAGCAGTGGCGCCCCTTCGTCACCCAAAACCTCCTTCAGTTCCTCAATAACTGTCTGGTTCAGCACTGGTCGGCTGTTGTCCTCCTGCTCGCCTTGAGACTTGCAGCGAGAGATGGCCTGGTCCAACGCTGACAGGTCAATTGGTTTGGTCAGGTAGTCGTCCATTCCTGCTTCAATGCAAGGCCCTCGATCGCCTTGCATTGCGTTGGCAGTGAGAGCGATGATGCATGGCTGCTGTGACTGGGGGGAGCGCGCTCGGATCTGCCGAGTTGCCTCTAGTCCGTCCATTTCAGGCATTTGTACGTCCATGAGCACTATGTCGTAGGACTGCCGCTCGGTTGCAGCCAGCGCTTCAACGCCATTGGTCGCAACATCGGCGCTGTATCCCAGCTTCTCCAGGAGCAGGAGCGCCATACGGCGGTTGACCGTGTGGTCTTCCACGAGAAGAATCCGCAAAGGCTGCCGTGCAGCCGAGGGGGAGGCACTGTATGGGTGCGTTGTATGGTGCCGCCCAGGGGAAGGCATCACGGCAGCTTCACTCCTGGCGGACCCGCCGGCCAGGATGCTGATGAGAGTGTCGAAGAGCTGAGATGGTCTGACGGGTTTCGTCAGGCGTGCACTGGTTTTGACCGCTGGCCGTTCATCCCGCGGGCGGCCGAGGAAGGTGAGCAGGATCAGCGGGACGGAGGTCCTTGGGTTGCCGGTCTCCAGCGCGCGGGCAATGAGCTGCTGGTCAGCGACGGGCAGTTGCGAGTCGAGGAGTGCCAGGTCAAACGAGGTTTCGGCAGAGATCCGCTCAAGTGCTTCTGCTGCTGACTCCGTACTGAAGGCCTGTATGCCCCATGACGTAAGCCAGCTCGTCAAGCTTTGGCGGGCTATGGGGCTACCGTCGACAATCAGTACGCGCTTTCCTGCGAGTCTGGCATTTGGCTGCCCGGGTTGCCCGGCAGGATCGCGGCGGGGAACTGTTGTCGCCGTGCCCTGGACAGTGAAGCGGAACGTTGATCCCTTGCCCAGCTGACTAGAGGCGGAGATTGTCCCGCCCATGAGTTCACACAGGCGCTTGCAGATCGCCAGGCCTAGGCCGGTACCACCGTAGCGGCGGGTTGTGGAGGCGTCGAGCTGGCTGAAAGCATCGAAGAGTCCTTCGAGTCGTTCCGCAGGGACTCCTATCCCGGTGTCACGGACTGCAAAAGTCCATAGAAAACTCGACACGTCCGCTTCTCCCCGGGACTCCACAGCGGGTTCAGCGCTGACGGTAACGACTACCTCGCCGCGTTCAGTAAACTTCACGGCATTACTGAGCAGGTTAAGGAGTACCTGACGGAGGCGTGTGACATCTCCGATCATACCCTCCGGCGCATCAGGGGAAATGAGGCAGCCCAAATTAAGATTTCTCTTGGCTGCCTCTGCGGCCACGAGCTCGAGAGCTGACTCAACACACTCACCTATATGGAATGGCCGGCGCTCCAGCGGGAGTTTTCCGGCTTCAATCTTCGAAAAGTCGAGAATGTCATTGATCAGCGTAAGCAGAGCATCCGCGCTTTCACGTACCAATTCTGCAAATTGCCGCTGCTCATGGCCAAGATCCGTGTCGAGCAGCAGCCCCGACATACCGATGATCGTGTTCATGGGCGTACGGATTTCATGACTCATGGTGGCCAAGAAGGCACTCTTGGTTCGGTTGGCCGCTTCGGCCGCCTCCTTCGCTTGCTCCAGCGCCTCCGCGGCCCTCCTTTGAGCCGTAATGTCCGAAAAGGCTATAACCGCTCCCTGGATTTTCCCCTTCTCGATGATCGGATAGGAGGTGTAGGCAACAGGAAAAGCTGTCCCATCGCGTCGCTTGAAAAGATCTCCTTGTGCGTGAAAACCACGACCCGTTGTGCAGGCGATGCAGACCGAGCACTCGTCGGCCGAGTAGGAGGTGCCGTCGTTTCTGCTGTGGCTACATAGGTCATGCATCTGCCTGCCCACCAGCTCCTGCACACTGTAACCGAGCATCTCCGCTGCCGCTCTATTAACAAAGCTACATGCCCCCCGGAGATCCGTTGCATAAATACCCTCGGCAGTCGATTCCAGGAGCAGATTCACCTTACGAGCCGCCGCCTCGGCACGTACACGGTCCACAACCCGGCCAAGCTGCACACCCACATTGGCCATGAGCCGCAGCAGGGTCTCGTTAGGCTCAGCCGGCTGCCGGGAAAAGAATTCCAGCACCGCAGCCACCTCACCCCCCGCCACAACAGGAAATGCCATTCCCGCTCGCAGTCCGAGTTCCGCCGCTTGAGCAGCCCGAGGAAAATTAGAGTCCTTCGTCACATCCACGATCCACGCAGGCCGCCCCTCGGCAAGAACGCGGCCAGGCAACCCTTCGCCCAACGCCATCGGAGCGGCTTCAGTCACCTGCCGGAAGTCACCAAACTGGCCGGAGTCATCCATGTTCCATAGCCCGGAAGGAAGAAGTGCCACGTCAACAGCCCGGGCCGGCTCTGGGGCACGCCAGTAGGCGTGCCCCACCTCCCACCCGGTGTAGGCGCAGACGAGATCGAGGACGACCTGAGTAGCCTCCTCCAGGTCACCCGCTTCGTTAGCAGTGGCCGCGACCTTCTGGAGAAGTTCAAGTTCGCTGGTGCGCCACCGCACACGCTCAGCCATGCCGTTGAAGCACTCCGCCAAGGAGCTGATCTCACTCACCCCTCCCACCGGTGCGCGTACCTGCAAGTCACCCTCGGCGATCCGCGCAGTAGCTTTGTCAAGCAAGCGAATTGGGCGGATGATTGATCTCCGCGCTATTGTCGCGACGACCATAATGCCGCCTGCCATTACAATCGCGGTGCCAATCGCCGCAGTCGAGTACCCGGCCGCGCGATCGACCTGCCGGGCGGTTTCCCTTTGTGTCCGCCGGTCAACCAGCTCAAACACGCGCCCTATCGGCTGCATGATCTGCGCTTTGGCCTGGTGATAGTCGCTGCTGTAAAGCAGTGCGGTAGCGCGCTCCCGTCCTGACACTGCCGCGGGAGTCTGGGTGCTGCCTTCTACTTCCGCAAATGCTTTCTGTTCCCGCCTGACAAGGGCGTCCGAGCGCAGTCGAGCACTCTTGAGCAGTCCAAGCTCCTCACGGCTGAATCCCGCGCGCTCCGCCAGCGCGTCAAAGCTGACTTCTGGCCCGAACGTGGCAGGCCTCCGTCCGGTGTCTGTGACGACATCCCAGTAAACGCGGTCATACCGCTCGGGGCGTGGGGACTCACCATCACGGATGGCCAGAATCTCGTAAAAGTAGTCCCGGTACCGCCGCTCACCGGTTGCGGCGTATGTCCTTGCCATGCGGGTCAGGTCGTCGGACGTCTGTCGCAGCTCGTCCGCAAGCCGCAATGAAGCCGACCGCCGGCTTTCGGCCCTTGCTACGTCCTCCATGGCACGCTCAGCGGCCACACTCAGGGCAAGCACGACTGAAAGCAACACCACAGTGGCAATGACAAAGCCTCGTATCACGGTGCGCAGCGACATGCGGGCGTAAACAGGCCGCCTCCAAGATCGCCTCATTCGCCACCACTTCCTCGACCGAACGCCCAGTCGGCCCAGGCGCCACATGCCCACTGCCGGCGGAATGCGATCTTGTGGTGATGCAGGAGAACCCCCGAGTCCTCTCTGCCTATTCTAAGTGAAGTGTCCGATCCTGAACCCCGTAACCGCCAGGTGACCCACGGGATCTGTCAGCGGGCGAGGCGGCGTCCATGGGTGAGGTGCCCCGAGCTTGACGGACCCGGACCCACGTAGGGTTCGAGAGAGTCCGTAAGGAGTCGAGTGCGGTATGCCGGTGGTATGCGTTATCCGCAGGGTAGGGGCTGACCGCTGAGCGTCGGGCCTTTCGCGAGGGGATCCGGTTTCGGGCCGGAAACGATTCGCGGCGGGTGAGAAGACCGGCGTGATCGCGAGGGATCTGCGGGTGAGTGTCCGGCCGGTGGAGCGCTGGCGTCGTTCCTGGCGCGAGGTGGCATGGAGGCCCTGCGCTCGGCGGGGCCGGCGAACGCCCCGACCGTCACCGACGCCCAGTTCGCCTTTTTGGAGGAAGAACTCGGCAAAGGCCCGTCCGGGCACGGCTTCGGCGACGAACGCTGGACCCTGGCCCGGGTCCAGACGCTGATCCGCCGCCGTCTGCGGGTGAGTCTTTCGGTGCCGCCGGTGTGGCGGCTGCTGAAACGGCCCGGCTGGCCCTGGCAGGCCCCTGCCCGCAGCCCTGGAACGCGACGAGCACGCGGTCGAGCTGTGGAAGAAGGAGGTGTGGCCCCGGGGTAGAAGCCTCGCGGCGGCGTCCGGGGCATGGCTCGTCTTCGAAGACGAAGCCGGCTTCTCGATGACGCCGCCCCGTCCCCGCACCCGGGGCCGACCCGGCCAGACCCCCGGTCATCCGCTCCGCGGCCGCTCCCGCCGCCGGACCCCCGTCGCCACCCTGTGCTGCTACAAACCCGGCGAGAAGAGCCGCCTCATCCACCGCCCCCCGCACCCATCACCGAGTCCGCACCTGCGAATGTCCGCGACCACACCCTCCTGTCGGCCGCCCTGGACGCCTGCAGCCGCCTCGAGGAGGCCCTGGCCACCGTTGCCCCGACACCCGCGGCTGGGCCTGGACGCTGACTACGGCTACCGCCCCGTCCACGATGACCTGTCCGAACGCGGCATCGACCCGGATCACCCGCCGTGGAGAGAAAGTCCCGATCCAGACCGGCGGACGGTGGGTCATCGAGCGCACGAACTCCTGGATGAACAACTTTGGCAAACTCCACCGCTGCACAGAACGGAGCAAGACCGTGATCGCCTTCTACATCGCCCTGGCCTGCATATTCGTCACCTCCGCTACCTCACCCGCAAGGCCTGGACCCACTACCAATGGGACACCCGACCCCCGCACACCCCGCATCCGATGACCTACTGGCGGACGCTCTACTGTAAATATAGGCAGTGCGGGAGAGCACCTGACCGTCGGCGCCGGTCAGGGTTTCGGATTTCGGCTGGCTCGCGCCGGCGGACTGCGAGGGCGCCGCCGTACAGTCGCCGACCGCGCCCTTGATCGTGCCGGCCTCGTGTGCAGTTGCTCGACTTGCTGGGTCTATAACCGCGCTAGAATCTGCCCGCACCAGCACGTGTTGAGCGGGCAAGATCGTACTGATATGAACTCACCAACATCCTCAGCCTCCGCGCAGACCCACACCGGCGGCAGAGTTCGCAAGCAGCCGCTGCGGTCACGGGTCAGGCACGGCAGCCCCACCTGCGCCGACTACGGCTGCCTGCGGCCAGAGTGCAGGGCCGCAGCCCGGCGGGACCGTGCCCGGCGCACCAGTGAGCTGATGGCTGGCCGACCCGCCCGTGTTTCCTCATCCGAGGCTGCCGCAGCGGCACACCGATTGCAAAGGATGGGTCTGTCGGCATCGGACATCGCCGAGATATCCGGTGTCGCCGTCACTCTCGTCCGGCGACTGCTCCGCCCGGCCGGGGTGCGGCCGGCCCGTATCCACCGCACCACCGCAGAAGCCATTCTCGGCATCCCGCTGGACACCGCCCGCCGGCGCGATCGGCTGGTCCCCGGCCTCGTCGAAGCGGACAGGGCTGCCACCAGCCTGCAAGACCTGGCCGAGCACGGCTGGCCTACGAGCTACCTTGCCGGCCAGCTGCACACCAGCACCCACAGCCTCGCAGCGATCCGGAACCGGGAACGCCGGCGCCTGTCCCTCGCTCTGGACCGCAAGATCCAGCGCCTTGCCGTGCTGCTGCTCGCACAGGATCCAGCTGATCACGGCATCGCCGCACACCGCAGCCGCCGTGCCCAGGCTGCCGCCCGCCGCCGTGCCCCGCTGGTGACCTCTGCGGTCAAGGTTCCCGAGCGGCCGGGACAACGCGACGGAGCTTCTTACTGACTTCAGCTCATCAGGGTGATTATTTGGGCTCTCCTGCCGTATGAATGGGTCACTCTGTGGCGGGTTGGCAGCCGGGGAGGGTGGGACGTTCCCCGGCGAGGGTGAGCATGACGAGGGCGGTGATCGCGTCCGCGCTGTGGAAGCCGAAGCCGCGGCGGATGATCAGTCGGGTCTTGGTGTTCGTCGACTCGATCAGGCCGTTGCTCATGCCCGTCAGCAGAGCCGCGCGGATCGCCTCGCGGTGACGGCGGACGCGGCGTTGGAGGTCGGCGAAGGCAGGGATGCGGCAGCGGCGGGCTCAGCCGATCCACCGGTCCAGGGCCTGTAGCGCCGCGGTGGGACGGGTCTTGGCCAGGGTGAATACGCTCCGCAGGGCTTCCTTGAGGAGGCAGGCGCGGTGGAGCGGGGGTCGGTCGCGGCGATCCAGGTGAGCTCGGCGGCCTGGCGGTCGGTGAGGTCGCCGGCGTTCTTCCACAGCGCGAACCGGGAGTCCTTCAACGCGCGGGCTGTCTCGCGGCCGCCGGTGTCCTGGGCCTGGTGGCGGGGCCCGGTTCCACGAGGCTCTGCGTTCGGTGTCCAGGGCACCGGTGGCCCAGGCGACCTCGTGGAAGGGGTCCATCACCCGTACGCCCTCTCAGCACGCTCGGCGAGGACGTCGGCGATCCAGCCGGCGCCGTCGGCGCTGATGTGGGTGAGCGCGGCGGCCCGTTGGTCGCCGAGGTCGTCGAAGAGGCGGCGCAGGACGGTCTTGCCGTGCCCGTCGGCCAACGTGCGGCAAAGGGCTCGGCGGTCGACGCGGTCGAGGCCGGATCAGGGAGCTTCTGCGTCAGACACCGACGATGCCCGCGACGGTGATCGCGGAGCGGATCGGCTGGGATCGGGGAATGACCGTTCTCAAAGACCGGGTGCGTGAGTTGCGGCCGGCGTATGTCCCGGTCGACCCGGTTTCGGGGACGGTCTACCGGCCCGGCGAGCTGGCTCAGCGCGACCTGTGGTTCCCAGAGACGGACATCCCGCTCGGCTATGGCCAGGCCGGACGGATGCCGGTGCTGGTACCGGGCTATTCGCGGGTGATCACCGCGAGGATGCTGCCCTCGAGGCGGACCGGGGACCTGATCGACGGGCACTGGCGGCTGTTGACCGAGTGGGGTGCGGTCTTGAAGATTCGGCGCCCCGGCCAGTGAGTTCGCCGCGTTCGCAGGCCTGCTCCCCACGAAGATCTATTTGTGCCGGCCCCGGGACCCAGAAGCGAAAGGGCTGGTCGAGCGGGCGAACGGCTATCTGGAGACCTCGTTCCTGCCAGGCCGCCACTTCAGCGGTCCGGACGACTTCAACACCCAGCTGACGGCCTGGCTCAAGGTCGCCAGCCGCAGGATCCACCGCACCCCGGTGCCCGCCCGACGGACCGGCGGGAGGCGGACCAGGCTCAGATGCTGGCTCTCCCGGCCTCGGACCGCCGGCCTGGTGGCGGTTTCAGACCCGCCTGGGCCGCGACCACTACGTCCGCGTCGATACCTGCGACTACTCGGTCGACCCGGCCGCGAATATCCTTTTCCGACGCGCGCACACAGAACTTCCAATGTGCTCTCCACGCAGTGGTGTACATCGAAAGGATGCTGTTCCATCTCCAGCTTCCCCGACTCCATCTTCTGGAAGTCAAGAATGTCATTGATAATTGCTAGCAATGCTTCGCCGCTGTTCCAGATCGCCTCGGCCATCTGCCGTTGTTCACCGAAGAGCCTCCGGTTCCCCCCTAATGGCAGCAGCACGAATTGGCTCATTCCCAGCTGTTGACCCAACTCTGCCTCAGCCAGCATTTCGCGTTGGCCCGGCCTTATGTTCTCCTTGCCTTTTGCCCGCTGTAGGATGCCGGCTGCCTCCTCCGGATCCAGCCGGAGCTCATCTGGCGGTCCGTGCGCTCCTGAAAGGACCGCAGCTGAAACTCCGCCTAGGCAAGCCTCTTCACCTGGTCGACCAGGTGATCATTTGCTTCTGCAGACGGAGCAGCTCCTTTTGCGCCCTTTCCAAGAAGGCGCAGCTGCGCATCCGAAGCGTGGGAAGACGCCACGCCTATCGCCTCCGCGCCAAACCATACCTCAGTAAAGTGCCGCGACGACAGACGTGAACTGGTTGAAGAGGTTGTTATCCCCCACGGGTCCCAGTTCACCATAGACATAAAGTCCGAACCAGGGAGCCAACTGCAGCTGTTGCTGCAGCCGCTCGAGGAGCTGCAGTTTATGCTCCTGGCTCATGAAATATTTGCCCCGCCCGGCGCATTCGAACTGGAAAAATAGCTCCGGGGTTCCGCCGTCGAGACGGTCTTTCAATTCGCTGACCATTCGGTCGACGCCGGCAGAGACACGGTCATAGTCACGTCGCATGATCCGCACACGAGTGCCCTCAGGAGTGCTGTACGGCATGGCCGACGCCAGCTTGACCCAGCCCTCCCGCTCATCCTGAGCTACGGGAATACGCACCACGTACTGGTCGTCAATGCCGGTTGTGGTGGGAGGGGAAAACCCGAACGGCAGGCTGGCTACTACGACAGCCCATTCCTCCATTTCCTGGGCACTGAGATACTCCCTGAACACTTCCAATGCCGGCTTGCCGTCGATTTCATAAATAGTGTTGCCCTCTGCACGCGTGACGGTGTGTTCCAGCCCAATAGGGGCGCACCCGTGATTGACCGTCCATGCCATGCCCACGTCGCCCCGCAGGACTGCCCATGCGGTCCCACCGGAGACCACTTGATCATCACAGTACTGATAGGCGGCCTGGAACTGGCCGCTGTCCGCGGCCGTCCCCCCGACGATGGGAAGGCGGCGACCGGACCCGAGAGCCCTTTCGACACCGGACATGAGACAGTCCACGTCGGTGCTGAGACCGTCGGGGAAGAGGAACAGCAAGCGGGCATCCCCCAGGGCTTGCGCCGCTTCACCGATGGCTGCCCCCGCACTAGAGGAATCGGCCTCGGCGCCGGCCAGGCCGTGACAGAAGGAGAACCGGTCCGAAGTGACAGCCAGAACGGACACGGAAAAGTTTGACTCATCCGCTACATTCCGCGTGATGACGCCCTCCACAGAGCATCCGCACAACGGGGCTCTGCCCGTAGCCTCCCTCACAGCCTCCACGACCGCCGCCTGGTCATAACCAGCTGTGGCGCCAAGAAAAACGAAGTCTGGCCGACCCGCCGTGGCCAGCGCCTGGGCTGCCGCCTCACGCCCCGCAACATGAGGATTGCGGTTATGGCTAATCCCTATACCCGCTGCTGTCCCCATCCCCAATCGTCCCTTCCAAAAGGGTGGTCCCGGCTCAGGCTTGGCCGACCAGACGCCATTCTCCAGACGGCCCTCGGGATCCTCGCCTGCCGGGATCTGCCGGGGGCCGCATCTCAGGGGAAGGCCCTTACGTCTACGGTACTCCCCGTCCATGCTGCTTTCCCTGGCTGGACCGGCAATAAGATCCACTTTGTGCCTTGCCGACACCAGTTACACCGCAGTTGGTCCGGCGTGACCGTCTCCGCGCCAGCCGGACAAAACACCGGGCTTGCTCCGCTGGCGCGACCGTTTGGGGCGCCCGCACCGCTCAATGCCTTCGCTACATCTATCGCGGTCAGGAACGCAGCACTAACTTGATCTTTAACCTGTGCGGCGGGGTGGTGGGGTCGTCGGCTTCGCCTCCTGGAGGCTGTAGTGCCCGTTGTGTGGGGTGTGTGGACGTCATGACGTGAAGTTCCCCCTGGATCTTGGACAGCTCGATACTGGGACGGCTGGTCCCGGAGGAAGTGGTCCTGATCATGAGTGGCAAGCGGTGAGCGGTACCGAGTTCAAGAAGGACGCGGTGGAGCTGGTCCTCTCGACCGGCCGGACCCCGGCCGAGGTGGCCAGGGAGCTCGGCGTCAGTGCCGAGGGCTTGCGCACTGGCGCACTGACCAGCGATGAACGGGAGGAATTGCGGCGGTCCGCCGCGAGCTGGCCGAGGTGAAGAGAAGGCGAACGAGATCCTGGTAAAAGCCGCCTTGGATTCAACCGGTCGGTGCAACGCCCCAGGTAGAACAGGTGCCGGAGGTGTTGCGGGTGGCGAGGACCGGGCGGCCAGGGCTGTCGGACGGGCAGAAGCGCGAGGTGTGGCGGGACCTGTCCCCGAGTGGTGGACACCTCTGATCCCGGCCCCGGCAGGGGCCGGGCAGGAGGAATCTTTCATGGGATGAAGGTGGCTCGCCCGGGTTCAGGGCGGACGCCGTCGCGCTGTACCTGCCGGACCCGGGCCACACCTTCGGGGGCATCGGCAAGGATCTGGGGATCAGCCGCGAGACGCTGCGTAACTGGGTACGGGCCGGACGGGCCCGCCACGGCGGGGGCAGCACGACGAGCACGAGCACGGAGAAGAACACGGTGGATTCCCCGCCGGCGGCCTGGGGGGCCTCAGGCCGGGAACGAGGCCCTGCGCCGGGAGCTGGCGGCAGCGCGCAAGGAGATTCCCAATGATGTTGTCAAGTCAGGGCGGTGACGCCTTGTGATGCGTTCACTGCGCTGCGGCAGCAGCTTGGGGGACGGCTGTCTCGAAGGTTCGGCCGTCGCGTATGAGGGCTCAGAGAACGTTCAGACGGCGCCTGGCGAGGGCCAGGATCGCCTGCTTATGAGACTTCCCCTCGTCGCGCTTGCGGCGGTAGAACGCCTTGGAGACGGGGCAGTGCATGGCAGCGGCCTGGGCCGAGAGGT
>NZ_JBWKJV010000060.1:0-14996 GCF_056432045.1 Streptomyces sp. NPDC045701 | reverse complement strand
GAACCCCCGCCCCTTCACATGGACGAAGAGCGCCGACGAGATCCTCGAACGCCTGGCCTCATATCTTAATCGAATTCCCGGCGCAGGACACTAGATGAATGAGTCCAAGGGGTGTCGTTACGGTCAGTAGTCATAAGCGATCAACGACCGCTTCACGGGCTGGCCGGTCTTGTCGTTGTGCCAGATCGCTGCGGTGAGTGCAAGGATGCGTGACAGGATCCGCACGGCCACCCCTGCTGGGCTCTTGCCGCCGTGTCGTTCCAGGTCGAGCTGGCCTTTGAAGGTCTGGTTTATCGATTCGATGACCTGGCGCAGCGGCTTGAACAGGTGCGCTGCGGCCTGTTCGGGTTCGCCTTTGCGGGCTGGGCGCAGCAGCTTCAGGTGACGGTCGGTGAGGTCGTGCTCGAACTCGCGGCCGTAGTAGTTTTTGTCGCCGGTGATCGTCTGGCCGGGGTGGGAGGGCATCACGTCTGGTGCGGTGTCGGGCAGGTCGCGCAGTGTCTCCGTTCGTCGGCCTTCGCTCCGGTGATCGCGAAGAGGATGGGCAGTCCGCCGAGTGTGCAGACGAGGTGCAGCCGCAGGCCTCAGAAGTACCGCGAGTGTGACGCGCAGTAGCCGTACGGGGCCCAGCCGGCCAGATCGGAGCGCTTGGCGGTCTCCCGTGAGCAGCCGCAGCCGGCCGGAGTGGAGTCGACCACCCACACGTCGTCGCTCCACAGCGTGGTGTCCGTGGCGAGGATCCGGATCATGTGTGTGAACAGGGCTGATGCGGCACGCAGGCGCTTGTTGTAGCCGGACTGGCCGGGCAGGCAGGGGAACAGGTGCCGGAAGTCCCGTCCGGCCCCGGCGCAGCCAGCGCCGCTCGGAGGTGTAGCCGAGCAGCGCCGACATCACCGCAAGGGTGAGCAGGTCGGCGTCGCTGAGCGTAGGCGCGATACCTATGGCCGGATGGGAGGGAGCCAGCCACGGCGAAGCCTTCAGCTCGTCGTCGATCCGGGCGTATGTCGCGAGGGTGTCCAAGTCTGTTGTCACACAATGACATTGGGCGCCCTCGTCCTACGTCCGCAGGCGATCCCTTGGACTCATTCATCTAGCGATCCACAGGAAGCGGATGCAAGGCGTGATTACCCCCGGAGGGCACCTTGGGGGTCGCCGAGGTGTCTCCGCCAGATCGGCGTCATGCGCGGACACCGAGCCGCTCAGGGACTGGGTGTACTGATGCTCGTGCGTCCTTTGTCCGCGCCGCGAGCGCCGGGCACGGGCCGATAGCATTTGGCCGTACAGCTAGTGGATGCGTGATGACAAGCGTGACGGTGTCACTTCAGCGCATACCTGCACCTCGCCTCGAAGGGTATCCGATCATGGCGCGTATCCTCCAGGTCGTCGAAGTGGACGAGCCTGCCGAGCAGAGGAAGCCGCCAGCGGTTGCGCCGGCTGCCTCAGCCGTGCTCAGCGCATGCGAGGCTGTCTTCCTGCCTGGAGATCCGGCCCGCAAGGGCCGGGTGGCGTTTTGGCGGGCGGACGGCGGCGGGCTGCCTGACTGCGATGTGGAGCCGGAGGAGCTCACCGTCGTGCGGCCGCATGGGAGCGGGGTCCGGCGGCGGAGCGTGACCGCGTTGCTGCTGCCGGTCGCGCAGGCAGTGCCCGTACTCACCCGCGCTCACACCAGGGTGCAGAACGGCAACACCTCCGCCTCCGCCGTGTTGTGGGGAGCGGGAGCCCTTCTTGCGCTTCAACTCGCTGCGCGGGGACGGCTGCTGCCGGGGCTGAGCCCCGCCGGGTTCGACGCCTGGCGACTCGGTCCGCTGGACGGCGACGACGTGCGCCGGATACGCGAGCTGGCGGCGGCAATGCCGCCGGAGGCACGTGCGGTGCCGCTGCCGGGTTCGTCGCCCGTGGCGCTGCCCGCCGCCGAGCCGTTGCTGCGCGCCTTTTTGGACGCGGTCGCGGACGGCCTGCCGCGCTCCCCGGCAGCGCGGCATCTGACCGCCCATCGGGCCTTCGCCGCTCGGATGCCGGTACCCATTCCCGAACAGCGGGAGTGGGCGGCCGAGGTGGCCGCCGGGATGGACGCGGGCGTGCGCGTCTCCCTGCGTCTGGAGGAAGACAGCGCCGCCTCGGGCGGCAGCTGGGACGGCGAAGGGGACGGCGAGGGCGGCGGTGGGCCGGAGTTTCGGGCCGTGGTGCAGCTGCACAGCCTCGCTGACCCCACGCTGGTGGCAGATGCGGCGGAGCTGTGGGCCGGGGATGCAGCCGTCCCGGAGCAGTTCGGCGCCCGTACCCGTATCGACGCGTTGCTGGCGCTGCGCCGCGGCGCGAAGGCATGGCCGCCGCTGTCGCGCCTGCTGGCCGCGGCCGCGCCCGATGTGCTGCAGCTTGCAGACGACGAGCTGCTGGACCTGCTCGGCGAGGCCGCGGAGCGGCTGGCCGCAGCCGGAATCCAAGTCCACCTGCCAAAGGGCCTGGCGAAGGAGCTGACCGCGACCGGCGTGCTGGAGCCGCCCCGGCGCAAGAAGACGCTCTCGGACCTGGAGACCTTCCTCTCCTCTGGTCAGATTCTCGAATTCCGCTGGCAGTTGGCGTTGGGCGGCCAGCCACTGACCGAGGAGGAGATGGACCGCCTGGTCGAGGCGCACCGCCCAGTGGTGCGGCTGCGTGACCAGTGGGTGGTGGTCGACCAGGCGCTGGTTGGTAAGGTCCGCAAGCAGCGCGGCCGCGAGCTGACCGCGATCGGTGCCCTGGGCGCGGCGCTGACCGGCGAGGTAGAGATCGACGGCAGTCCTGTGCCGGTCACCGCGGGCGGCGCCCTGGAACAGCTGCGCGCGCGGATCGCCGGGCCGGAGGCGGCCCCTGACGCCGCATCGGCCACCGCCGGCCAGCCCGCCATGCTTGCAGCTACTCTGCGTGACTACCAGCTGCGGGGCCTTGCCTGGCTGGATCGGATGACCGGTCTCGGTCTGGGCTGCTGCCTCGCCGACGACATGGGCCTCGGCAAGACGATCACCCTGATCTCCCTCCACCTGCGCCGCCACGAGCGATCGGCCCGCGGCCGCACCCTGGTGGTCTGTCCGACGTCTCTGCTCGGCAACTGGGAGCGTGAGGTGCAGCGCTTCGCACCTGGCATCCCGGTACGCCGCTTCCACGGCCCGGGCCGCACCCTGGACGGCGTCGCGCCGAACGCCTTCGTTCTGACCACGTACGGCACACTGCGCCGCGACGCGGCGCTCCTAGCCAGCGCCGCTGTGCCCTGGGGCCTGCTGGTCGCGGACGAGGCGCAGCACGTCAAGAACCCGTACTCGGACACCGCGCGGGCGCTGCGCACTGTCCCCGCCGCCGGGCGCATCGCTCTGACCGGCACCCCGGTTGAGAACAACCTCTCCGAGCTGTGGGCTCTGCTCGACTGGACGACACCCGGCCTGCTCGGCACGCTCACCGCTTTCCGCGACCGCTACGCCCGTGCGGTCGAGGCCGACGGCGATCAGGAGACCGCTCACCGTCTCGCCCGCCTGGTGGGCCCCTTTCTCCTGCGGCGCCGCAAGTCGGACCCCGGCATCGCCCCCGAGCTGCCGCCCAAGACCGAGACTGACCAGGCTGTCTCGCTGACGAAGGAGCAGGCGTCGTTGTACGAGGCGCTGGTGCGCGAGTCGTTGGCGGCGATTGGCGAGGCGGATGGGATGGCCCGGCGCGGCCTGGTGATGAAGCTGCTCACCGGCCTCAAGCAGGTCTGCAACCACCCGGCGCAGTACCTGAAGGAGAAGAACGCGAAGCTCGCCGGCCGCTCCGGCAAGCTGGAGCTGCTCGACGAGCTGCTGGATGCGATTGTGGCCGAGGAGGGCTCGGTGCTTGTCTTCACGCAGTACGTCGAGATGGGCAGGCTGCTGGAGCAGCATCTGGCTGCTCGCGGCATGGCGGCGCAGTTCCTGCACGGTGGGACGCCGGTGAAGCAGCGCGAGGAGATGGTCGACCGTTTCCAGCGCGGCGAACGGCAGGTCTTCCTGCTCTCCCTCAAGGCAGCCGGCACCGGCCTCAACCTGACCCGCGCCGGCCACGTCATCCATTTCGACCGATGGTGGAACCCGGCGGTCGAAGATCAGGCCACCGACCGTGCGTACCGCATCGGCCAGACCCAGCCGGTGCAGGTGCACCGGCTGATCGCGGAGGGGACGGTCGAGGATCGGATCGCGGAGATGCTCAAGCAGAAGAAAGGGCTTGCGGACGCCGTGCTGAGCCATGGGGAGGCGGCCCTCACCGAACTCTCGGACGCCGAGCTGGCCGAACTGGTAACGATGCGCCACGACACCGCGCCTCACAGCCCGGACCGGCAGAGCACCATGAGGGGAAGCCGCACGTGAGCCGGCGCCTGACGAAGCCCAAGCAGCGGGCCAGGGATCAGCTCGCCCGTATTTTCCCTCCCTTTCCTCCGGCTCCCGGCCGCCGGGGTGGTTTCGTCTCAACCTGGTGGGGCCAGGCGTGGGTGTCGGCGCTGGAGGAGTGCTCACTCGATTCCGGCCGGCTCGCCCGCGGCCGCACCTACGCGCGGCGCGGATCCGTGGGCGAGATGACCGTGGTCAGGGGCCGGATCAGCGCCCCGGTGCAGGGCAGCAGGCCACGGCCCTACCGGGTGTCATTGGCGATCCCCGTCCTCAGCGAGGCGGAATGGGAACGGCTGCTGGACGCGGTGGCGGCGCGCGCCGGGCACATCGCCGCGCTGCTGGACCGCGACATGCCCACCGAGCTGGTCAGGGACGCGCTGACGGCGGGCGTTCGGCTGCTGCCGTCCGCGAACGACTTTCAGCCGTCCTGCTCGTGCCCCGACTGGGGCTACCCGTGCAAGCACGGCGCCGCTCTGTGCTACCAGGTCGCACGCCTGCTGGACGAGGACCCCTTCGTACTGCTGCTGATGCGCGGCCGCGGCGAACACCAGCTGCTCGACGAGCTCGCCCGCCGCAACGCCGCCCACGCGGCATCACAGGCAGCACCCTGCGTATCAGCGCCGGTTCCGTCCCCGCGCACCCCGACCGCACCCACAGGCACACCGGCCCGGGAGGCCTTCGCGGCGCGCGCCGGCCTGCCACCGCTGCCCGGACCGCCGCCCCTGCCCGAACGCATCGGGCATCCGCCCGTCTATGAGGCGTCCCGGCCTGCCGGACCCGGCATCGATCCGGAAGCACTTCAGATCCTGGCCGCCGACGCGGCCGGGCGTGCCCGTCGCCAACTCGCCGCCGCGCTGGCAGGCGATGCACCACCCGATCGGGCTGACCTGACGGAGTGGCAGGACGCTGTGCGCATCGCCGCCGAGCACCCGCAGACAGAGGTCTTCGCCCGGATCGCCCAGAGCACCGGCCGGCCGCCGTCTGAGCTCGCCCAGGCGGTACGTGCCTGGCGTTACGGAGGCGCGGCCGCACTCGCGGTCCTGGAGGATTCCTGGACCCCGGACCCCTCTCTGCTCGCCCGCGCCCGGGCCTCGCTCGCTGACGACTGGGCCGGCGGACGGCCTCCCCAGCTGCGCGCGTGGCGCAACCGCTTCACCGTCGTCGGCCGCGAGCGCCAACTGCGCTACGGCCGCGACGGCCGCTGGTATCCATACGGGAAACAGGACAGCGCCTGGTGGCCCATCGGCCCGCCCGACCCTGATCCCGCCACGGCCCTCGCAGCGCTGTTGGCGCTCCCAGACCGCCCCTCCTCATGGGACTCATCGGGTCGTGAGTGAGACCCGGTGAGTCCCATGAGGTGAGAAGATCAGCTGGATGGTTTCCGTCCATTGCGTTGAGGCTGCCGTACGAGCGAGGTGAACCAAGTGAGATCGATCCCCGCCCCCGAAAGCGACGGGGCGCCCCCGGACAGGCCGGACGATCGCGAGGCACGGCTGCTGGACTGGCTCGTGCCGGACGGGCAAGAGGTATCTTCGCTGTCGACAGCCGATGTTGAGCGCTTTTGCTGGTACGAACTGCCCCGCAAGTGGCACGCCGACCAGACCGAGCAACAAGAACTCCTCCGCTCGCTGGCACGGCTGCTGACCCGAGCTGAGCGCCCCCGGCCCGCAGCTGTATGCACCACGGAGACCACCGCATGGGTCCTGCGCGCCTGGCGCAACTCCCTGCAGGAAGGCATCGCGGCCTGCCGCAAGGCCATGGCGGACTCACCGACCACCCCGCCCGACACCCCCGAACTGGCCTGGGGCGAGACCATGGGAGCACAGGAGTCCATCGCCCACGCGAACGCCTCGATCCGCCTCGAACAGGCTCTGGACGCAGGCGGCCTCGACCCGGCCGCGCGGGGCTTCCGGGCCGCCCGGGTCCAACTGACCGAGCAGTGGCTGACCACACCCCATCCGGCGCACCATGGACGCCCTCCGCTCGATGCCATCCGCGCAGAACGACGTGACGTCTGGCAGAGTGCGCCTCCGGCTGAACGGCGGAACCTGCTCGCCCCTGTCCTGCCCGCGCTCGACCGCCCCCTTCCGGCGCCCCCAGACACAGCCGAGCCACTGTGCTGGCTGCTGCAGGCGATCGGTGACGGTGTGTCCCTCACCCAGGCCGGGTACCTGCCAAGCCGGCTCGTCGCCGAGGCCTTCGCGCGCTACCCGCACTGGTACCCGATCGGGAAGGGCCCCCGTTCCGAAGCCGACCTGTTCCAGCTCGCCAACCTGCACGAAATCGCCCGCCACTACAGACTGCTGACCAAACGCCACCGCACCGTGAAACTCAGCGGCGTGGGCCGTGCCCACCTCACCGACCCCGAACTCCGCCAGAACACCGCCGTCCTCGCCTGGCTCGGCGCCGACCGGGCCCAGCACCAGGCCGCGGAAGCCGCGGTCTGTGCCCTGTGGCCGGGCCCGGTGCCCCACGATGAACTCGAACACGCCGTCCACCACGTACTGGCCGCCTCCCTGCGCCACGCCGACGGAACACCCATCACCCACGACGACACCCGGCGGCTCCTGTGGCCGTGGCTGCACACCGGCCAGGAAATGGGCTACCTCTACCGCGAACGCGGCTCCGGACAGCCGACCGCGCTCACCGGCACGGGACGCCCCGCGGCCCTCGCCCTCCTGCGCCGACTCGCACAAGCACCCGCAACATTTGCAGTCGATGTGACCCGGCCCTGAAGGAAGGTAAGGGCTACGGCGGGGCCGGGGAAGACCTGGTAGCTGGCGGGACGACGCGTAGCGGATATTCAGGCCCGTAGCCCAGGCCGACCACGTCACGAGGTGGGACCACATGCCTCCACCAGAAGGGAGGAGGGGCCAGCGGCCGAAGGAGCGCCCATAGCGCCCCGGCAGCCGGCCGGAACGAACCGGCCGGGGAAGGTGGCCATAAGCCTGACGACTACGGGCTGGGCCGGTCCAGGGCGGTTTCACCAGGAAGATTCACCTGGCATGCGAGCAGGGCCAGAAACCGCTGGCACTGCTGGTCACGTCAGGCAGCACTGTGACAGCCCGCAGTCCGCGGGCCCTCGAATCGATCCGGGTGCCCAGGTCCGGCGGTGGGCGCCCCCGGCGCAGACCACTGCGGGTACGGGGCGATAAGCGCGCCAATCGCGCCTGCCTGCGCAGACGTGGAATCCGGTGCACGCTCGGGGAGCCAGCCCATCGGGTCTGCAACCGCAAGCGCCGGGGCAGCGGTGGTGGCAGGTGGTGGTTATCCGCCGGCCTTCGGCCGGCAGGACTACAAAGCTCGTCACGCGGTTGAGGGCGGAAACCAGCCCGGTCACCAGCGCGGTGAACGTGGTGAATCCCGGCGCTGTGAACATGCGCAGCTCCCCGGCACCGACGCGGGCACCACCGGACTTGCAGGCATCGGCTTCCCCTCGCCGGGCGCGGTTACCACAACGCCGACGCCGACGCTGCCGGTGCCCCGGCCCGCCGCGGGTGCGAACAGCCGGCCCCTCACCCGCCCGGGTGAGAACCGCTGTTCAGCTCCCGGGCACCGGCCGCTACCAGCGCGGCCCCAACAAGCGACGCCGCCGCAACGGCTTACCAGGGACGGCAGCATCGGATTGAAAACCGTCGTCGCCAACCGCGCGCCGCAAAGTCCGCAACACCGCCTCGGGGTCGTCATAGGGACCGTTGACGAAAAAGGGCTTGCCGTCCCGGCCAAAACCGACGGGGCTGGGGCCGGCAGGCTCGCCGAGCAGCACGGCGGCCTCCGCGAACTCCTCGGCGAGCTCCCCCTCAGGTTCGAACCCGAGGCCGCGCGCATAGGCTGCGGCCCCGAAAACCAGAGCGCGGGCAAGGCCGGCCGGGACCTGCACATGCCCCTCAAAGGCGCTGAAGAACAGCCCCCGGTGCCCGGCCAGCCGGCTCTCACTCATAGGCTCCGGGGCAAGCGCGTTCTTCACCCCCAGACACCACACGTCCAGCAGGAACCCCGCGACCTGCGCCTTCGTGGAGCGCGTGCTGTCCCCAGCGACGAGCACCGCGACCAGGCCACGCATCGCCTCCGCGTCGGAAGCCCCGGGATCAAGGCCCGCCCACTGCGGCGCACCCTGAAGATCCACACTGCGGCTCCAGCCGGTGTTCACCCAGCAACGAGGCTCGCCGCGGCCCATCCCCGCGGCCGCCGCCTCATTCAGCACCCCGGCAACATCTCCGGCGCTCATCCCCGTAGCCCTGGCGATCGCCTTCACCGACCGCCCCTGCTGACCAAGCAGCCGCACCCGCGCAACAAGCAACTCATCCATACGCGTAGCCTACGGCCAGCGCCAAGCACCAAGGAGCCGAACTCCAGCAGTCACACCCGCCCGAGCGACCCCGCGATACCTGCGAAAGCCGAGGGCGATGGGCTGATCCAGATACCGCTTGAACAGGCCGGTCGCGTCCACGCCAGCCCCTGTTCGCCGGCGAGGCTGCACCGTCAGCCCCGGCGTGCGGCCGCGGTCCTCCGGGCCGGCGCCATCGGCCACTCCGGCGCGAGCGGGACGACCGGCACCGTCGGCGGCACCAAACAGGTCTTCGGCGACGAGGTACTGGCCACCGCGGTCCCCGACCGCCTCCTGACTACTGCGAAGTAATCTCCGCCAACGGCCCGAGCTGCCGGCTGAAGAACCGGCTCCAGGCCCCGTGGCCCCTCCGCCGGCGGTCTCCGCGTCACGTCCACCCTTCTCCAGTGCAGTCAGGCTGAGCAGCCCGGCGGCCTTCCTGGTCAAAGCAGTAGCTGATCGATGGACTCCCCTGAGCACCACCGCAGCACATCCTGGAGATCCACTTACCCTCGCACGCCGCAACCCGCAGAGGTTCCATGAAGCTGTCAAGCGATGACATCACGGCTACCCCTGGGCGGCCCACCCCTGCGACTGCACCGAGCCGCGGGCCGGCTTCTTCACGGGAGCCCGGCCATCCGCCGGACAAGGACGAAACGTTGCCGTCGGTATCAGACAACGGAGCCGGATCGCGCCTGGGGACTGACCTGTCCCTCATCCTGTGGCGGCCTTCCTTCAGATCAGTGGGGCCGGAGAGGGTGGTGGCTCCGGCGCTTAGGCGTGCGGCCTGCAACAGGGACGGAAGGGGTACGCCCATCGCGGGAGATATCCTGATGGGCGTAGCAGCCAGCCTGCTGATCGCAGCTTACCTCACCGGTATTTACATCCTGTGGTCGATAGGAATCCCTCTGGTCGCGATTTTCATTATTATTTGGGTTTCCCGCTCCCTCAGCTTCCGGCGTCTCGTCCGCCGGCGCTCCTGGCTGACCCCGGCCGAGGAATCGCCTGAATAGAATGGCTATTTGTCACGCTGGTGCCACGAAGGCCACGGCCAGGAGGGCTATCGCGGGGCTGCCGGGCTGACGCCAGGTATACGCCGTGCCGGCTTCCGGGCACCGGGGCGGAGACGTGCACTGTGGTGAGGCATCGCGGACGCCTGGGCCGGGGGTCCGGACGGCGTCGGCGCGTTCCAATGCCGCTCTTCGCAAACCTGCTGGGCAGCGCGACCGCCGCTGGAAACCGGCGGGCCCCAGCAGTCAGCGCCCGCCTGCAGCCGCAGGGCGCACCAGCTGAAAAGCAGCGGCCCGTTCTTTGCCGCGTCGCACGCACCCGGCTGGAACCGGGCAGGGCCGCTGTTCCGGCCGCCCTTCTTCCTCGCAGGCGGCTGGCGGTTGTGAACGCTGGGAAACGTTAGTGTTCCCGCACCCTCTCCGTCACTCACACGTTTCTTGCTTGTCCCGGCGCTGCTCGTGGGACGCCCGCCGTGGGCTGGTGACATCCAGCGCCCTGGACGGCATCGCCGCCCGCTTCCTTCCGGTGCCAGGCGCTCACATAGTGACCAGCAGCGGTGAGGAGCAGAATGCAGAGAGGGCAGGGATGCGAAGGTGCGGTGACATGGACAGAGACAATGGTTCTCTTCGCGAGGAAGTATCCCCCAGAAGATCACTCCGGCTCGCTCGCCGTGTGCAGCGTGCCCTTGCGGTGTGCGCGCGTCTGCCGCTGGTCACGAGTCTTGTAGCCGTTGTGATCCTGGTGGGGGTGGCGACGGGTTCGCTGTGGAGCCCGGTCGAGAGCCGGCCCTGGTACCCCCAGGTGGCTTTCGGCGCCCCATCGCTTGAAAGCGGCCGGCTGTGGACGTTTGCCACCGGTGCGTTCGTCGTCTCCTCGCCCTGGGCTTATCTGCCCATGCTTGCGGGGCTGGTGCTGCTCCTGGGGTGGGCAGAGCGCTGTCTGGGGACAGCGCGCAGCGGGGTTGTGTTCTGTGCTGGACAGCTGGGAGCGACACTGGTGTCGGCGGCGTTGGCGGGGGTGCTGCGTCATTCCGGCTGGGACTGGGCTGCTGAGCTTTCCCACCAGCTGAGCGTAGGCCCTTCGGCGGGAGTCCTTGCAGCCGGGGCGGCTGCTTCTGCGGCTATGCGCTCTCCCTGGCGGCTGCGGCTGCGGATCTTCCTGGTTAGCTATGCACTGGTGTGGCTGCTCTACTCGGGCACGTTCACTGACCTGGCGCACTGGTGGGCGGTCGTGATCGGGCTGGGAGCGGGACGGTATCTGGCGGAGCCCTTCCCGGGAAGAGGCCGGGCCAGCCGCCGGGAATGGCGGCTGCTGTCCGTGTCTGGCCTTGTGGTGATTGCCATGACGCTGATTGTGGTGCGGCTCAGCCCGGGTGAGGGCCCTGTGGGCTCCACGCAGGGCCTGGGTATGGGCGGCGCCGAGCTGCTGGTGTCCCTGCTGGTGATAGCCATGCTCGTCAACGGGCTGCGCCGCGGGTCGCGGCGGGCGTGGTGGTGGGCGGTCTTTTTCTCTGTTCTCAATGTACTGCTGGGGCTGCTCGTCGCAGCAGCGCTTCTCATCAGGGCCGCCTCCGGTGCGGACGTCTCTGTGCAGGGTCTGCCCGTCCTGGTGCCTCACGCGGTGATCTGGGCGTTTGAACTTGCCCTGCTGATTGCCGGCAGGGATGCCTTTCGCGCCCCGCCGCGCCGCCGCCTCGGGACCCCGCAGACCAGCATCAGCCGCGAGCAGGCCACCGGGCTGCTCATGCAGGAAGGCGGCAGCAATCTGTCGTGGATGACGACCTGGCCGGATAACTGCTACCTCGCAGCCGCCCAAGGCCAGGCGTATGTGGCCTACCGGCTGCACGCAGGCACCGCCGTGGCGCTTGGAGACCCCGTAGGCAGTCCCGGGCACTGCCGCTCGGCTCTTCAGCAGTTCGACAGCATGTGCGCTGACACCGGAATGGTCCCGTGCGTATTTTCCGCCACGCGCGCGACTGCCGAGCAAGCTAGCGCGGCTCTGGGATGGCAGCACCTTCAAGTCGCTGAGGACACCATCATCGACCTTTCGGGTCTGGAGTTCCGTGGAAAAGCGTGGCAGGACGTCAGGACAGCTCTGAACCGTGCCAGGAAGGAAGGCATCAGCTACCGTCTGACTGCCCTCGCGAAGGAGCCGCATCATGTTCTTGCCCAGGCACGGGCCATCTCCGAGCAGTGGGTGGGCGACATGAGCCTGCCTGAGATGGGCTTCACCCTCGGCGGGGTCGAGGAAGCACTCGACCCGCATGTCCGGGTAGGGCTTGCTACCGACTCTCAGGGCCAGCTGCACGGCATCACCTCATGGCTGCCGGTCTACGGCCCGGGCGGGATCATCAACGGGTGGATCCTGGATGTCGTGAGGCGGCGCAGGGACGGCTTCCGGCCTGTCGTTGAGTTCCTGATCGCCTCTTCATGTGTTGCGCTGCGCGATACGGGAGCGGCCTACCTGTCGCTTTCAGGCGCTCCGCTGGCCCGTACGGAGGACAGCGGCCGCTCCCCCTCATCGCTCGATCGCTTTCTCGACCAGCTGGGCGCGGTACTCGAGCCGTACTACGGCTTTCGTACGCTGCATGCCTTCAAAAGAAAGTTCCGGCCGCGCTACGAACCGTTGTATCTGCTGTTCCGGGATGAGGGAGATCTGCCCCGCATTGGCGCCGCCCTCACGGCCGCCTTTCTGCCGCAGGGAGGCTTCCGTGACATCACACGGCTTGCGCTGCGCGAGCATGTTCCCTCACGCATCCGGCAGCCCCAGGAACCCTGATGGCCGCCGGGTCGGTAAGACCCGGTTCCGCAGCAGGTCAGCACTCAGGCGATTTCTGGGATCAGACCGGGCCCACGCTGGTCGGCCGTAAGGCCTGACCGCTGATGGGGTGGCGTCCCCGCTGAGCTCGGCGTGAGGACTGGATCCCGGAGGGTGGAGCCTGGCCGCTGACCGCCGGGCGTTTCGTGAGGGGGATCCGGCTTCAGGCCGGGCAGCGGTTCACGGCGGGTGAGAAGACCGCGGTCATCGCGAAAGGTCTGCGGGTGAGTATCCAGCCGGTGGAACGCTGGCGCCGGGCCTGGCGCGAGGGCGGCATAGAAGCCCTGCAGTCGGCGGGTCCCGCGACCTCCCCGGCTGTCACCGCCGCCCAGTTGGCCGCCGCCGGCGCACGGCTTCGACGACGAACGCTGCCCCTGGCCGGATCACTTCGGCGGACTTGCGCTGACGGCGGGGATGGCTGTTCAGAAGCCCGGCCTGCCGGCGGACGGGGGCGGAGCTGCCGGGTGATCTCCTCGCTCAGCCGGGCTCCGGCGCCGTGACCCCGTCAGCGGGGTCCGGTATGGTGCGGGCGAGGAAGGGATGGCGGCCGGTGAACTGGCCAGCCAGCGCCTGGGCCAGGATCTCGCGTGCGGGCCGGATGCTGGCCTTGCCCATCCGCACCTTCGGACCGCGTTCCCGGCGAACGGCCGTACCGGTGAACCGCTGGGTATGACCGCACTGCTGAGCGGTGGCCCTCCACACGGCTTCCTGCTGCGACAGCGGCTGATTTCCGGGCCACTCGGGGAAAACCTGCGGACTGCATGCGCGCGCGACAGCAGGGGGTCTGACGAACAGGGGTTTTCTCAAGACGGCCTGGGAATGAAGGAAAAGTAGGTTTGCGTTCCAGGCAGGCCGTGCCGGGAAACCCTCACACGGCTGTCCGCTTCATCATTGGTGTATGCCGTAGAGCAGGTGGTTCCCCAGTCGCAGCTGTCAATTCCCCACCAGCTCGTATCCGCGATCAGTGAGTACCGCCCGCCGGCCTTGTCCGAAAAGTCGAGCGCGTAGGAGTCAGTAGGGTTATCCCGGGCAACGTCGAAGTATATTCTGGAAGCAGGGGGGATTTCATCGCCGACTGCAATCCCGGTGAGCGCCGCCGGCCGGCCCTCTTCGGCGATGAAACGAATGTTGTCCAGGGTGAAGGTGTCGCCAGTTTTGTTCTCGATCACATAGCCATTTGTGTAGTGGTCGTCCGTTTGGATCCCGGCACCCGCAGTGTGTGGCAGTTCGGCAGCCCGGGCAGCCGGTTCCGTCATTCCCGCAAAAAGAATGGCTCCAACGAGCGAAGCGGTGATCACAAACGTGCGCTGATCACCCCTTCTCTTACTTATCCAGGTCATGGTGTCCCCTCAGAAACGATGTCTTATAACGTGAGTCTCAGATGAGGCTCTCAGATCACCCTGCCATGCCGTGCCGGCCGGCCGGATGATGGAGTGGCTGGTCAAGGCCGTGTCCTGTGTGGTGAGCCGGACGAGCCGCTTGTAGCAGCACGGGGCGGCGGCCAGAGAAGACCAGGCAGTTGCGGGGTTCTCGTCCGCAGCGGGGACTGAGCCGCCGGTAGCCGGGCAGCCAGGAATGGTGTCCGGTGACCCATTGGCGGCGGCCCGATTGCCCGGCGGACCTGATGCCTTTGCGGGCACCCGCACGCCATCGCGTGCCGCAAACCATTTCTCCACGTGATGGGCGGCGTACGCCGTGTGCGCAGGAGGCGCGGGGCTTGAAGTGGCGGCGGCGGGGGCCGGGCCTCGTTTGGTGCTCCCGCCTACAGGCTTCAGGCCCCAGCTGCCGTGGACGTTCGCGGCTGAGACGCCTGCGGGCAGGGGCCGTCTGTTCGCGCCGACAGGATGTGCGTTGCGCAGGGCGTGGCGTGCTGCATGCCGCTACCGCGCCTTCTGGGCGGGATTACCGGCTCCGGGGCCTCCCGGACCGCACCGACAAATCAGCTCCATGTACGCCGCTTCGTGATAAGCCCAACTAATCATCATCACACAGGACATCGATTTAATGCTGCCATTGACCTGGAATAAACAGGCGTTAGGAAAAGGGGGTGATTCTGGGCTGCAGGGCCCGGCGGCGGATTGCGTCCGGCCGATGCTGCCGCTGCCGGGCTTCACTCTTCCACCCACCGGTCCGGGTGACGTAGTTGATCCGCCGGCTCACCAGATGAGCACCTAGAACAGAAGGAGACGCATGCCGACGCACACCAGAAGGGACGTGCTCACCGCGGGCCTCGGAGCGGCGGCCGCGCTGGGGCTGGCTGGCTGCATGCGGCCGGAGGAGCAGCAGGCCGCTCCCTCGCCCAGCCGCGCCGGGCAGGGCCGCGGCAGGGATGGCGGGGGAGGCACTGGGCGCCTTTTGGGGGACGGGTCCACCTCCGACACCGGAAAGCAGCCGAACCAGCCCGGCAAGCCCGTTCCCCTGGAACCGGGCCAGACCCCGCCGCAGTTCGTCATCTTCTCCTGGGACGG
>NZ_JBWKJV010000059.1:0-15823 GCF_056432045.1 Streptomyces sp. NPDC045701 | reverse complement strand
CCGTCCTCATACGACAACGTGAACGTATAAGGGCGTGCCGGGACGCCGTCGCGGGCCGGAACCGTGCCCGCCCTGCGCTCAAACTCCAGGTCTTTGAGCGGGTAGCGCTTCAGGCCGGTCGCGGAGGCCTCATCGGCTTCGAACATGCCCCCGGAGGCGGGGAAGACCCGCACCCCGCCCTCAGTCTCCAGGAATGACAGCCCCAGGCTCATCCCCGCACCCAGGCCGTGCCGGTCCACCCCCGCTGCCGCCAGCTGCTGGTCATACGACAACGCCACCGAGGCGTCCAGACCCGCACGCCCGCCGAGGGTGACCAGCGGCAGGCTCATCCGCCACATGCCCGTCCGCTCATCCAGCGCACCTGCGGCCGCATCACCCAGCGGCACCGAACCCGACACCGGCGCCGGCACCCCGCCCGGCGTACCGGCAGCCACGGCCGACACCACCGGTACCGCCGACACCCCCATCACCACAGCCGTCGCCAACGCCACCCGGCGCAACGACCGCCACCGCAAAACGCCACCAGCGTCCCGCTGCGTGACCAAACCGGCTCCGACAGGCAGGGAGGGGGGCATAGAACAACCTCGGTGAGAGACGGCGGAACACACAAACGTGTCTCGCAAGTCAACCCGCCCCTCCGCCACGGCAGGCACCCACCAAATGGCCACCACTGAGACTGGGACACTGTAAGGAAACCGGCCATACCGCGCCGGGGCGAATCGCAGTCCGAATCTCCGGGGCGCCCATGGCTTCGAGACTGTCGAGGTGCTGACAGAGCTGAGTAATCACCTCGTGAGGAAGGTCCCGGCCGCCTCGTTGTCCTCGGGTTCGTCCGGCAGGTCGTCAGGCCGTAGTGCGAAGGTGTCGCAAAGCCCGTGCAGTGGCTGGCCCGGTTTGGTCAGTCCCAGCGCTCGCATCCGCGACTGAACCCGCCTTACTTGCCGGACCACGTTGAGGTGGGTGTGGCCGCTGATCTCGCCCTGCTCGGCCAGGAAGACGAGCCGGTTGAGGAAGAGGGTCATGTCATCCCGAGCAATGGACCGGATGTCTTGTTCGTGGTCGGGACGGTGGATCCGCAGGCTGGTCGAGAGCTGACAGAGTTGATATCGGACTGAACGCATCGTCGGGCATGCTTGCCCCGCCGCCGAGGTAGGCGGTTACGGTCGTTTCGTACGTGGTCGCCGCGCGGCAGCAATTGGCGCACGCATGGTCCGCGCGTCGACGCAGCCGCCCCAGCGCAGCCGTCCCGCGCCGTCGGCTGGACTCGAGGGGCGAGGGTCGGGGCCCGCCGCCGCGGCCTGGAGTCCCCCCGGCGTGGTGATATGTGCCTGCACCTTGTGCGTTTTTCGGGGCCGCACCGCAGGAGCCCTATGCAGCGCGGTGTGCTTTATCCGGGGACACCCGCAGCCGCGCCTTTGCCGGAAGGGGCCGGCCGGTGGACTGGCGAGCGTGTTCCAGGGGCCCGTCGCACAGCGCCTGCAGGATGGGGCCGGGCTCGGTGTCGGGGGTGAGGGTGAGGTCGAGGTGGGCTTCGGGATGGCGGGAGGAGCCGGTCATCCGTGCGCGGGCATGGTGGACGCCGGGCAGGTGCCGGGCGTCGGCTGTCATAGCGTCGCTGAGGGCCCTCTCGTTCAGTTCCACTGCCTCCACGGGTTCGGCGCCGACGGGTGTGGGGCCGGGATGGGCGCGGCGCAGTTGTGCCAGCAGCCACCACAGGGCGAGCAGGACGACGATGGCCAAAACGGCGATGACCGCAGGCCACCACCATCCCTCGTCGACCCAGCGAGTGCGGTTGGCGTCATCGAGGAGGACACCTTGCGCAGTGGTCAGGGGCCAGCCGTCGGGTGGTGTCATGTGCCAGTGCCGGTAGAGGTCGAGACTGCCTGCCAGGATCAGGAGGCCGGTGCCCAGCAGGACGATTCCGGCCAGGGCCAGCAGGACTCGGTTGCCTGCGGATTTCCTCTTCATGGGATCCCATCCCTGTCTCTCGCTCGGCGGCAGGCATGCCCAGGCGTGGGCTACTTGCGGCGTGGGCGCACTTTGACGGTGAGCCGAGGTGGACGCGCGAGGGCGAGCCGGTCGAGTTCCGCCCGGAGAGCGACCAGGAGGTCGGCCTTGACGGCGGCGGGGGCGCGGTAGCGCACGTCCGCGCGCGCCCCGATGCGGTTGTGGAGGATCCGGATCCTGGCGGCGCTGACACCGGGGACGTGCATCGCTGCATCCCGCAGCAGGAGTTCTGCGCTGGAGCGGTCCAGCACGGCGTGCGTCTGGGCGTCGGGGGTTTTCAGGGGAAGCTTGTGGCGCAGACCATGGGTAAGTGCCATGACCAGCATCCAAAGACCAAGGACGGCGATGACGGCGGCACCGACCTGTACCCAGATGTCATGCAGTGGGCGGGTTGCCAGTTCATCGGCCAGGCGCGTGCGCCAGGCCGCGGCAGTCTGGCCGGCGCGGACCCTGACGACGTCGAATAAGAGGATGCCTGCCACGGCCCCGATGAGCAGGGCCGTTAGCGCGGCGGGTATCCGGCGCGCGGACCAGGGGCGGGGAGTCGGCCGGCCTTCGGCCGCAGGCTGCTTGGCCAGTGGGGAGGTCACCTCGTCGGCCGCGGTGAGCTGCTCCGTTGCGGCTGGAGGTTCTTGGTCGCGTTCCATGCCGGCTCTCCTTCCCGGGGGGGGAATGCGCTCCGGTTCAGTGCACGCGCCGGGGTTCCCCGCCGTCGGCGGAAACCAGGTGCTCGATGGCGAGGGTCACCTCGGTGACGCGCATCCCGGTGAGGTGGGCTACCCGCTCGCTGATGTAGTGCTGCACCTGCCGGGAGGCGGTGGCGAGGTCTGTCGGGTAGGGCAGGTCAACAGTCAGCCTCAGCCGCGCAGAGCCGCTGCCGATGGTCGCGGAGGCGTGCGGAGCCGCCAGTTTCGCGCGGGCGGCCGAGGCGCCTGTGTGCGTGGCCAGTGCCTCCTTCGCGGCGCGGGCCGCGATGCGGGCGACCACCTTCTCCGGAATCACGGTGGCACCGCGCTCGGCGGGCGGAAGGGCCGCCGCCTGGGTGGGGGCCGCCGCGCCGGGCAGGGCAGCGCCGGGCTGCGTTGTCACTGCCGGTCCCGGGAACGGGTGAAGTCGGACATCTCGAGGTCACCCTGAATCATGAGGCCGATGATCAGGCCCACCAGCCCCAGGAACGCCACGAGCAGGAACGCCCAGAAGCCGCCGAAAAAGGCGGCGAAGCCCAAGGCCATGCCGGTAAGCAGGCCCACGATCGCTGCGTTCATCTCACTCACCCGAACTTTCACGTCGGTCGTCTTTCGTCCCGGTGGCCGTGCCGGGTCGAGGGGTCACTGCACGCGGCCCGCGGTTTCGTCGTCGTCCTCCTCGTCGGGCAGGTGGACGTCGTCGACGGCGATGTTCACCTCGACGACTTCAAGGCCGGTCATGCGCTCCACAGCCGTGATGACACTGGTGCGGGCGTCGACGGCGATGTCCACGATGGCGACGCCGTACTCCACGACGACGTCGAGATCGACGGCGGCCTGCCGCTCACCCACCTCGACCTTCACGCCGCGGGACACGCTGGGACGGCCGCCGGGAACCTTGTCCGTGACCGCCCCGAGCGTGCGGGCCATGCCTGAGCCGAGGCTGTGGATGCCCGGCACCTCACGGGTGGCCATACCTGCGATCTTTTCGACCACGCTGTCGGCGATGGTCGTCCGGCCCCGCGTCTCAGGCGGGGCCCCGGCTCCGGCCTGACCCGCGAGGGCCTTACCCGCAGAGCGTGGCGTCTTCCCGCCCGCGGTGGGGTTGACGGTGTCCGACATGAGGACCTCCCCATGATGTCGATCCGGGCGCGCCGGTGCGGTGCCCTCATGTTTTAGACACACCGCACGGACATTCCTCACGCTCGCAGCCGTACCATCGATGAGGGGAGACGCGGGCCGCGATTCTGCGGCAGAAAGCGGGCGGCCGATGCGCAACCGGACGCGCCCCCCTCTCCTGGCCAGCACAGATTTCCCCCTGCCGCTGGGCTCAGTGCCGGCCGTCGCCGTTGTAGCCGATCAGGACACTTCCATCGGCCTGGACGACGGTGTGCTGGTGGTATGGGCGTGCGAAGGCGATGAAGAGGCCTTCGCCGTTTTGGTCCGGCGGCACAGCAGCCGCTTGCTCGCCCTCGCCCAGCATCTGCTCGGCAACCGTGCGGACGCCGAGGACGCGGTTCAGGACGCCTTCCTCAGCGCCTGGAGACAGCTGCCGGAATTCCGGCACGGCGCCTCGTTCGCCACGTGGATGTACCGCATCGTGACGAACCGCTGCCTCAACACCTTGCGCAGCCCGCCCCAGCCGCTTCCCCTGGACACCATTTTGGATCCCGCTGCCGCCGACGCGGGCAGCTCACCACCTCGAGTGGCAGAGGCCGACGCAGCCACAGCCGCCCTGATGCAAGCGCTGCTGGAACTGCGCCCCGAGCTTCGCGCGTGCTGGGTCCTGCGGGAACTGCACGGCCTGCACTACGACGAAATCGCCCACGTGCTGGGCAGCAGCGAACAAACGGTACGCGGCAGACTCGCTCGCGCACGACGCATACTGATGGAGGCGATGCGCCCATGGCGCTAGAAGACCCGCACCTGGCCTCCGGCGACCAGCCCGAAGGCGTGTGCGCCACGAGCGCCGAAGCACCCTTGCGCGGACAAGCCAACATGCTTGCCGGCGCGGAGTTCCTGCCCTGCGGACGCCACCTGGGCCGCGCCTGGGAACAAGCCCGCACCCCCGCCGGCACGACAGATCCGCACACCAGACACTGCCCCAGTTGCCGCGAAGCCATCGAAGGGCTGAGAGCGCTGGACCGGGCCACCCGTGCTCTGCGCGCCCAGGAACGACCCGACAGCCACAGCCTCGCCAACCGAGTCACCAGCGCGGTCCGCGCCGAGGCACGGCTGGGCACCCTGCTGCGCCTGGCCGACCCCGATCACGACCTGCGCATCGCAGAAAGCGCCAAAATTCTGCGCCGGGCCGCCGACACCGTGCCCGGCGCCCGCACAGCCAGCTGCCGTCTGACCCCGTCCAACGGCAACCGCGCCCTCCATGCCGTCGCCATCTCGGTCGCGGCCAAGCTCGACAAGCCGTTGCGAGAGCGCGCCGAAGCGGTACGCCAAGCCGTACTGCACGCAGCCGAGCATGTTCTTGGTCTCGCCGTCACCACCGTCGACGTAGAAGTCAACGCCGTGCTGGAGCCCTCCCGCGTACCGAGCGGCGAAAAGGCTGAGCTGAGCGAAGGATGACCGCATCCCCACCGGGAGGACAGCCAGCGAACCGGCCGAAGCAACCGTCGCCGTTCCCGGCGTAGCCGCTCGCCGCTCACGCCGCACACCACGCGACAAGCGCAGGAACCGCCCCTCGCAAGTCGGCGGGCAAGCGCTACATCCTGCACGCTGACGACCGCGTCGTCGATGTCCGTCACGTGCCGGTCCAGGCGCCGCAGCCACGGGTCCGCACGCCGAATGATGCGACGCGCTCGCAGGGAACAACCTTTCGCTTGCGCCAGTGAGGTGCCCCGAAGTTTCCGCACAGACGTCCAATAGGATTGCCTTGAACGGAAAAGAGGACGCAAGAGTGGCACCACCGAGGTACACCCCGGAGTTTCGGGAAGAAGCTGTCCAGATTGCACTCCGGTCCAGCAAGACTGTCGCTGAGACAGCCAGAGAGCTGGAACTGAATCCGGAGACGCTACGTGGATGGGTGAAGAAGTACAAGAAACGGCATGAGCCGCCCGCCGACGCCGATCTGTCGGTCAGCGAGCGTGCACGGCTGACAGAACTTGAACGCCGCATTCGCGAAGTCGAGATGGAGAACGCCTCCCTGAAAAAAAGCCGTAGCCGCGGACGGCGGCACACTGGCGGAGTTCCCCGCGGGACGGGCCGCGTACGTGCGGCGGTTCGGGTGACCATGCACGGATAGCGTCCCATCTGAACCCCTTGTGGAGGGACCGCGCCTGATTCTGCGCCGCCGGCGGGAGAAGGACGTCTCCCCGTTCGTCCCGATCAACGCCGATCCGGAGGTGACGCGTCGGACCGGCGACCCTCCGTGCGGAACGAGATGGCCACCCGCGCCGGCAGGGCGAGGTGATCGAGCGGACGGGGGACGGAAGGGTTCGGTTGTTCAGGGAGGCCTGGGACAGGGCGCCAGGGGGCGTGCGTGGAAAAGGCCGGCGCGCAGCCTCCTATGCATCTCGAACTCACGCACCTCTTCGTACATGTGCTCATATGGCCGTGTCGTCGCTCGGGAGTAGGTGACCCGACCTCATACATGGGTGTGACAGTGACGGATTAAGCCGTTCGAAAGCCGGGCCAGCCCCGAACTGCGCGGCGGCCACCTACACGCCTCCTGTGCAACCCGCCGAACGGCCCAGCCTTCGCATTGCCTCCGCAGAAATGACTACATATGGCCATACTCTCGTCCTGTCATCCGAGAGCGCTCCGTTTGCCGGCTCGTCCGGGCATCTGCCATACGCCTGTCCGTGCGAGCGGGGCGTGATGCCATTCCGCTTCTCATTTCTGGAGAAACTATGCGCGTTGCCGTGACCGGTGGTGGTGGTTTCCTTGGGTCGCACCTGTGCGAGGCGCTCTTGCGGCGCGGCGACTCGGTGGTGTGCCTGGACGATTTCTCGACGGGCGACCCCGAGAACATCACTCACCTCCTGTCCGACCCGGCCTTCGAATTCCGGCAGGCCGACGTGAGCGTGTCCGTGGAGGTCACCGGCCGAGTCGACGCCGTTGCCCACCTGGCATCCCCCGCCTCCCCACCCGACTACCTGCGCCGACCGCTGGAGACCCTCGCGGTCGGCAGCCGCGGCACCGAGAACGCCCTGCGTCTTGCCCTGCGCCATGACGCCCGCTTCATCCTCGCGTCAACAAGCGAGATCTACGGCGATCCCCTGGTCCACCCCCAGGAGGAGGCGTACTGGGGCAACGTCAACTCCATCGGCCCACGCAGTGTCTACGACGAGGCGAAACGATACGCCGAGGCGGTCTCCGCCGCTTACCACCGCACGCACCGCCTCAATGTCGGCATCGCACGGATCTTCAACACCTACGGCCCCCGGATGCGTCCGCACGACGGCCGTGTGGTGTCCAGCTTCGTCACCCAGGCCCTGACCGGTGAACCGCTCACCATCTACGGCGACGGCAAGCAGACCCGCAGCTTCTGCTTCGTCGACGACCTGATCCGCGGCCTCGTAGCACTCCTCGACTCGTCCGAGATGGGCCCGTTCAATCTCGGCAACCCGGTCGAGTGCACCGTCTCCGAGCTCGCCGAGATCGTGCTGGCGATGACCGGCTCGGCCTCTGAGGTGAAGTACCACCCGCTGCCAGTCGACGACCCGGTCCGCCGCCGCCCGGTGATCACCCGCGCCCGCGACGTACTGGGCTGGGAGCCGGAAATCGACATCACCGAGGGCCTGCGTCGGACCGTCGCGTACTTCGGCGCCCGCCCCGACCGGCTCACCGCGTCAGCCGTAGCGATCCGGGGCGGCCAGAGCGAGACGGTCCCACTGGCCGCCGTGACGAGCCCCGCCACCGCGCCGCAGACGATCCCCCGCCCAGCTGACGTCTCGCAGGTGGCGGCCATCACCGCCCCCGGGGCGTCCGCCTCGGGAGGCTGACCTCCGCGCCGCGGCCCGACGGTGTCCCCAGCACCGCCGCGCTACCTACTCTCCCGCACCCTCAACGGCCGCTGTCGCACTGCCTGGAGAACACGCCATGACGTCGTTGGAGCAAGGTCCCGTCCATGGGACCGGCGCCGTCCAGGACCTCCCACTCCCTTCCCTGGCGCCCGGTTCACCGGAGGAATGGGATGCCCTGGGGGAGGAGATCCGAGCCCTGTCGAACGGTGTAGTGGCCTCCATCGGCCCGGATGGACCCGTCTTTGCGAGGCCGGCACGCGGGCTCACCACCTGCCGCTCCAGTTTCGTGCGGGCGTTCTCGCGCTTCGATCGGTTCCTCGTCGTGCTGCTGTCCCTGGGCTGGATGGCCTGCCTGGTCTGGTTCTGGGCCTGGTGGCTCCAACCGTCCCACCGCATCGGCTGGCTGGGCCTGGTCATCAACAGTGCTCTCCTGCTGTACCTGACCTATCTGCCGGTGCACTTCCTCGTCGCGTTGGTTCGGATGCGGCGCTTCGACCCGGCTGTCGAGGTGCCGGCGCTCCGGACCGCATTCGTGGTCACCCGCGCCCCGTCCGAGGGCTGGGACATCGCCCGGACCACCCTGGAGGCGATGCTCGACCAGCACTTCCCGTACGCCTATGACGTCTGGCTGTGCGACGAGGACCCTGCCGAGGAAATCGTCGACTGGTGCCGGGCCCACGGCGTCTACGTCTCCTGCCGACGCGGCCGTACCGATTACCACCGGGCCGAGTGGCCCCGGCGAACGCGGTGCAAGGAGGGGAACCTGGCCTTCTTCTACGACCACTGGGGTTACGCGTACTACGACGTAGTCGCCCAGCTCGACTGCGACCACGTCCCGGGGGCCAGGTACCTCGCTGAGGTCGTCCGCCCCTTCGCCGATCCGGCCATCGGCTACGTCGCGGCCCCCAGCGTCTGCGATTCCAACGCCCACGAGTCCTGGGCGGCCCGGGGCCGACTGCAGCGCGAGGCCATGTTCCACGGGCCCGTCCAGCTGGGTCACTCCGCCGGCCTCGCCCCTGTATGCATCGGGTCGCACTACGCCGTCCGCACTCAGGCGCTACGAGATATCGGCGGTCTCGGCCCGGAGCTTGCCGAGGACTTCTCGACCACCTTCCTGCTCTCCTCGGCCGGCTGGCAGGGCGCGTTCGCGATCGACGCAGAGGCGCACGGCGAGGGCCCTCTCACCTTCAGCGCGATGATCACCCAGGAGTTCCAGTGGTCCCGCAGCCTGGCCGTGATGCTCCTGGGCATGCTGCCCCGCCATCTGAGCCGGATGCCCCTCAAGCTGCGGGTGCGCTTCGCCGCAGCGCTGATGTACTACCCGCTCCTGGCCGGGGCCACCATCGCCGGCATCCTGCTGCCGCCGATCGCCGCTGTCACCGGCGCTCCGTGGATCAACGTCAACTACGTTGAATTCCTGGCGCACTTCTGGAGCATGTCCGTCTGGCTGATCCTGCTGACGCTGCTCTGCCGCCGCCGCGGTCTGCTGCGCCCCAAAGACTCTCCGATCTTCAGCTGGGAGATCTGGCTCTTCGGGCTCTCCCGCTGGCCCTATGTCGCGTGGGGCGTGCTGGCCGCGGTGACGCAGAAACTGCACCCCCGTCAGATCACCTTCAAAGTTACGCCGAAGAAGCGAAACGGCCTGGAGCCGCTCCCGCTACGCGCCGTCGCCCCGTACCTGCTGATCACGATGTTCCTGTCGGGCTCGGCTCTGGTCGGCCAGTTCACCGGCCCCGCCGTCGGCTACGTCTTCCTGTGCATCCTCGGTTCCGCCTCGTACACCGCCGTGACGCTCGCGATCGGCGCGCTGCACGTCAAGGAGACCGCACGCGCGACCGGTGTCTCCGCCTTCCGCGCACTGCGCACAGCCGCGCTGCCGCTCTTCGCCGGCCTGCTGGCCCTGCTTCCCCTGGCGCTCGCCGTAGCCGTCTTCCCCACCTATCTCACCGGCTTCTACGCCTGGTGACGGCCCGAGCGGCCGATCGAGAAAAGAGGGTTCCGTGCCCCAAACCGTCCTGGTCACCGGCGGCGCCGGTTTCATCGGCAGCCACACCTGCGTCGAGCTCCTCCACTGCGGCCACGAGGTCGTCGTGCTCGACGACCACTCCAACAGCTCCCCCGAGGCCCTCGAACGCATCGCGAAGATCGCGGGTCGGCCGATCGCCGCGGCCCACACCGCGGACATCCGTGACCGGCGGTCCCTGGACGCCGTCTTCACGAGCCACCCGATCGACGCGGTGATCCACTTCGCCGCGAAAAAGGCGGTCGGCGAGTCGGTGCGGATCCCGCTCGCGTACTACGACATCAACGTCGGCGGCACCACAGCCCTGGTCTCCGCGATGCACGACCACGGGGTGCACCGAATGGTCTTCTCATCCTCCTGCTCGATCTACGGCGACACGACGACCGTGCCCCTGACCGAGCAGTCCCCTGCCGCGCCGACCAACCCGTACGCCACCACCAAGTGGACCTGCGAGCAGATCCTCGCGGACATGTGCCGGCACGTGCCCGAACTCCGGGTGCTGGCGCTGCGTTACTTCAACCCGGCCGGCGCCCACCCCACCGGGCTGCTCGGCGAGGACCCGCGCGGCGTGCCCAACAACATCATGCCGTTCCTCACCCAGATCGCCGTGGGCCGCCGCGACGAGCTGAAGGTGTTCGGCGACGACTACCCGACTCCCGACGGCACCGGGGTGCGCGACTACATCCACGTCGTCGACGTAGCCGAGGGGCACCGCTTGGCTCTCGACCACATCGACGACGAACCCGGCATGCGGGTCTTCAACCTCGGCACCGGGCGCGGCGCGTCCGTCCTGGAGCTTGTGCGCACGTTCCAAGAGGTATCGGGGCGTCCGGTTCCGTACCGCGTCACCGGGCGCCGCCCCGGCGACGTCGCGAAACTCGTCGCCGACCCTGCGAAGGTCACCGCGGCCTGGGGCTGGAGCGCGCAGCGCGATCTGGCCGCGATGTGCCGCGACGCGTGGAACTTCCAGCAGCAGAATGCGTACGGCTACGCCCCCTGACATACCCCCTCTCCGGGCCTCCGCGTCCAGACAGGAGAACAGCGCATGCAGCTCACCGTCATCGGTACGGGATACCTCGGAGCTGTGCACGCTGCGTGCATGGCCGACATCGGACACGACGTCCTCGGCGTGGACGTCGACGTCGCAAAGATCACAGCCCTCTCCGAGGGCAGACCACCCTTCTACGAACCAGGCTTCGACGACGTCCTGATCCGGACGCTCGCCTCCGGGCGCCTGCGCTTCACCACCAGCCTGCGCGAGGCGGCGGCGCACGGCGAGGTCCACTTCGTCTGCGTCGGCACCCCACAGCAGGCCGGCTCCCAGGCGGCCGACCTGCGGTACGTGGACGCCGTCGTCGACGGACTCGTGCCGCACATGCCCGCCTCGTGTCTGGTGGTCGGCAAGTCCACCGTCCCGGTGGGCACGACCGCGCGCCTGACCACCCGCATCGCGGGTCTCGCCCCGGCGGGGGTGCGGGCCGAAGCGGCGTGGAACCCCGAATTCCTGCGCGAGGGCTACGCGGTCGAGGACACACTGCGGCCGGACCGGCTCGTCGCGGGCGTGACCAGCCGAGGGGCCGACGAGACGCTGCGCCGGGTGTACGCACCGATGCTGGAGGCGGGTGTCCCGTACATCACCACCGACCCACACACGGCCGAGCTGGTGAAGGTCGCGGCCAACTCCTTCCTCGCCACGAAGATCTCCTTCATCAACGCGATGGCCGAGGTCTGCGACGCTACTGGCGCGGACGTGGTTACCCTCGCCGACGCCCTCGGCCACGACACCCGGATCGGCCGACAGTTCCTGAACGCCGGTCTCGGGTTCGGCGGCGGCTGCCTACCCAAGGACATCCGGGCGTTCACCGCCCGCGCGCAGGAACTCGGCGTCGGTCCGGCCGTGGCGTTCCTCGACCAGGTCGACGAGATCAACAAACGCCAGCGCACACGGACCGTTGCACTTACCCGTCAGATGGTCGGCGGCGACCTCACCGGCCGCCGGGTGGCCGTCCTGGGCGCCACCTTCAAGCCGAACAGCGACGACGTGCGCGACTCGCCGGCGTTGGCCGTCGCGACGGAACTGCACAGGCAGGGCGCCGATGTTCGCGTCCACGACCCGGAAGGCGCCACGAACGCACGGCGCGCCCACCCCGAGTTGCACTGCAGCTCGGACCTGCTGACGACTTGCCAGGGCGCGGAGCTCGTCCTCCACCTCACCGAGTGGCGCCAGTACCGCGAGCTGGACCCGGTCAAGCTGGCCCGCGTGGTCCGCGATCCGGTGCTCATCGACGGTCGGAACGCGCTCCCCCGCGACCAGTGGCGGGCCGCCGGCTGGACAGTCAAGGCGCTGGGCCGCCCCGCGTCGTCGGAGCGGCCGTCCGATGAGGTCGGGGACCCCCTGCGGGCGACGATCGCGTCCCCGGCCACCGAGCCGGGCCGTAGCGCGGCGATGGCCGCCGCGTTGCCGACCAGCAGGGCATAGACCCGCCTACGGGGACATCGGCTCTGCCCTGCTCTCACGGGTCGGCTCCCCGGGGGGTTACGGCGCTCGACTCAGTCGGCGGCGCGCGGCTGGGCGGCCCCTACCGTCAGCTCCTGCGGGACCCGGTTGCCGAAGTAGTCGGCCGGTCCCAGGTCGACACCCAACGCCTGCGGGCCCAGGCCGACAGGCGCCTCATCCTCGCAATGCGGCACCAGGTTCCCGGCGCCTCCCCGGTCGGTGACAGGGGCGGCCAGACCACGCAGGCACGGATCGTGGCTGGAGCCGGTCGGCTCACCGTCCAGCATCTCCTGGCGCGAAGCGGTGCGCCAGCTGCCCAGCGTCGTATAACGCTGGGCGCCCCACCACAGAGACCAAGGGCCCGTGCTGAAGTAGTCGTTGCCCTGGAGCCGGAGCGTACTGGGGCCGTACGACGACTGCGCCTCGATCAGGGGGCCGCCGTCGGTGGCGAAGATGTTGTTGAGGACGCGCACACCGACCATGCCATCCTGCAGCCGCAGTGCTGGAGGCCGGCTCCCCGCAGCTTCAGCGGAGGGCAGGCCAGTCGTCCGCATCACGACCGTGTTGTGGTAGATGTCCAGGTTCTTCATGCGGGTGCCGTAGGCGACGATGCCGCCGTACTCGGGCAGTTTCCGCGAGTCGTCCCAGCTCATGTTGAAGCGGACGATGTTGTTCATGTGGGCGCCGGTCGGCCGGTTGGAGTAGATGAGGAAGCCCGGCCCGTCGTTGCCGTACGCCAAGTTGTACTGCATGACCGAGAAGGACACGTTGTTGTCGAGGCCGAATCCGCCGCCGTCGACCCGTGAGCCGGTGCGGTTGCGGTACGACCTGTTGTTCTCCAGCACCACTCGGGTGGCGTCGTACACCCAGATGCCCTCGGGGCCCTCCTCGGCGCTGGCGGCGGACCTCGAGCCGTTGTCGTAGGCCACCGAGCGCATCACCTTCGCATCACGGACGCTACCGAGCACGATGCCGCTGCCGGTGTTGCGCTTGTCGATCTCCGGGTTGCCGGCGTTGGAGTATGCCTTGATCCTCTCGATCCGGAGCCCTTCGTGCGCGTAGGCAGGGCGGTCGACGTCGAACTCGCGCCCGTAGAAGACGAGTCCGGCCTCAAGATTGTGATGAACGGAGACGCCGGTGATCCGCACGTTGCTGTAGCCCGCGACCGCGTCCTTCTCCACGCCGACGCTGATTCCGTTCTGGAAGCCTCTCGCCTCCACGTTCGTGATCCTCACGTGGTCGAGCCGCCGGGTACCTGGGAGGCTGCTACGGAAGGCGATCCCGACCCCTTCTCGCAGCGCCTTGCGGTCGCCGACCAGCGAAACGTTCCTGATCTCCACGCCGGCGGTGTTGCGCACGGTGATTCCGGACGTGCCGCGCGGCGCGATCGTGGCCCGGCCGACGCCGTACGACTCGATCACAACCGGCTCTGCCGGGCTGCCCGCCTCGCCTTCCTCCAGGGTGACGCTGCCAGGGAATCGCTCGCCGCCCTTGAGCCGAAGCCGGTCACCAGGCCGGAAGCGCACCCCATTCGCATGGTCGAGGGTCCGCCAGGGCTTCTCCGGCGACAGGCCGTCGTTCTCGTCGTCGCCGTCGGGGCTCACATAGAAGGTGTACGGCCCACCGGCGGCTGGGCGGGCCGGCCGGTAGACACCAGGGACGTCGCACCCTGTCAGCAGCAGAAGCAATGCGGCCGAAACTCCAGCGGCGGTCCTTGTCGTCCGGCTTCGCTTCACCGCGTTCAAGCGCACCCCTTTGCGTTCCCGTGCCACATCAAGCACACAGCGCAACAGGCTGCCAGAAAAGGGGCAGGCGAAACGCCGACGACGGCGCGGCATCCGAGTCACGTGTGCGCCTTCGTCCGTGCCTGTGATCCACTCAGTCGAGATCGTTCGTTGCCCGGGACACTGGAGAGCCGACGGCCCGGCCGGCTGAGGTGGTCGGCTCGGGCGATCGTGACCAAGCAATGTTCACGACTTGTGAGTCGGCCTCGGGGCGCGCGACAGGTACCTTCCCGCCCCGGCCCAAGGTGACCAGTCGTCGCCCAGCTTTCCGGCGACCACGTCCCGCAGTCCTGGGTTGCGCCGCAGCAGGCAGGGCCTGGGCCGCCGGGCGTCGTCCCAGGCCCGGCCGTCGGCCGTGGCGTCCCGGTACTTCTTCCGTCCTCCGTGCCGGCCGGCTTCCCGGCTGACCGTGGACGGCGCACGGCCCAGCTGGGCGGCGATGGTCCGGAACGACTCCCTGGCGCCAGGCCGCGGGAGATCTCCTCCCGCCCGGAGAGCGTCAAAGTGCCCGGGAGCCCGGGTGCGCGGGGCGGGCACGAAACGCCGCTGGCGGCGATCACGCCGTGAACCGATCCGGGTACCCTGCCCTGGGCACGACCGATATCACTCAGCGACTGCCCCTCCTTCCAGCGTCGCCACACCTCGCGCTTCTGCCCGTCCGACAGCCCTGGCCGCCCGGTCCTCGCCACCCGCAACACCTCCGGCACCTGTTTTACCTGGGGTGTTGCACCGACCGGTTGAATCCAAGGCCTCCTCGGGCGGACTGGGAAGCCCACCCGCCTCCCCACGTCCAGCGCCTTCGCGCAGCACGCCGGCACCGCTCCCATCGAGATCGCCAGCGCGGACCGTGCACGTCACCGCCTGTCCCGACGCGGGCACCGCCAGCTCAACGCGGCACTACACACCGTCGCGATCACGCAGATCCGCATGCCCGGCACGCGGGGTCAGGCCTACTGCCAGGCAAAACTCGCAGAAGGAAAGACGTCCCGTGAAGCGCAACGCTGTCTCAAACGCCGACTCGCCGATCACGTCTGGCGCACTATGATGACCGACGATCACCGACGAACCCGGATGACGGGCCCAGGAGGACAGACGGGCGACTACAAAATCCAGCACGGCTCGCCCAGCCCCGACGGCCGACTCTTCGGACAAGTCACTTCCTGGACCCGCCGGAAGCGAGCCTACGCCACCACCCCATGCGGCTTGACAAACACAGAGGCACCCAAGGGCACCGACCTCTCAGCCCACACCCGCGATGGCCTCACCACCGTTGCAGGGCTGATTGAAGTCGCGGTGATTAAGTGTTATTGCTGGTCTTGTGTCCTGAACATGAAAGGGAGTTGCTCGTAGGCAACTTCTGGAAGTGATGCTGTGCGGAAGATGAAGGTTTTGTGGCCCTTCAGAGCCGCCCTGTGGGGGGAGGCTCTAAACCGCCTCATGCTGCGTTAGTCAATGACTGTCGTGGTGAGCGATGAGGAAAAGGCGTCGTAAGAGGCGTCAGGTGGGGACCGGGAAGACGAACGCAAGTGAATCGCTGCTGACGTGTCGAAAAACAAACAGACGGCATCGAAACCGGGGTGAGATACCAGAACTCCGGGATGAGCCTGGCGGGTGCCCGCTTATTGGCCAGGTGGTGTCCGGCATGTAGGCGACGTGAATCCGGTCTGCGGCTTCCGCATGGAACAGGAGAAGGCAGGACCGATACCGCCCGCCGACTGGCGGGCGAGAGGGAGTGCCCCAAGCAGCAGCCACTGAGGTTTTCTCGACGAAATTCATCGCCAGGCGTTGTTGAGGACGAGGGCGGCTTTGGTGATGGCGCCGATCCGGCCGGGGCTGAGCGTGACGCG